>JASUSO010000056.1 GCA_030446015.1 Methanobacteriota archaeon
GCGGCTCGAAGCCTACGGCTTCTCAAACTCCTTCCCCAGGGGGAAGTCGTTCTTCGCGTGAGTTAGTAGGTGCAGATAGCAATATAGTCTCACGCGAAGGACGCGAAGCCGCGAAGGACGACTTTCCCGGAGGAAAAGGAGTTCGGTGCACAGGTGCTGCCGATCCCGTTTTAGATCGCTATGCGAGGCTGCGTTGGCCTATTTCAGACGCCGAAATTAGCGAAGTACGGGACTAAACCGGAACACGGGCGTAAAACCCAGCTCTAAAACCTCATCACACCCTCGATCCCCGTCTCCCCGGCGACCGCCCGGAACTCGTCAGGGCCGCTGAACGGCCGGCGGGCGGCGATGGCCGCGGCCCTCTTCTTCCCCACCCCGGGTATCCACCGGAGCGCCGCGACCGGCAGGGTGTTGACCTCCACCGGGCAGGGGAGGGCCGTCACCGACCGCATCCCCCAGTCGACCACGACGGCGTCGAGCACCGTCCTTTCCGGGAGTTCGAGGGGGATTCCGACGAGGATGGGGTACGACCCCATCTGCCGCCCGAACGACGGGTTTCCGGAGACTTCGACGACGACCTCCGAAAGCACGGTGCCGACGGCGAAGACCCGGCGGAGCATCGGTTCGTCGAACTCCCTCCGCGCCCATTCCTTGAAGGAGCGGAACCGGGCGTCGTGCTTCCCGAGGGCGTTCTCCTCGTAGGCCTCTGTCCCCTCGAACGGCATCAACTGCCGGATGTTCACCCGCCGGACGAGAAGGCCGGCATCGAGCACCCGGCGGAGGAACGCCTGATTCAGATCGAACGTCGCCGATGTCTCCCCCGCGAGGCCGACGATGAAGTTCAAGCCCGGGAGGAGTTCGGGGACGCCGTCCGTCCGCTTCCCGCCGACCTCGTTCACGACCTCGATCGCGCGGAAGACGTCGTCCGGCATAGCCTTGAGGTTGTTGGCCGCGACAACCGCCGGGTCGGCGGTCTCCATCCCGAACGCCGCGGTGTCGCCGGGGGTGTGGCCGGCCACGATCGCCTCGAGCGCCGCCCGTGCCGCGTCCTCGTGTCGGGCGATGGTGCCCGGGTTGATGTTGTCGATGTGCAGGGTTTTGAGGTCGGGGGCGTTCTCCCGGACGGCCGAGAAGAGGTCCGCGAGCGCTTCCGGGCGCGGGACCGGGAACTCCCCGCCGCTGCTTCCGTAGGCGAGGAGATCCGGCTGCCGGCCGAGCCTGAAGTGCCGGGCACCGGCCGCATGGAGCGCTGCAACCTCCTCCGCGATCCCCTCGATACTCCGGTAGCGAGGGAGCCCGTAGAACGGCTCGGTGCAGAACGAGCATCCCCCGACCGCCGCCCGCGAGCAGCCGGTCGCGGTCTCGAGTTCGCACATGACGTAGGGAAACGCCGGGTGCTGCGCCACGATCCCGGCGCCTGCCGCGCACCAGGGGTCGGTCAGGGAGTAATCGCCCGCACCGGCGGGCTCTCCGCCCGAGAGCCAGTTATCCAGCGCGACCGCGGGGGAGCCGGAGAGCGTGACGTCGAACCCGGCGATCGCCTGCCGGATCGCCTTCCTCCCACCGCCCGGAGCGTAGCCGAACGCGATCGGCCCGCCGATCGCCGTGGTCGGCTGCCGGAGCAGGATCCCGAGCTGCTGGATCTCCGTCAGGGTCGCGGGCTTTCCCCCGATGTATGCCCCCGGCACGGTCAGGCCGGCGATCATCACCACGAGATCGCCGCGGCCGGGACGGGCGGCGAGGGAGGGATCGGCCCGGATCTGGTCGATGGTGACGTAGCGGGGCGTGTAACCGTGCCCGATAAGGACCCCGGCGACCTCGCGGATGTACGGGGAGATGTAGGGCGAAACACCGAGGCAGGCGGGTTCGTCGACGTAACCGTCGATGATGAGGGCGTTCGTTGACTCTGGCATGTGCTAACTCAATCCTCCCGGTAGACTCGCGCGAAGCCGCGAAGAGCGCGAAGTCCAATGTCGGGGGACTGGAAACTCCCTTCGCGGCTTCGCGCTCTTCGCGTGAGGCAACGGTGCAAATGTTAGATACAATGGTTTACTGGAGGTCATACCCGATCAGGCGCAGGAGTTCCCCCGCCCAGTAGAGTTTCCCCCGCTTGAGGGGGTCGACGTTCCTGTCGGCAAGATCGAACCCGACGATCCGGATGCTCGCCGCCCCGAGTTCGTCGGCGGCAAAGACCGCCCGATCGCCGTCGGTGAACCCGCCGAAGTTGTGGACGTGAGGGAGCGGTGCCGCCTGCGTGGTCGCGACGAGCGGCCCCGGTATGCGCGGAACCCAGTGGCGGAGGAGCGGAACGTTGTCGCCGTGGGCGTGCACGACCATCACCGTCCCCTGCTCCGAGAGGTCGATGAAGACATCCGTCGCCCCGTCGAGGTCGGTGAAGACCGCATCCGGCCGGATCCCGTTCTGCGCGAGCACCTCCGCCGCCGCATCGGCGGCAAGCACCGTCCCCTCGATCCGGTCGAGCTCCCCGGTAAGGCAGGGGGCGTTCCCGCAGACCGTCACCGCCTTCCCCCGGATGAGCGACTCAAGCAGCCCGACGTCGTCGCGGTCGACAAGATCCGCGAGAACTCGGGCGGCCGCCTCGTCCGCCTCGCGCTCGAACCCGAAGTACTCTAAAATTGCGGTGTAGTGAGGCTCCCAGTCCGAAAACCTCATTGTCCGTCCTCGTCGTCCAGGCCGACGATGGTTGAGAACCGCTTCAAGATCGGATCGATGATGAGATCGAGGAGTTCCTCCTTATCCTTCGCCATCGAGAAGTAGTTGAGCGGTATCAGGGCGGCGGCCATCGTGGCGTGTCCCCCGGCCTCGCCGATAGGCCCGAACGCCTCGGCCATCACGTTCCCGAGGTGGAGCCGGATGTCCTTGTTCCGCGCCGAGATGATGATGTTCTGGTCGCTGATGCCGTAGACCAGCGCCGTATTCACGCCTTCGAGGTGGATCAGCATATCCGCCGCCTGCGGAAGAGCGTCACGGTTCCTGATGTAGCCGACGTTCGAGAAGAGGTAGCCGCTCTTGAGCCGGCGGTTCCGGATGGCATTCCCGATGATCTCCACCGTCTCAAGCGACACCGAGGGGGAGGTGATCTTGTCGAGGAGGTCCGAGTCGGTCAGGGGAAGGAGGAACGCCGCGTAGTTGAGATCCTGGGGGGTGACGTTCCGTTTGAAGTCGCGGGTGTCGGCCCGGATACCGTAGAGGAGTGCGGTTGCCACCGATTTGTTCACCGGGATATCGAGCTCCATCAGGTACTGGGTCATGATGCTCGCCGTGGCGCCGACCCCCGGCCTGATATCGATGAAGTCGGCGACTGTGGGAGGGTGCTCGCCGTTCTTGTGGTGGTCGATGATGATGTTGACCCGGGTCGACCGGGGGAGCTCGTTGTTCACGCCGGGCCCGGACGAGTCGACCAGAGCGATGTAGTTGCACTCATCGAGGATCTGGGGGGTGAGCCGCTCCAGCTTGATATCGAGGAGGTTGATGAACGCCCGGTTCTCCTGGTGCCCGATGTCCCCTTCGTAGACGATGCGGCAGTTGAGCTTGTTGCGGCTCGCGTGGCGCGCGATCATCGAGAGCGCCATGGCGCTCGATATCGAGTCGGGGTCGGGATTCAAGTGGGTGACGATGCAGAGCGTTCCTTCCCAGGAGGCGAGCATATCGTAGAGCCGCAGGGCGAGCCGTGACGAGTGCAGTTTCCGGATGTGGTGGATTGCGGTTTTCGCAACCACCTCCTGCGGGTAGAGAACGATATCAGCGCCTTCCTCCTGGAGGAGGTCGACGCTGACCGGATCGGTGGCGCGTGCGATGACGTAGGTCGCCGGGTATCGGTTCTTGACACTCCTGAGCGCGGTCAGGTTGGCCTCGCGGTCGTTTGAGAGGATGAACGCGACCTCCGGCACGGGTAGCCCATCCATGAAGTTCGGATCGCGGAGGTCGCGAACGATCGCTTCGTACTTCTGATCGCGGAGATCCTCCACCCGCTTTTCGTCTTTATCAACGATGATGAGATCTTCGTTCTCCTGCTCAAGCCCCTCGGCAACATTATAGCCGGTGCTCCCGCAGCCAAGAATGATGTACTTGATACGTTCCTTCGAAACGTTCTGGACCGCCTCAGGCATGCGTACAATGGTGTAACTTCTCATGGTATTAAGGGATTCCATATCGGCGACTTTTGGGGAGGTTCCGCAAAGTTTATACTGTTTCACATACAACGCTATTAGGTCAGACGCATGGGCCTGTAGCTTAGTTCGGCAGAGCGACGGACTCTTAATCCGTAGGCCAAGGGTTCAAATCCCTTCAGGCCCGTCGAACACTCGTTTCTCTTCATTCTTGCACCAAGGATCGATACTCCACATTTCTGGTTCTGACCGGCCGGTTTACGTATCATCCTCCACGGGTTAGGTTCTCCATTACAGGCAGGGCGCCCGGCCGCCCGATCAACCTCCGTCGGTCTTCGCCCGCCCCGGGGTTTTTCGCGGGAGGCTGCCTGTCGCGACGGAAACGGGATTGCGAAGGCACATATATGCCGCTGCTATATAAACCCTGCCCCGACCAAATGCATCCAAGGGCGTTGCATGGGGGGGGGAGAAACCAGGAGATTACCCTTTCCATGCACCCTCATCCGGATACGGCGGCAGGCTCAAAAAAAGGCGCATTCTCAATATTTCGCGGGGGTTGAGGGGCGGAGATCCCACCGCCGCGCCCCCATCCCACACCGATCCCTGTTAACGCCCGATCTTCAGGAGCATCTCTTCGAGCGTCGGGTAATGCGACTCGATCCGCTCGATCATCGCACCGTCGGCCGCAAGCGCCGCGGTCGTCCGGTTCAGCTCCTCGACGGAACGCGCTTCGGCAACGTACCGGCCGTCGTAGGCCGAGTAGCCAACGGACGTCGCGAACGCCGCCGGGTCGGGCACCCGGAAGAAGACCTGGTAGGTGAGCGACCCGAAGGTCTCCCGGAGTTCGGGCATGGTGCCTTTCGCCACCACCTTCCCCCGGCGCAGGATCAGGACGAGGTCGCAGGCCTCCTCCACCTGGAAGAGGTTGTGGGCGGAGAAGATCACCGTCTTGCCCCGCTTGCGCAGGCCCTTGACGTAGTCGAGCACCGACCGCGAGGTCATGGGGTCGAGGCCGGAGGTGGGTTCGTCGTAGATGAGCAGCCCCGGGTCATGCATCAGCGATCGCGCAATCGCGACCTTCCGCTTCATCCCCTTCGAGAGTTCCCCGATCTTTTTTCCGTCCGCATCGAGCGCGAGCGAATCGAGGAGTTCGTCGCGCCGCTCCCGGATGGCTGGTTTGGTCATACCATAGATCTCGCCGAAGAACGCGAGATACGCATCAACGGTCATCGTCTCGTAGAGCCGCGACTCTTCGGGGAGGTAGCCCAGGTTCCGTTTCAGGTCGAGCGGCCTATGCACGACGTCGATCCCGTCGACGACGAGGCTTCCGGCCGTCGGCGAGATCAGGCCGGCCATGATCTTCAAGAGCGTCGTCTTCCCGGCGCCGTTATGCCCGATAACCCCGAGTATCCGTGCGTCGTCGAGGTCGAACGTGACGCCGTCGAGGGCCGGAAAGTCGCCGTAATGCTTGACGAGAGAGCGGGCCGTGATCATCCGATACCTCTTATGTCGCCGATGCCTACTAATAGATTGCTGCACAGAAATACGGTTCTCAAACGCCGCCAGGGATTACCATGAGTCTTGCCTCCTCCATCCGGACGATCGCCGTCTGGGAGATGAACCGGTCGATGACCACGATGGGGAGAAGCGTTCTCCCGCTCGCAGCGGGGCTGCTCATCCTCCTGGTACTGGTAACGGCATTTACCGCCGAAAGCGGCGTCCATATGCAGGACGGCATGTACCGTATCGGCATCGACGACCCCGAGATCGCCCGGATCGTCGCTCCCGACAACCGTTTTACCGCCTATCTCGACAGCGGGGCGGCCCTCTGGGAGAACCGGTTCGCATACGATATCGTCATCCTGAACGGGGAGGTCTACGCCGCCGATACGGAGAAAGGGCGGGCGGCCTTAAAGACGCTCGAGCGCGACTACGAGGGCTACGTCTCCTACGTTGCCGCCAAAGAGCCCGATCTCTTCGCCGCCTACCCGCTCTGGATCGACCTTCAATACGTGAAGAGCGAGATCGATTTCCTGGCGACCCAGAGCGGGCAGCAGGTCGGCGCCCCGGCGGATACAAGAAGACCGCCGGTTCCTTCGGGCCCGGTCGAGGCGGTGACGCCGCCTGCGTCGGCAATGCCCATATCCGAGGAGATCCTCCGCGAGCACCTGGCGGACACGGGGGGCAGCCATCCCCTCGAGCGCTACACCGGCGTCATCTCGGGCGGCTCCGGCATGGAGCAGTTCAAGACGCCGTCGGAGCTCTCGGCGCCGCTCCCCTTCGATGCCATCATCCTGGTCTTCGTCTTCATCTTCCCCCTCTACTTCACCTCGCAGTTCTTCATGATGAGCGTGATGAACGAGCGGGTGGGAAGGGCCGGTGAAGCTCTCCTCTCCACCCCCGCCTGCCCGGCCGCGATCGTCGTCGGCAAAGCGCTCCCCTACTTCACGATCATGCTCCTCATCTCGGCCGCGATAACCCTCTTTGCCGGGGCGCCGCTCACGATCCTCCTCCCGCTCGTCCCGGTCATCCTCTTCTTCCTCGCAAACGCCCTGATCATCGGGATGGCCTCCCGGAGTTTCAAGGAACTCTCGTTCGTCTCGATCTTCTTCTCGACCCTCGCCACGTCGTACCTCTTCTTCCCGACGGTCTTTGCGAACACCCACGTCATCAGCATCATCTCGCCCCTCACCCTGGTCGTCCTCGATATCCAGGGCGACGGGTTCACCGCCATGGAATACGTCTACTCGACCACCCTCTTCTTTGCAACGAGCATCATCCTCTTCTACGTCGGCATCACGAACTTCCGCGAGGAGCGGCTTTTTTCAGAGAAGCCGCTCACTTCAAGGCTCGTGGACTTCGTATCGGCCGGGATAAGCCGGGAACACCCGCACATCTCGCTCTTCCTGCTCGCCGGCTTCACGATACCGTTCGTCTTCATGGCCCAGATGCTGACGCTCGTCCTCTTCTTCAACATCCCGATGCCGCTCTCCCTCGTCCTCCTGACCGTCTCTGCGGCGTTCATCGAGGAGTTCGCGAAGTCGATCGGGCTTTACGCGGCGGCACGGGAACGGCCCGGGTTCCTGACGCCGAAGAACCTGCTCCTCGGGGCGGTCGCGATCGGGTTCGGGTTCCTGGCCGGTGAAAAACTCCTCCTCTTCGCCACGCTCGCCCAGATCACCGAGTCGATCTTCGGGAGCGTCCTCTTCCTCTCCCTCCAGGTGCTCTGGATGCCGCTCCTCCTCCACATCGCGGGAGTGCTCGTCACCGGCGGCTTCCTCCTGCTCTGGGGGCGGCAGGGTTACGGGCCGGGCCTCATCGCGGCGTGCATGGTGCACAGTCTCTACAACCTCTACTTCCTGATGGGGGCGTTCCCATGAACACGCGAAACGCCGGCCTTATCGCGAAGAAAGAACTCCTGGGACTCTCGTCGGAGAAGACGATCGTCTTTGCGATCCTCCTGCAGGTCTTCATCGCGATGTTCTCGTCGTTTCTGATGGTGGGGCTCACCGCCATGTACGACCCGGAGGCGATCGAGGGCTACTCGACGGTCGCCTACGGTGTCGGCTACGCAGGGGCGGACTCGCCGCTCATCGATGAGTTCGCAAAGAGAGACGACCTCATCCTCCACCGGATGGATCTCGACCAGGCGCTTGCGGCGCTCCGCGAACGAGCGGTCTCGGCGGTGGTTTACGTCCCGGACACCCCGCCCGACGCGGAGGGGCCGGTCATCGTCACGCTCTACCTCATCCAGAACGACCTGCAGTCGAGCGTCATCAACGTCAGGATAAAAGAGGTGCTCCAGGGCTACGAGAAGGAACTGCGGGAGGTCCGGGCCGACCGGATGACCACCTTCCCGGTCTCGCTGAACTTCCCCGAGTCCGGGGGCGGTGAGAACTTCTTCGAGTTCGTCTACGGCCTCCTCATCCCGCTGCTCGTCCTCCTCCCGGCGATCGTCTCGGCCGCCCTGATCATCGACCTCATCACCGAGGAGTACCAGCGCCGGACGCTCGAGACGCTGATGTCGACGCCGGTCACGTTCGCCGAGATGATCTGGGGGAAGGTTGCCGCCTGCGAGGTCCTGGTCCCGGTTCAGGCCGGAGCCTGGCTCCTCCTCCTCGGGCTCAACGGCATCGCGGTCGACAACGCCGCCGCGATCCTCCTCCACGCCTCGGTGGGCGGGCTCTTCCTCATCCTGCTCGGGGCTCTCGTGGCGCTCCACTACCGCGAACGGACGAGCGCCCAGTTCATCTTCTCGACCGCGCTCGTCGTGGTCTTCCTCCTCGTCATGGCCGTCCCCTACAACCCCTTAAACCTCATCGTCAGGCTCGCGGCGGACACCGCCGGCCCCGTCCACTGGCTGATCCTCGCGCTGGTCGCGGGAGCAACGGCCCTCCTCGGGTGGGCCGTAACGGCCTACGCCCGCCGGGTCGGGGAAGGGGTTCCGGCGTAGCCGTCATCCCGCCGCATTTCATCGTGGGCAAAATATATATTGGCGGATATGCCATTCAGCCCATCGATGACCCACCTCCGTCACCTCAGCACCACCTGTGCGGTCTGCGGCGAGGCCTGCCGGTTCACCATCCCCGAGGCGGCGGGCAGCGTCGGGTCGCGTGACCTCGACACCCGTCCCGCCGAACCCCTGCGTTCGACCATCTACGCTTGGGTGAAGCGGTGTCCATCCTGCGGCTACTGTGCGCCCGATCCGGGCAAGGCACCGGATGATGCGGCCGAGATCGTGAAACTCCCACGCTACCGCTGGCAACTCGACGCCCGGAAGTTCCCCGGAATCGCAAACTCCTTCCTCTGCTGGTCGATCATCCAGGAGGATCTCGGTCTTTTCGCCCCGGCTGCGTGGGCGTCCCTCCATGCCGCCTGGGTCTGCGACGACGAGGAGGCGGACGTGCCCGCCCGGATCTGCCGGAAACGTGCCGCCGACCTCCTGCGGCGTGCGTGGGAGAAGGGCGAGCGGCTGACCGTCCAGGAGGGGGCGGACGAGGCGCTCCTCGTCGACCTGCTCCGCCGGTCAGGAAGGTTCCGGGAGGCCCGCGCAGTTCTCGCGGAGGCACTGGAGAAGCGGCCCGAGCCCGTCATCGCCGATATCCTGCGGCTCCAGGCACGGTTGATCGCCGCGTCTGACCGGGGTGCCCATACCGTCGCCGAGGCCAGGCGGTTCAGGCAGCCCATACCGCTCTGACCGGCCAGATCCCCACCATTTGTATACTGCTCCGGCGATACTGTATCATGGAGATCACGATCCTCTCCCCCGGCATCTACACCTACGGCGCCATGCTGATCGGCGGCGTTCTGCGCGACGCGGGACACCGGGTGACCCTCACCCGGACGCCCGCCGCTCCGGGCGACTCGATCCTGCTCGCGAGCCTCTTCTCGACCCAGCACCTCCTCGACCCCGCGATCCGCGACCTGATCCGGGTGCACCGCGAGCGCGGAGGGATGGTCTACGTCGGAGGACCGGTCTCGGCCGCGCCGGAGATGGTGCTCGGGGAGCTCGCCCCCGACGCGGTGGTCGTCGGCGAGGGCGAAGAGACGGTGGTCCGGCTCGTCGAGGAGGGGGTGTCTCCCGAACTCCCCGGGATCGCGTTCCTCGACGCCGGCCGTCCGGTCGTGACGCCGCCCGCTCCGCCGGCGCCGATCGACCGGCCGCTCCCCCTGATCCCGGACGATATCGGAAGCCAGAGCGTCAGGGGAGCGAGCGCCTACATCGAGACCCACCGGGGGTGCATCGGGGGGTGCACCTTCTGCCAGGTGCCCCGGTTCTTCGGGAGAGCGATCCGGAGTCGGCCGCTTGAGAGCATCGTCGAGGAGGTGAAGGCCTTTGCGGCACACGGCGCGACGAGGCTCTCGGTCTCCGGGGGGACCGGGTCGCTTTATGGCTCCACTGACGGGGAGATGAACCCGGAAGCCTTCATCGCCCTCCTCCGCTCGATGGCGGAGGTTATGGGGCCAAAGAACGTCTCCTCACCCGACATCCGCGTCGACTGTATCACCGACGAGATCCTGGACGCCGTCCGGCGGTACACCATCGGGTGGGTCTTCTTCGGGATCGAGTCGGGGAGCGACCGGGTGCTCCGGATGATGGGCAAGGGCGCGACCGTCCGGCAGGTCGAGGAGGCGGTGGAGCGGTGCCGGGAGCACGGCCTCCGGGTTGCGGGGAGTTTCATCGTCGGTTACCCCGGGGAGACGGAGCGGGACTACGAGGCGACAAAAGACCTCATCGCCGCACTCTCCCTCGACGACGTCTTCGTGAGCAGCGCCGAGCCCATCCCGGGGACACCCCTCGCCGACCTCGCGGTCAGGACGCCCCGCGACAAGAACCCGGCATTCGTGCCGCACACCGGGGAGTACCGGGCGCTCAACCTGACCGAGAGCGAAGCGCGGTGCTTCGACCTGATGATGCACGTCGATCTCTTCCGCCCGCAGATCCGGCTCGTGACCGACGAGGTCTACAACACCTACCTCGCCGAGGCAAGGAAGCAGGGGCGGGATATCAGGGCGGCGACCGAACTCATCCTCCGCTACGCCCGGCCGTAAATCCAGGCCGGCATCCTCCCCCTTTTCTGGTTCCTCCGCCCAAAACAGCCCGATCCCGCCGGGCCGGAAACCCTTAAGTATCCTCGAGCATCTACTCCCCCGCCTTGAAGGGATACCTCTTCGAGAAGAACGAGCTGGAGGGAGATACGATGGCTGAACAACAGACAGGATCGATGCTGGAGACCCGGCCGGGACGGGAAGAAACGGTGAACCTGATGCGTGCATACGATATCAGGGATATCAGGGTGCACAACGCGGAGGGGGAGAACCTCGGGGATATCAGCGATATCGTAATAGACCGCGACAGTGGGTGCATCGCATACGCCGTGCTCTCCCACGGCGGCATCCTCGGGTTCGGCGAGAAGCATTTTGCCATCCCCTGGGAGGCGGTTCGCATCCGCCCGGGGGAGAGGACCGCTATCGTGGACGCGGACAAGCGGACGCTGGACAGTTCTTCGGGGTTCTCCCGGGACAGGATGCCCCGTGAAGCCGACTGGAGCCTGGTCAGGACGCCGCCCCCGGCACGTGCGGCAGCGGCAACGGCAATGGCAGCGGCAGCCGCCCCCGCGGCCCCGGTAATGGAGAGGGAGGTTCCGCCGTCCCGGGCGGCGGAGACCGCGGCGCCTGTGGAGACCACATCTCCTGCGGGAGAGAGGGTCATCCCGACACCGCCGCCCGTCCAGACGGTCGCAGCCGGATGGGGAGGGCATCCGACGACGCAGCGTGCCGAGGAGCGGCCGGTGATGACGGAAGGGCCGCCGCCCACCGGGACCGGCGTCAAAGCGGTCCACCGGGAGCGCACCGTCGAGACGCCGCCCCGGGAGACTGTCGTCGAGGAGGGCGGGAGAGAGCCGGCGGCCGCTATGGAGACCAGGCAGGTAACAGAGGCCGAGCAATCGCTGAGGACTCCGGGGCCATCGCCCGGGCGCCTCTCCGCCGCAGATCTGCAGACCTATCTCAAGGGTATAGACTACCCGGTGGGGAGAGCGGATCTCGTCACCCACGCCCGGCAGCATGGCGCCCCGGAGAGCGTGCTCACGACGCTCGAAGGGTTCCCCGACCGGACGTACCGGTCGGCTGCCGACGTGAGCGCGGAGTTCGGCGGCGAGGCCAGAGCCCGGCAGCCGACCGGGATCGGAACGCCGTCAGGGGAGATTCGCGAGACCAGGGCGCGGCACCCGTCGCTTGCCCACCTCTCGGCCGCCGACCTGCAGGTCTATCTCAAGGGCATGGACTACCCGGCAGGGAGGGAGGAACTTGCCATCCATGCCCGGAAGAACAACGCTCCGGAGGAGGTTATCTCTGCGATAGAGAGCTTCTCCGACCGGACATACCACTCGGCCGCCGATGTGAGCACGGAGTTCGGGAGAGAGGTCCGCGGGGAGCAGGCGGCCGTGATGGAGACGCGACGAGAGCGCGAGATCGCCACCGAGGAGGCCCCCGTGGCACGGAGGACAGCGCCGTCCCTCACCCACCTCTCCGCCGCGGACCTGCAGGTCTACCTCAAGGGCATGGACTACCCCGCGGGCAAGCAGGAGATCGTCGCGCAGGCCCGGAAGAACAACGCTCCGGAGGACGTTATTTCAGCGATAGAGAGCTTCTCCGACCGGACATATCACTCGGCCGCAGACGTGAGCACGGAGTTCGGAAAGATCAGGTGACGGGGAGGAACCGCCGCTATGGGGGGGCAGCCGGGAAGCGCCCCCCAGACACCCTGCCATGCCGATTCTACGGCGGAGAGCTCTTCGCTGATAGCCCCGTCCTGGAGCCGGGGAACTGTTAAATAGTCGCAACGCGCATCGGCCGCTCCACTCGAAGGTAAAAGATCGCCTTCGAACTGGGTATGGTGGTTGCAATGGCTGAGACGATTCTGGAGCAGCAGATGAGGAGGACCGAGGGGCAGGAGTTCTTCTCATCAGAAGATATTGTTGGAAAGAAGGTGAAGAACCCGGAAGGCTACGATCTCGGGGAGATCTCGAGTCTGCGGGTCGGTCTGCCCACGGGAAGGGTGGCATACGCGGTGCTCAAGACCGGCGGCATGTTCGGCCTCGGGGCGAAGCACTTCGCGATCCCCATCGAGGCGATGATCTACCGGCCGGGGGACGATGTCTTCGTGGTGAACGTCAGCAAGCACCGGCTCGATAACGAGCCCGGGTTCTCGGAGGGGGATTGGCCGCGAGAAGCGAACTGGAGCCTGATCGAGTCGAGACGTCCGATGGGGCCCCCGAGCCAGGAAGAAGCCCGGGCAGTGACCCGGACGGAGCCGCCGCCCCGCGAGGTCGTCACGACGGAGCGGGTGGAGGTCCGGGAGCGGGCACCCCGGGAGGAGATGCCGATACGGGCCGAGGAGGTGGAAGCGACCCGGGCCCGGACGGCGGTGCCCGTGACGGAGACCGCGCCGGTGACGGAGACGCATGCGTCGACGCTCGAGTCCACGATGAAGCCCGGGGACGTGGAGGAGGGCAGGGCCATGACGGTCGAGCCGGCTACCGGGCGCCTCTCGGCCGCGGACCTGCAGGTCTACCTCAAAGGGATGGACTACCCGGCAGGGAGAGCGGATCTCGTCACCCACGCCCGGCAGCATGGCGCGCCGCAGAGCGTGCTCACGACGCTCGAGGGGTTCCCCGACCGGACGTACCGGTCGGCTGCAGACGTGAGTGCGGAGTTCGGGGGGGAGGCCCGAACCCGGCAACCGACCGGAATCGAGACGCCGTCCGGGGCGCGGCACCTGTCTCTTGCCCACCTCTCGGCCGCCGACCTGCAAGTCTACCTCAAAGGGATGGACTATCCGGCGGGGAGGGAGAGTCTTATAACCCAGGCCCGGAAGAACGGCGCGCCAGAGGACGTGATCGCGGCGCTCGAACAGTTCGAGGAGAGAGAGTACCGGTCGGCCGCAGACGTGAGCACGGAGTTCGGGAAGATCAGATAACCACATTTTTCGAGAACGGCGGTTACGGAAAGAGTTTCGTCTGGACGGTCCCCCAGTCGCCGCCGAATACGAGATGGTGCCCGGCGGTCTTCCCCCGGATGCCAGCACGTGCAAGGTCGGCCGGGCCGGTGAACGGCCGCACCCTCCGTAGGCTGAGGATCCGGTCCGCGGTCTTCGGCCCGATCCCGGGGACGCGGAGGAGGTCGCGGCGCGGGGCGAGGTTGACGTTCACCGGCGCGCTCCCGGCCGCAAGAACCGCTTTCGGGTCACGGTTTGCGAAGAACCCCTCCTCGTCGAGCGCGGCACGGAGTTCGTCGGCCGTGATGCCGTAGTCCCGGAGCAGGTAGTCGGCCTGGTATCACCGCCGCGCCCGCCATGCCGGGGTGTCGGGGTGCGACGCGAGAGGGGTCCCCGGAAGGGCGTGGAACGCCGAGAAGTAGACCCGTGAAGGCCGGACCCGCCGGTACTGGTCGGCGAGGCAGGAGAGGATCTCCGCGTCGGTCTCGCCCGCGGCCCCGACGACGATCTGCGTGGTGTGGCCGCCGGGCTTCTCCTCCGCTACCCAGGACTGGCGCTTCAGGATATCCTGCCGCTGACATACTCCCACGGCTAAAGCACGTGGGGTTCTGACGTTGCTTGGCATTCTTCAAGCATTGCGTCGTGGGGTATCAGTGCTCCCATCGTGTACAT
>JASUSO010000057.1 GCA_030446015.1 Methanobacteriota archaeon
GCCATTCTGGCAGTCGCACTTCGCGTGAGACCCGCATCGTCCATCCCTATCGGCGACCGAGCGTTATCCAGAGGTTGTGGAAGCATTTCAACAGGGCCGAGATGACACAGATTTGGGTGATCCACCACCTCCAGATCATCGGAGAAGCCGTACGAGGGATTTCATCCGAATTCAGAGCATAAAATCCGGAGATCCCCTGGTCAGAGATCATCGGAATGAGAAACGTCCTTGTTCACCACTATTTTGGGATTGACCGCGATGCAGTCTGGAACGTGGTCGAACACGATCTACCGGAACTGAAGAGCACGATCCAGTCCCGGATCAGGGAGTAAGAACGGCAGCGGATCTGGTTCAAACTCAGGGCATGGCCCATCGCAAATCGCACCAGACGGTGCTCACGCTCCGGTTCAAAGGCCTTCGCCCTTCTCAAGCTCCGTTCCTCCGGAGCGTCGCACCCTCCGGCCCGTCGCGTGCGGATCATCGCGTTAGAATCTAAACCACTTCATCATCACCAGGGCGTCCTCCTCGTTCGCATAGTACCCGGCGACCTGGAAGACCTCCCGGTACCCAAGACGGCGGTAGAACTCCTGCGCCCCGGTGTTCGTCACCCGGACCTCGAGCTGGACGGCGCTCGCGCCTAAAACGATATACTCCCGCTCCAGGCGGCGGACGAGGCTCCTTCCGATCCCCCGGCGCCGGTACCCGGGGGCGACGGCGAGGTTCATGATATGCCCGTACACCTCCTCCCCGGTGTCCTCGATGCCTCCTGCGACGAAGCCGGCCACTTCGCCGTTGTTCTTTGCCACAAAGAAGGTCTCCGGGTAATAGGCAAGGGATTCCTGGAGCGTCTTCTCGTCCCAGGGGTCGACGAAGGCTGCGTTCTCGACGGCGACGATCTGAGGAATGTCTACGGGCTGTGCCCGATGAATGGTGAGTTGGAGCGGTATCATATTCGGCGCCTCTCCCATAGGAGTGCCCTACTAATATAGTGTCAGGAGACAAAATAGTAGGCACATACGAGTGGCGGTAGTTATGGTACAGATCTATCGTTTCGCGGCGGTCCGTCCGGGGCGGCGGTACTCCGAAAAGATCCCTTCCGTGCCCTACGATGTGGTGACGGCGGAAGAGGCCCGGGAATGCATCGAGAAGAACCCCTTGAGCTTCCTGCGGGTCAGCCGGTCGGATGCCGAACTCCCCGACCTCCCCCCGAACGACGACCGGGTCTATCAGCGGTCGCGGGAGGTCTTCGACGGGATGCTCGCGGACGGCCTGATGCAGCGTGACCCGGAGCCGGGGATGTACGTCTACCGGGCGGTGCAGGACGGCGAGGAGTTCGTCGGGCTGGTCTGCTGCGTGGGGACGGAGGACTACGAGAACCGGACGATCCGGCGGCACGAACTCACCCGGTACGACAAGGAGGAGGACCGGACCCGGCACATCGACGTGGTCGGCGCGAACACCGGCCTCGTCTTCCTGCTCTACCGCGACCCGGGAGAGATCTTCTCTCACGTCCGCTCCCTCATCGAGGGTGCAGAGCCCGACGGGAGCACCACGACCGGATCGGGCGTGCTCCACGAAGTCTACCGGATCGCCGACGAGGCCGCGCTCGCCCGCCTTGAGGAACTCTTTGCTGCGGTTCCGGAGACCTACATCGCGGACGGGCACCACCGCGCCAAATCCGCGGTGAACGTCGCCGAACGCCGCCGGAAGGAGGGACGGTTCACCGACGAGGCCGGGAAGTTCATGGTGGTCTTCTTCGCCCACGACCGCGTCCGCATCCACGGCTACAGCAGGCTTGTCACCGACCTCGGGGACTACGGCACCCCCCGCGAGTTCCTTGAGGGCCTCCCGAACGCGGGCTGGACCGTCCGCCCCTACGGGAAGATCGACGCCGCGGGCTACCAGATCCAGCCGCTCGCAGCCGGGGGCGTTCCCGCCCACGTCATGCACTTCTACATCGAGGGAGCCTGGTACGAGGTCTCCCGGCCGGTCGCGGACCCCGCCGACCTGATCGGGTCGCTCGACGTCTCGGTCCTCCAGAAGGAGGTCCTCGAAGGGATGCTCGGGATCGCCGATCCCCGGGGCGACCCGCGGCTCCACTACATGGGCGGGGCAAAACCCCTCCGTGAACTCGAACGGCTCGTGGATAACGGTAAATTCGCCTTCGCAGTAGCGATGCAGCCGGTCCCGGTCGAGACGGTGCTCGCGATCGCCGATGCGGACGGGGTCATGCCCCCGAAGTCCACCTGGTTCGAGCCGAAACTCCTCTCGGGGCTTGTCGTCCACACGATCGACTGAGAGGACCATATCATCACCTTTAACTCCTTTTTGCCCGATCATCTCGATGATCACGATTGCGCTCCCGAAGGGGAGCCTTGAGGCGCAGACGCTCCAGCTCTTCAAGGAGGCAGACCGACCGCGACTACAACCCCCGGATCAACGATCCGAGGGTGGGGAAGGTGAAGATCCTCCTCCCGCAGGAGATCCCGCTCTACGTCCAGATGGGCTACTTCGACCTCGGGATATCGGGGTTCGACTGGGTGCAGGAGAGCGGTGCCGACGTCGTCGAGGTCGCTAAACCCCTCCTACAGCAAGACCGGCGACGGAAACGTGAAGATCGTGGTCGCGGTCCACCGCGACGAACCCATCGAGGACGTCGCCGCTATCCGCCCGGGCAGCCGGGTGACGACCGAGTACCCGCGGATCACGGAGCGGTTCTTTGCGGAACTCGGGGTCCCGGTCAGCCTCTACCCCCCCTACGGGGCATCCGAGGCGAAGGCCCCCGACCTGATGGACGTCGTCGTCGACCTCACCGAGACCGGGAGCACGCTCAGGAAGAACGGGCTCAAGATCGTCGGGCAGATCATGGAGTCGCACACCGCGCTCCGCGACCCGGAGAGGCGCCGGGAGATCGACGAGATCACGACCCTCCTCCTCGGGGTGATCGAGGCGCGCCACCAGGTGCTCCTGACGATGAACGCGTCGTCTGCCGCGCTCGACCGCGTCATCGATGTCCTCCCCGCGAATCCCGCCGCTCAAGGCCGCGGGCGCCGAAGATAGCCTCGAGATCCCGATCGCAAAAATAGTGCGCTGAGTGGTGGGGGCCCTCAGAGACGCCGGGAGTACTCCCGCGAGCAGGCGTAGCAGACGAACTTCCCGTCCTCGACCCTGACGCGGGACTCGGCGGTCATCTCGCCGCAGTTCGCGCACGGCACCGACCGGAATATCCTGGCCCGTTCGGGGATCTCGGCGTCGACCTCGTGGATGACGAAGAGGTCTTCTGCGGGCGCCTTCATGATCGCCTCGACGACCTTCTCCATCCGCTCGTGGAACTCGGCGTGCTCCGCCTCGGTCGCCTGGCCCTGCATCACCCGCGTCCGGAGCGGCGCGAAATGGGGGTCGAGCGCGTCGATATCGAACGAGGGGTTCGAGACCACCCGGACGGCCTCGCCGGTGTTGCGGTTGATGAACGTGAACGCGTGTTTGCCGTGGTCCTTGAAGAGGAGGTTTCCTTTTCCGGCGGTGCAGCCGGTGAGCACCTGGATGGCGTCGACGCCGCAGGCATCGGTCTCGGTGATGACGACGAGTTCTTCGTCCTCCGAGCGGCCGGAACGGAGCCGAGCGAGGGCGACCTCCGCCGCCCGGTAGCCCGTCGCAAGGCCGGGGCAGACGTGGCCGTGGAAGGCGACCACATCGGCGAACCGGTCGCGTGCTTCTCCCGGCGTGCCGGGGGGAGTGGTAGTACACATATGCGTATCCTGCACGATCTGTTGCTACTAACTCGCAGATATATGTTACTATGGCGCGCCGGGAGCCCGCGGCACGGGTCTGTGGAGATATAAGGGCGGAGCCGCACCGCCCGGAGGGGCTGCAGCCGGGATGAAATATTTTGCATCATGTCGGCTGCACCTTTCCAGAATTCCAATGTATGGGCAGGTTTTTGAAGATACAAGAGTGGTGGTTATTTATATGGCCTCGCGTATAATGACTGCTTTACATGAGAGTTCCCGGGGGAGTTCTAGCCCTGCTTGCCGGAGCCTGTATCCTCTGCACCGCGTGTGGTTGTCTCGGCACATCCTCGCCTCCGCCCTCAGGCGGCGGCATCGCTCCCATCGATCTGCCCGAGCCGGAGGGCTACACCCTCACCGAGGCTCTCGCGGAACTCGATATCCTCAGGGTCGAAGGGGGCCTGGACACCACCGGCACCACGATGCACCAGGTGCTCGGGAACCGCGTAACCCTCGACGGCCGGGCGGCCGCCTGGGCGATCGGCCTCAAGGACGGGGAAGAGGTGCGCTGGCTGACCTCCGGTGTCACGGGCTGGAGGGAGACAACGCTCCGTGCTCCTCTGCCCGATGCCGAGGTGAACATGACCGAGATCCTCTCCCCGGAGGAACTCCTCGCGGCGCAGGAAGACGCGATCCGGCCGGTGATGGCGCGCCTCGATGCGGAAACGGTTGATCTCGTCCTCGCGGAGGGGGTCTACACCATTAACATCCGTTCGGACGCGGGGGTAGAGAGCCTTGCGTTTCGGGCGGATACCGGGGAGGTGATCGTATAAGAACCGACGACGGCGCGATGTCGCTTGACTTCCTCGCGGGGTTCACGATCTTCATGCTCGCCCTGATCATGGTGGTGAGCATGGTGCCGGGACTGCTTGCGGGCCTCCAGAGCAGCGGCATCGACTACGATGCGGTCGCCTACAGGACAGGGGTGATCCTCGTCGAGGACCCCGGCTGGCCGGTCTATCCGCCGTGGGAGATGAAGGCCGGGGCGTATAAGGACGAGATCGAGCGGATGGGGCTCGCGGCTTCGAAGGAGACCCCGAACATCCTCCTCTCGACGAAGGTCGATGCCTTCTTCAACGGGACGTTCTTCGCATCAGAGGATTACCGCAGCAAGGCGATCTTCGGCGATATTCCTTACTCCTACAACTTCTCGCTCCGGAGTGAGGACGGGACGTACAACAACGCAACCGGCGACCCCCTCCCCCCCGGCTATGGCTACGGCTACATCCGCCGGGCGGTGAAGATCAAGGAGCCGGGGGTGGCGGTGATCAACGGCAGTTTTGCACCGCAATATACGTCTTCCACTGCAAACCAGGAGTTCATCGTCCGGCTCAACTTCAGCCAGCTGCTGGACCCGGAACGAGGCCCGGCCTACCGGATCGACCCGAGAACCGAGCCGGTGAGCATCACGATCACGGACTTCGGCGCGTACCGGAACATGACCCTACCGACACCCGAAAACGCGACGCTCAAGAACGTGACGTTCTGGAAGATGGACCCGACAGTACCGATGCCGCGGTTTACCAGGATCCCGTTCTCCTACAACACGGAGGATCCGGATCTCTACACCCTCTTCATCGACGGGAATCAAAATAACCTCGTGCCGGACACCGAAGTCTCCGAAAACATATCTCTCGTGCTGAAACCGGCGGCGACCTCGATCTTCACCCTGGACCAGAACAGCATCCTGGAGGTCCGGTTTAACTTCGAGGACGACGACTACCCGCACACTAACATCACCGGCATCCACCACTACGACTACAACACGACAAACGTCACCTGCCCACCCCTGAAGCCCGCTGTCCTGGAGGTGGCGATATGGTGAACGATCGAGGGCAACTCTACACGATGGAGGGTGTCGCGGCCGGGGTCATCATGCTCCTCACCGCGTACATCGTCGTCAGCACGACGAGCGTCTACACCGCCGGCGATACGCACATCCCGGACATGCAGCTTGAGCAGCTCGGGAGCGACGTTCTGGCGATGATGGATACGCCGGATACGAAAGGAGAGGTGAGCGATCTGGAGATTTTTGTCAGCACAAATAATGAAACTGGTTTCAAAAACGCGTTCCTGGGATACTGTAACGCAAAGGCGATCGGTGCTGATAACCTGCACATGAGCGCAAACGTCACCTACCGGCATGCAAGTTCGAATGAGATTAGAGATTACCCGCTCGTTGAACCCGACAACACCTGGACGGGGAGGGAATCCGCCGTGCGGGTGACACGGTGGGTGGAATTAGAGGGTAATCCTTCCGGAGTATCGGGTATGGATCCCTCACGCCCAAGGGCCGTCCTCGTGGAGGTGCTGCTATGGCGTGCATGAACGAAGACGGGCAGTGGATCGTCCTGATGGGACTTCTGGTCGCCGTGGGGCTGTTCTTCCTCGCGCTGATCATCAACCAGTCGGCGCTCGTCGGGCAGACGACCGCGGAAGGGGTGCTTGAGTTCCCGAAGAACGACATCCGGGACCTGCGGGAGGCGGTGTTCGACTATGTTGATGAGTTCGACCATGAAGAGGACACCGAGAGTAAAGCTGTTCGGGACGACATCATCGCGATATCCCTCGAACGAAAGAACGCCGTGGTCGATTTCTCGGTGGGTGATCCAGAAGACATCTCCGGTCGCGATCTCCACCCGATAACCATCCACTACAACAACGGGGTGACGGAGTACCATGAGACCGTGTACTACTGAACCGATGAACGAAGAGGGCGTCACCAGGCTGATGGAGTACGTCATCGTCAGCGGTGTGCTCCTCCTCTTGATGGTCGTGATGATGTTCACCGTCAACGCCGTCCTCATGGAGGGGCCGGCGAACAACCTCCGTTACCACTCCTTCGTGGATATCGGGAACGGAGTCAGCACCCGGATCGTCGACCTCTATGTCATCGCACCCGGCAACGGGACGATAGCGACAAAGTTCGATATCCCCGACGACGTGGCCGGGAGGGACTACTTCGTGAGCGCAGGCATGACGGGCGCAAGCCAGGTGATCCAGGTGCAGGGCGGCGGCGTCCAGAGCCAGATCGCCATCGCCGGCATCGGAGCGACGAAGGGCGTGACCGGGAACACCACCGGCGCCGGATGGAACATGATCCACTACGACTCACGCGGGGTTTAGGAGAAGATAACCGTGAAGATGAATGAGAAGGCGGTATCGGAGGCGGTCGGGTTCATCCTGATCCTCGGTATCGTCATCAGCGGCATCGGGCTCGTCACGCTCTACGGCTACCCGGTGCTCGTCAAGGAGCAGAGCAACACCGACGTGAAGAACATGGAGCGGGCAATGATCGTCATCCAGAACGACATGAAGAGCCTCTGCTTCAAGAATGTGCCCTACAAAGAGACGTCGTTGCAGGTGAGCGGCGGGACGCTGGAGGTGACCAACTCCAGCAGTTACGACGGCCACCTGAACGTCACAAACGGCACCACCTGGTTCAACTACACCGTAGGCGCACTGACCTACCGCTCCGACCGCAGCAACGAGGTGATCACGCTCGAGAACGGCGCGGTGATGACACGCCAGGACGGGGCGGCAGGGTCGGCGATGCTTGCGGAGCCACGGTGGTTCTACGATAATTCCACGGATACGTTCGTCATCTACATCATGAACATCACCACCGAGACGATGATGGCGAAGTCCGGGATGACGACGGTGCGGATGAGCCTCGTGGGCTCGGAGTCGCAGTCGATACCGGTTCCCGGAGGCAACGTGGCGGTGGAGTATACGAGCGGTTCATCGGGCGACTACTCGGTCGCGTGGGAGAACTACCTGACCGGCGCCTCCGTCAAGATGAACAGGATCGTGCACAACACGTACGAGCGGGGCGGCGTCGATAGGCTCGTCATAAAAGAGTACAGGATCAAGATCCACGATATCTAATCTTTTTTGACGCTAATACTGCATATCGTCGGGCGCTGCCCCAGTACTTCAGTCGTTTCGGCAACCGAGACTGAACAATGAGGCCTCGTGCAATACGGTAACGAGGAGCTGGCAGCACTCGTGACCGGACTTCGCGGCTTCGCGCTCTTCGCGTGAGACCGTATTGGTATCTTCGCCCATCAACTCACGCGAAGTGCGAGCGCAGCGAGCTTGAGCACCGCCAGGTGCGGGCCGCGAAGAACGCGAAGGGAAGTCAATGGGTTGACCTCTTAAAAACTACCTCAGCCATTTTAGCGAATTACTGTGCCCGATCTCCCGGCGGGCGGAGGGCATGGAGTAAAAAAGAATATTAGAGATACCGGTTCTTCCGGAGCCACTCCACCTGGGGTCTCGTGTAGCGGTAGATAATATCGCATTTCTCGTCCTGGAAACTCCAGGGGATGACCACCAGGACGTCTCCTTCCCGGATCCAGACCTTCTTCTTGATCTTGCCCTTGATCCGCCCGGTGCGCGTCACCCCGTCGAAGCAGCGGATCTTGATATGGTTTGCGCCCAGCATCAGTTCGGCGCTTCCGAACATCTCCCGGTTCCTCTTGTTCGGCAGGCGCACGCGGATGATCTCATCCCCCGACTCCTCTTCATCGGATTCGGGTTTGCGCTTCGTAAGATCTGTCAGTTCATCAACCCCATATGCTGAATGTCCGGTCGTTTGTCTGTCCTATTTATACAACTGCTAGGTAATCAAACATTCTCCCGTACGCGCAACGGAAGGCGGTCTCGCTCAGGCCGGCTGCGGCGACGCCCGGGCGGGACCCCCGGAGGGGGCCGCCGGGAAGGGTATGTATATCTGCCGGGAGCGTCCATCCACCGTCCCCATGGCATGCGAAAACCCCCGGCGCGGGATCTACCTCGCCTACACCGTCCAGGGGCTCATCCTCCTCGCTGCAGCCTCAAGCATCCTGGCGGGGGAGTATTTCCTCGCACTCTCGGCCACCGTCGCGTTCCTCCTGACGATGACGCCGTCCCTCGTGATGAAGAACCTGCGGTTCTGCCTCCCCTGGGAGATCAACTTCCTCATCGCCGTCTCCCTGTATATCCACGTCATGGGGCACGTCGGGGAGTACTACGTCACCCTCGCGCCCTACTACGACAAACTGGCCCACCTCGTCGCCTCGGTCACTGTCGGGCTTATCGCCTTCTTCCTCGCGCTCTTCGCCGAACACCGGGGCGAGATCCGGCTGACGGGTCCGGCGATCGCCGTCTTCATCCTGACGTCGACGCTCGCGGCGGGGGCGGCCTGGGAGATCTATGAGTTTATCGTCGACCAGGTCTTCGGCACGAACCTCCAGTTCGGCAACGCCGATACGATGTGGGATCTTGTCGTCGATCTCGCCGGTGCCGTGATCGTCGCCACCTTCGCCGCCATCGCCCTCGCGAGGGATGAAGAAGATCGGTTTGCCCGGTTCTTCGGCGAACCTCCCACCGGTGCGGAACCCCCCGAGATCATGGGCGATCCGGCCCAGAGCAGGTGATCCGATCCTGCGGATCGTATTTATATTAAAAATATAGAATAAAATACAGTGAACCTGAAGACCCCGAACGCACGACATCTGGCGATATTCATGCTCATCCTGCTCCCGTCCATGACCGGCTACATGGCCTGGGAAGCGCGCGCCGTCGAGGTGACCGTTCTTGAGATCGACGGTGCACCCGAAGGGATCGTCTACATCACCGACCCCCACGTCAAGGAGTCCAACATCGACCATGTCCGGGAGGTGATCCGCGAGGTCAACCGCCTGGACCCCTCGCTCGTCCTGATCGGCGGCGACTTCGCCACCGGCGAGGAGGAGGACTTCGCCGCCCAGGAGGTCTGGCGGTCGCTCGACGCACCGGCCTACGCCGTGCTCGGGAACCACGACTACCGGGTGGGGACCGACGGCCCGACGGGCATCGAGCGGCTGCTCGCCACCCGGTCGTCGGCCGTGGTCGCCGCCGGCGCCTACGACGTCTCGGGCTTGAACGACGGTTCCGCCGACACGGCGTTCGCCGACGAGCTCGCCGCGACACTGGAGGAGAACAACGTCCATGTCCTCAGGAACGACTACGTCCGCGTCCCCGTGGGGGACGAGGAGCTCGTCATCGTCGGAGTCGACGACGGGTGGGCCGGGATGGCTGACCCGCCCGAGGTGCCGGCGACGGACGCGTTCACCCTCTACCTCATCCACGAACCCTCGTGCCGGGCGGACTGGGACGCCGACCTCATCCTCTGCGGCCACACCCACGGCGGCCAGTTCCTCTTCCCGGTCGTCAAACAGTTGAACGATCTCGGCGTCATCGAGCTTGCGGGGATGTTCGACGGCGACGGGAGGACGCCCACCTACGTCTCCCGCGGGGTCTGCACCTCGACGCTTGCGGGGGTGGAACTCCGGTTCAACTGCCAGCCCGAGATCGTCCTGATCAACCCGACCGAGGAGCAGCTCCGGGTACTCGACGGGTCTGCAGGGACGCCCACTGAGACCGTCACGGCGTGAGCGGCCACCCCCTTAAATACCCCATCCGCGTATTCCCCGGTAATGGCATCTCCTGCCGAACGGCGGTATACCATCTTCGCAGTCGCGCTCGGGTCCTCGCTCGCACCGTTCATGGTCGCCGGCCTCTTCGTGGCGGTCCCGGCCGTCGGGGAGGAGTTTGCGGCAGACCCGGTTACCTTGAGCTGGATCCCGACCGCCTTCTTCCTTGCCGCGGCCATGTTTCTCATCCCGTTCGGGAGGATCGCCGATATCTACGGAGGGAAACGGGTCTTCTCTCTCGGCCTCGCCGTATACGTCGTCTCCGCCCTCGCCGCCGCACTCGCCCCGGCGGCACCCGCCCTCATCGGCGCCAGGTTTCTTGCCGGCATCGGGGCTGCGATGGTCTTTGCCACATCGTTCGCCCTTCTGGGACTCATCCTGCCGGAGAACGAGCGGGGGGCCGCTCTCGGGATCAACATCGCCGCCAGTTTCGGCGGGTTCGCGCTGGGGTTCCTTGCGGGCGGTCTCCTCGCCTACTACAGCACCTGGCGGGTGCTCTTCCTGGTGCCGCCGCCCGTCGCCCTGCTCGCCGCCGGGCTCATCCGGCGCCACCTGCGGGGGGAGTGCGCCCTATCCCGCGGGACGCGCCCGGATCTTTCGGGCATCGCTCTCTCCGCGACGACGATCCTCCTTTCCATGGTCGGGCTCTCCCTCCTGCCGGCGGTGCAGGGTGCCGCCGCCCTCGCCGCCGCCCTCGCAGCGCTCGGCGCCTTCGTCGTCCACGAGACCCGGACAGCCGATCCGCTCCTTGATATCCGCCTCCTCCTCCGCAACCGGCCGCTCGCTCTCGCGAACGCCGCCGTCCTGGTCTACAGTGCGGCGGCATCCGCATACGTCTTTCTCTTCAGCCTGTATTTTCAGTATGTCCGGGAGTTCGACGCCCGGCTGGCCGGGAGCATCTTCCTCGTCACAAGCCTGGTCACGGCGTCCCTGGTCGGGTATGCCGGCCGGCTCTCGGACCGGGGGAGGCCGCACCTGGTCGCGGCAGCCGGTGTCGCGATGACGATCGCCGGCTTTGCCGCCCTCTCCCTCATCGGCCCGGCAACGCCCATAGCGGTTCCGGTAGCTGCACTGGTGCTCATCGTGGTCGGGATCGCGTTCTTCCAGCCGCCGGTCTACACGCTCGTCATCGGGGCGGCCGAACGGGCGATGTACGGGGTGGTGTCGGGGCTCGTCGAGACGATGCGCCTCCTCGGGATGACCGCGAGCATGGCCGTCACCATCGTCACCTTCGCCCTCATCTTTGAGGGCGCGGCGATCACCAAAACAACCGTCCCACTGCTCCTTTTGAGCATGCAGACGCCCTTTCGGATCTACCTCGGCCTTGCTGTGGTGAGTCTTGTGGTGATCTGGCTTGCCGGGCGGGCGCCGTAGTTATGGCTCCAGGATCGTTCTCGCCCGTTCGGCGATCAGCAGCACCTCCTTGAGGGGGATCTCCGTATCGCGGGAGATAACTGTGGCGTCGCCGTAGGCGACCTGCTTTGCGGTGACGAACCCGGCGCCGGCGAGCCGTGCGGCGACCGACCGGTTCACCCCGGCGACGATCGTGATCGGGTAGGACTGCGTCTCCTCGATCATCGTCCGGAGGTTTCGCTCCTCCGGGTAGTCCCACCCGATATGGTCGATCCCCCGGCAGGTGGCGTACCGCTTCGCGTGCTCCGAGAGTTTGGTGTTGCAGACGATCAGGGCGCCGTCGATCGCGACGACGCACCGTCCCGACCGGAACCCCTCCTGGAGGTCCTCGATGATCGCCCGGGCGATCCGGCCTTCGTCGAGGCCGGTCACCCGGTGGTGGTTTGCGTGGTGCTTCACCTCGACAAAGATAGTTTTGCCGTCTTTCTCCGCGATGGCATCCACCTCGTGCTCCCCGCACCGCCCGGCGAGGACGCACCCGGTCTCGACCCGGTAGCCGTGCTCACGGAGGAGGACACGCACGAACTCCTCGAAGTCCGGTTTCGAGCGCAGAAGGCCGAGTGCTCGCCGCAGGTTCGTCCGGTGGGCAACAGCGGGGCGGACGGTCTTTGCCCGGGCGCGGATCATCCGGAGAACCGCGGCGGTCCTCACCCCGTCCGGCACCGAGGCCTCGATCTCGTCGGCGATCCGTTCGGCCTCCTCTGTACCGACGCCCATCCTCTTGAGCGTCCGCTGCACCTTCAACCGATCGAACGGCTGCCGGCCGCCGTCGGCCTTCGTGACGTGCTTCATCCGGTACGGTAACTCGGCGCCCGGGACGAAAAGCGTTCGCTATCAGGTCCTTGCACCGTATACCGTTATCGTCTCCCGGATCCAACAGCACCTGCAATGGAGTCGCTGCAACGCCCGACCATCCTGGTCCTCGGCGCGGGGGCGGTCGGCCTCTCGCTCGCCGGAAGGCTCGCCCGCGTCGCGACGGTCTACGCGGCCTGCCGGCCGGTGCACGCCGGCGCGATCCGGGAGCGAGGCCTCGTGATGGAAGGGGTCTGGGGGGATGGGATCGTCAGGGGAGTCATACCGGTCACGGGGCCGGAGGAGGTCCCGGTGGGGGTCGACTTCGTCATCGTCACCGCAAAGGGTACCGCCACCCGATCGATCGCTCTGGAGTACGCGGGGGTGATCCGGGGCAGGCCGACGGCAAGCCTCCAGAACGGGATCGGGAACGAAGAGATCATCGCGGAGTACGCCGATACCGTCATCGGCGGGACCGTGACGACGAACTTCTCGGTCGTCGGGCCCGGCCACGTCCGGGTCTTGAGCGAGAGCGCCCCGATGCGGCTCGGGCTCTGGTCGGGTAACGGGGAGGCACTCCGGGACCTGATCGGGATCGTCCGCGCTGCCGGGATCGCGGTCGAGGCCGAACCGGATATCCGCGCCGGCAAGTGGGCGAAAGCCCTCCTCAACATCGCGGTGAACCCGATCTGCGCCCTCCTCCGCGCCCCGGTCGGGGTGGCCGACGACGGGAACATCCGCGGGATCGTCGACGGCCTCGTCCGCGAGACCTTCGCCGTTGCGGGTGCCGAAGGGGTCCGGCTCCCCTGGGCGACCGCCGACGACTATCTCGACTACCTCTATGGCGTGCAGGTGCCGGACTTCGCCGCGGTCTACCCCTCGATGTACCACGATCTCCGGCTGGGCCGGCGGACGGAGATCGACCTCCTCAACGGCTACGTCGCGGCACTCGGGGACCGCCACGGCATCCCGACGCCCCACAACCACTGCATCGCCGGCCTCGTCCGCTACGCGGAGAGGCACCCGGACGGCTGGTGACGCTTCACGTTCCGGCGATCTTCGCGGCGAGCCTCCTGGCCGCCTCTTTTGCTTTTGTTTCCGTCGTCCAGAACCCGGTCTTTCCGACGGGAGTCCCTTCCCGGTCGTAGAGTTCCACGTAGTAGCCGCCGTCCTGGCGGGAGAACCGGACTTCGCCGACGATGCCGGGGCTGTATTCCTGCATGCCCAGATCTTATCGGCGGGGGGTTATGATGGTTCCGCGCCCAAACCATCTTAGAGCGTCAGCGGTATCCCGAGGAGGTTCAGCACCACCGTGACGAGGACGCCGAAGACCCCGCCGATCGCGCAGATCAGGACGGTGAGGATGTTGATCGGGATATCCGGCCGGCCGACGAGCTGCATCAGGCCGAGGAGGTTGATGAGCCAGAGCAGGATCACGCCTATGACGGCGTTGATGATGAGGGTGGTGACGCTCTTTACGACCTTGTAGAGGACGTACGCGAGGATGAGCACCAGGATCAGGGCCAATAGTCCCGTGAGTAAGCTCATACCGAGCGTATGATGCGCCCGGTATTGAACGTTCCTAGTGCACCGTGTCATCTTATTATAGAAATTTCTTGCATGTACCAGAACGGAAACCATGGTCTCACGCGAAGAGCGCGAAGCCGCGAAGTGAAGTTGCCGGCAGGTATCGCTCAGTATTCGCGTCCTTCGCGGCTTCGCGTGAGGTTTTGGTATAGAGGCGGTACAGTCTCACGCGAAACTGCGAAGGTG
>JASUSO010000058.1 GCA_030446015.1 Methanobacteriota archaeon
GCCCGGCGAGAAGGTGATCGTCCCGGCGCCGTCGACCCCCGAAGAGATCGAGAAGCGGATGAAGGAAGGCTACGAGTGCAAAGACTGGTATCTCTGCTTCAAGGAACTCTGAAAACCCTCTTTTTTTGCGAAAGTCAAACAATCACTCTCACTCCTCCGGTGCGGCGAGACACAAGAATTCCGGGAGCCGCCGCCGTCGGAGAGGCCCGGGATCGACTTCGGTGCATTAATGATGCCGAAACCCCGATATTACCGGTATTCAGGATTTGCCGGGCGGCACCCGGCGTTCTTGAGGTGTCCAGGGGATGTTTGAGAAGACGCTGATTCCGGTCGCCTACGGAGAGAGGCCCGAAGAGGTGAGGAAGGCCGGAACTATCCTCAAAACCCTCGGAGCGAACTCGGTCTGCCTCTACCACGTGAACGAACCCGGTTCGTTCTTCCGGGGAGCCGATCTCTCGTGGCTCACGCTTCTATCGGAGGCGCTCGAAGAGACGGGGCTCGTCGTGGAGGTAAAGACCGGGGAAGGCCACATCGCCTCGGCAATCGCGGAGACGGCGCTCCTCGAGGGTGTCGACGGCATCTACATGAAGGCGAAGCGGCGGTGGCACATCGAGACGATGCTTCTCGGGAGCGTCTCGCGGGATCTCCTCCGGCTTGCCGACGTTCCCGTATTCGTCCACAAAGTCCGGCCCCGCCTGCCCGACGACGGGGCGGACCCCGCCCAGAGTGACCTCAACGTCCTCTACGCGACCGACCTCGACGAGGCGTCCGCCCGCACGCTCCCCTACGTGATGGAGTTCGCGGGAGCCTGGTGCCACGTCCTCCACGTCAGGGGGAGGATGGCCGATCCGCTGGCGGAGCGGGTTCGGCGGGAGGCCGTCGAGAGAGAACTCGGCACGGTGGCGGAAGAACTCCGCCCGTACTTCGGGCGCGTCACCGTCGAGCAGCAGATCGGAGACCCCGCCGCGCAGGTGCTGTATGTCTCCGACCAGATCGAGGCCGACGTCGTCGTCCTCGGGAGGAAGAGCGCGGCGTTTCTCTCCGCCCCGATGGGGTACACGGCGGAGCGGATCGTGACCGGGTCGAGGGCTTCGATATTCCTCGTGCCACAACCGGGGAGACGCAATGGTTCGTGAGTATCTCCGGAGGGAGGGGGTCTTCCTCCTCTCCGCCGGGATCATCCTCTTCTTCATCGGGTTCGGGGTCACGAGGCCCGACCTCCTTGACGCGGGCTCGTCCGCGGTCCACGCCGCAATCCTCGACAACTTCAGCTGGCTCTACCTCATATCGGTCTTCTTCTTCCTCGTCTTCGCGCTCGCACTCGCGCTCTCGCGATACGGGACGATCAAACTCGGCTATGACGCAGAACGGCCGCAGTACGGGTTCTTCGGCTGGATCGCGATGCTCTTTGCCGCCGGGATGGGGATCGGGCTCCTCTTCTGGGGGGTCTCCGAACCGCTCGTCCACTTCCTCCAGCCGCCCCCCTTCATCGACGCCGCATCCCCCGACGCCGCCGCGTTCGCCATGCGCTACGCGTTCTTCCACTGGGGGATTCACCCGTGGGCGATCTACACCATCGTCAGCCTTTCTATTGCGTATTTCTCGTTCCGGCGCGGGATGCCCGCCCTGATCAGCTCCTGCTTCTACCCGGTTCTCGGCGAGCGGATCTACGGGGCCGCCGGGAAGATGGTGGATGTGCTCGCGGTCTTCGCGACGGTCTTCGGGACCGCGACGTCGCTCGGGTTCGGCGCCCTCCAGATCCACAGCGGGCTCACCCATCTCTACGGGCTCTCGTCCGCGATATCCGTCACCATCGGGATCATCCTCATCGCGACGGCGCTCTTCATGGCATCCGCGATCCTCGGGGTGGAGAAAGGCGTCCAGGTCCTCTCGAAATTCAACATCGTCCTGGCGACGGTGCTTCTCTTCCTCGTCCTCGCCCTCGGATCGCCGCCTTACGTCCTCAACGTCTTCGCCTCCACCCTCGGCGGCTACATCAACAACATCATCGACCTGAGCCTCCAGTCCTACCCGTTCGCGGGGTTCGAGTGGAGCAGGGACTGGACGGTCTTTTACTGGGCATGGTGGATCTCGTGGTCGCCGTTCGTGGGGCTCTTCATCGCCCGGATATCGCGGGGCCGGACGATCCGGGAGTTCGTCCTGACCGTCCTCACGGTTCCTACCCTCTTCACCTTCGTCTGGTTCACGATCTTCGGGGGATCGGCGCTGCACCTCGAACTCGAAGAGGGAGCGGGCATCGCCGCCGTCGCGGGAGAGGACGTCTCGCTCGCCCTCTTCGCGTTCCTCGAGCACTACCCGTTCGCAGGAATCCTCTCGCTCGCCGCGATACTTCTCCTGATCGTCTTTTTCGTCACATCGGCGGATTCCGCGACGGTCGTCCTCGGCTCGCTCACATCAGGCGGGGGCCTGGTCGTCCCGAACTACAAGAAGGTCGTCTGGGGCCTCTCCCTCTCCGCCGTCGCGATCGTCCTCCTCCTCACCGGGGGGCTTGACGCTCTCCAGGTGATGGCGATCACCGCGGCGTTCCCGTTCATGCTCGTGATGATCGGCCTCTGCTACACGCTCGCGATCGGGCTGTCGCAGGAGAAGGTGCAGTGAAACAAATCCCGGCACGTTTTTTGCCTCCGCCGGGACAACACATCATATATGACCATAGACGTCCTCGCGTTTGCGGCCTCGCCCCGCCGTCACGGCAACTCCGAGACCCTCCTCGACTGGGTGCTCGCGGCGATGGAGCGGGAAGGGGCCGCGGTCGAGAAGATCGCCGTAACCGAGGTGGATATCCGGCCGTGCAGGGGGTGCAACCTCTGCGAGAAGCTCAACCGGTGCGTCCAGCGGGACTACATGGACTACGTCTACGACCGGATCATCGCGGCCGACTGCATCGTCCTCGCGGCTCCCATCTACTGCATGGGGCTCCCGGCACAGGCGAAGGCGCTGATCGACCGCGCGCAGGTCTTCCGCTCCCGGAAGTACGTCCTTCATCTCCCGGTCGTCCCGCCCGAGCGGAAAGGGAAACGGGTCGGGATATTCCTCTCGACCGCCGGGCAGAACTGGGACTACGCCTTCGATGCGGCGATCCCGTCGGTGAAGTGCTTCTTTCACGTCGCCGACGTCCGGAATAAGGATCTCCGGTACCTGATGGTGAACGGCGTCGACGAGAAGGGCGCGATCGTCCGTCACCCGACCGCGAAAGCCGACGCGGAGGCTCTCGCCCGGGAGGTCGCCGCGCACCTGCGGGAGGTCGGGGCGGCATGACCGTAAAAGTCCTCGGCATCTCCGGCAGCCCCCGGCGGCACGGGAACACCGAGACGCTGCTCGACGCCGTGCTCGATGGCGCCCGGGAGGCGGGGGGGGAGGTCGAGAAGATCGTTCTGCGGTCGCTCGAGTACGCCTCGTGCCGTGGGTGCAACGCCTGCCACAAAACAGGGGTCTGCGTCATCAAAGACGATCTCACGGAGGTCTTTACAAAGATCGGCGATGCCGACGTCCTTGTTCTCGCATCCCCCATCTACTCGATGGGGATCACGGCGGAGGCGAAGGGGCTGATCGACCGTGCGCAATACCTCTGGGCGCGCAAGTTCATCCTGAAGACGCTCTACCACACCCCCGACCGCACCCGCCGCCACAAGGGGATATTCGTCTCGACCGCGGGGCTCGGATGGGAGAACGTCTTTGATGCGGCGTTCCCGGCGATCACCGCCTTCTTCAACACCACCGGGTTCGAGTACTGGGACAACGTCATCGCCAACGATCTCGACCGCTACGGGGGGATCGCGGGACATCCGACAGCGCTTGCGGAGGCACGGAAGAAAGGGAGGGACGTGGTCAACCTTCTCGCCGACATTGAGGACCCCGGGATCGCAAAGACCTGACCCCCACCCCTCCCGGCCCTTGACGAAGAATTTTTCCTCGCCCACTACACCTGGAACGGTTCTACACCCCGCCCCCGGCAGCGCGGGTCAACGATTTTTCCTGTTGCCCTGAAACCGGAACTAATTAATACGTCCTGGCAATCTCCATATTCAGTATCCAGCCTGCACGATGTATCCCGGGGCAGCAGGAGAGACCACGTGTGACCCCCGCCGAACCTCCGGAGGACCTGCACGGCGCGCAGCCGGACTACCAGATACTGGAAGGCATTGAAGACGCCATCCTGGTGCTCGATGAGAACGACAGCATAATCTGGGCGAACACGGCCTCCCGGAGGCTGTTTGGCGTGCACGAGAGCAACCCCGGACAGGCAGGGACGGTGGTCGAACTCGCCGATAAGGTTCTTGCGGCATTCGGCGACGGGACCCCGAAATGCGAGTGTCGGCTCAAGAGTCCAGGCGGAGAAGAACGGGAATACCTCTGCTCGGGATGGAGAACACCGTCCGGGAAGAACTGGGTGCTCCGGCTCCGGGAAGTGCCGGGACAGAGGGATTACGAGGAGATCGTCGAGTACACCGGGACGGCGACGGTCCTCATCGAGGGGAACGGCATCATATCGGTGGCAAACACGGAGTTCGAACGGCTCTCCGGGTATTCCCGCGCCGAGATCGTCGGGATAAAACAGTTGACCGATTTTGTCGCATCCGCAGACGAACGCCGCCAACTGAAGGAGTACCACACCCTCCGGCGAGACGATCCGGCAGCCGCACCGAGGAACTACGCCATCTCGTTCATCGACCGGGCCGGCAACACCCACGCCGTCGAGGTCACCGTCGGCCTGATCCCGGGAACCGCCCGTTCCGTGATGTCGCTCCTCGACGTGACCGAGCGAAACCGCGCGGAGCAGGCGCTCCGGGAGAGCGAAGAACGGTTGAACCTGGCGCTCTCGGCGGCAGACGACGGACTGGTCGACTGGGACGTCAACGCCGGCACGGTCTACTACAGCGCCCGGAGTTTCACGATGCTCGGCTACGAACCGGGAGCATTCGTGCCCACGATCCCCACGATCCTCGCACTCGTCCACCCGGACGACCGCGACGGCGTCGAGGCGGCCCTCACCGGGATGGCCGCAGGAGTTCACGACCGCTGCGAGATGGAGTTCCGGATGAAGTCCGCATCGGGAGAATGGGTCTACGTGCTCGACCGGCTCCGGGTGGTCGAACGCGATGCCCGCGGGACGCCGCTCCGGATCGCGGGGACGCATACCGATATCACGAAGAGAAAGGAGGCGGAACGAGAACTCCTGATCGCGAAGGTCTCACTCGAGTCGTCGCTCGCCGCGATCGCCATCGCCGACCTCGACGGCTACATCACGCACGTCAACCCGGCACTGCTCGAGCTGGCCGGGCTGACCGACCCGGGAGAGGTTATCGGACGGCATCTCACGGAATTCTGGGTGGAGCCGGCGAGGGTCGAGAAGGTTCTTGCGTCGATTGCGAAGCAAGGCAAGTGTACCGGGAAACTGACCGGCAGAAAAGCCGACGGAACGGAGTTTATCGCCTATGTTACCGCGACACTCCTCAGGGACGATGCCGGAGAGCCGATCTGCATCATGGCCACTGCCGTCGATATCAGCAAGGATATCCGGATGACGCAGGCGCTCCGGGAGAGTGAGGAGCGCTACCGGACGCTTACAGAATTCGCCCCGGACGGCATCATCCTCGTCGATACGGATGGGAACGTCATCTTCGTGAACAGCGCCGGCGGCCGTCTGGTCGGCGCAAGCCCGGGGTACCTGCGAGGAAAGAACATCCGGGAACTGTTCCCGCCCGATATCGTTCAGAGATGGCTTCCGGCGCTTCGAACCATAGCAGAGTCTCCAGGAGAGATCGTCACCGCAGAGACCCTGGTTCCTGGAGACGGCAGGGAGACGTGGCTCGAGGTGCGCCTCATCCCGATGGCTGAACCCGACGGAACCGTCAGGAATCTGCTCGGGATCTGCCGCGACATCACCGGCCGGAAACGGGCGGAAGAACAGCTCCGGTTCCAGGCTCAGGTGCTCTCTCAGGTGGAGGACGCCGTGATCGCGGCCGATACGGATGAGCGGATCACCTACATGAACCGGGCGGCAGAGCGGCTCTACGGCGTTCCTTCCGGCGAGGCTCTCGGGAGATCCGTCTTGGAACTCTTCGTCACCGAGTGGCTCCGCCCGGGCGACGAAGAGGCGGCGAGGAGCGCCCTCCGCTCATCAGGAACCTGGCGCGGCGTCGTCGGCCACTACACGAGGGAGGGAGAGGCGATGTATGTCGACGAGACCCTCAGCACGCTGGCCGACGATGCCGGAAGGATCACCGGGACGCTCTACTCGCTCCGCGACGTGACCAGGCAGCGGCAGGCCGAACTCGAGCTCCGGATCAAGGATATGGCGATAGCCTCGGCGCTCGAAGCCATTTCTCTTACCGACCTTGAAGGAACGATCATCTACGTCAACCGCGCCTTCCTCATCATGCACGGATGGGAGCAGGAGGAGATCGTCGGGAAACCTGTCTCGGTGCTCTGGGCAGACCCGGAGGAGATGGACCGGATCAGAGACGACCTCGTCCGGAGCGGATCCTGGGCGGGCGAGGTGAGGGGGCGGCGAAGAGACGGAACAATCTTCCCCATGCACCTCTCCCTCTCCTTCGTCACCGACGAGGCGGGCAGACGGATCTGCACGAGGGGATCGGCGATCGATATCACCGAACGCAAGCAGGCCGAGCAGGAACTCCGGATCAGGGATATGGCGATCGCCTCGTCACCGAGCGCGTTCACCGTCGTCGACCTCGACGGCCGCCTGATCTACGTCAACCAGGCGTTCCTCTCCATGTGGGGCTACGACTCCCCAACCGAGGTGATCGGGAGACGGGCCACGGAGTTCTGGCAGAATGAGGAGGAGGCCCAACGTGCGCTTGAGACGGTCGTCCGGACCGGCAGGTGCGCAGGCGAGCAGATCGGGAGACGGCGGGACGATACGACGTTTTATGCCGCCTTCTCCGGAAGCCTGGTCAGGGACGGCGACGGTGTCCCCCTCTGCATCACGGCATCGCTCACCGACATAACCGCCCAGAAACAAGCCGAAGCCGAGATCCAGGCCCATAACCGCGAGCTCTCGGTCTTGAACCGGATCATCGGGGTATCGGCGTCCGCAACGGATCTCGACGTGGTGCTGGAGCGGGTGCTCGCAGCGGTCCTCGCCCTCCTCGATCTCGCCGGCGGCGGCATCTACCTGATCGAGCCGGGAAGGCAGAGTGCACGGCTCGTCTGCGTGCAGGGCCTCCCGGAGGGGTTCCCCACACACCCGTACATCCCGGATATCACCGCCAGACCCTACGCAACGGTGCTGGTTGCAGGAGAGCCTCTCTTCCTTGAAGACCGCCCGGAGCTCCGCTACCCGGGGGAGAGCGGTGAGACGCTGCACCCCTATGCCAGCATCCCGATTACGGCACGGGGAAGGGTCATCGGGGCGCTGAACGTGGCCTCCCAGGGCGGCAGGCCGTTCACCGACGCCGACCGGTCTCTTCTTACGGCCATCGGGAGGGAGATCGGCACCTCCGTCGAGCGCACCATCCTGATCCGGCAGCTTGAGAGGGCCGAACGGGAGGCAAACCTCTACCTGGACATCCTCAGCCACGACATCAGGAACGCCGAGAACGTCTCGGGCCTCTACACCGATCTCCTCGTCGATATGCTCGAAGGGGAGGGAAGAGGCTACGCACAGAAACTCCAGAGCAGTATCCGCAAAAGCATCGAGATCCTGCGGAACGTCTCGACGATCCGCCGTATCCACAAGGAATCGGCCGTGCTCGCCCCGGTCGACCTCGACGGGGTTATCCGGGACGAGATCGCGATCTTCTCCGGGAGCCGGATCCGTTACGGCGGCACGAATCTTGTGGTCATGGCCGACGCGCTCCTTCCCGAGGTCTTCACGAACCTCATCGGGAACAGCATCAAGTTCGGGGGGCCGGAGGTCGAGATCACCGTCCGGGTGGAGGAGAACGACGGCGAGGTCGTGGTCTCTGTCGAGGATACCGGGCCGGGGATACCTGATGCGATGAAAGATGCCATATTCATGCGGTTCGGGCAGAGCAGACAGCGCAAAAGCGGCCAGGGCCTCGGGCTCTACATCACCCGGATGCTTGTTACGCGTTACGGCGGCCGGATCCGGGTCGACGACCGGGTACCGGGCCGTCCGGAGTGCGGCGCGGCGTTCCGGTTCACCCTGAAGAAGGCCTGAAAATAGGAAGATAGATCCCTCAGAGGAGAGGTAGTGAGAGTGGCCAGCGGAGAGGCAGTGAGAGTGACCAGAAGAGGAGCCCGGCGGAGGCGACGATGAGCACGGCAAAGATGACCGGGTTCCAGGCAAGAACCTTGCGCCCGTCGAGGACGCTGATCGGGAGCATGTTGAAGGTCGCGATCATCGCGTTGATCCGGAGCCCGACGAGGCCCACGAGAGCGAGGAGCCCGCCGCCACCGAAGAGCATCAGCGCCGCAAACGGTATGCAGAGGAGGAGGTTCGTGATCGGGCCCGCCGCCGATATCCATCCATTCTCCGTCCGTGTCGCGTTCCCGTAGACATACGTCGCTCCCGGCGCCGCAAAGACGACCCTGACGAGCGCCGCCATCACCACGGCGACGAGGAGCATCTGGTTGTCCTTCTGGAACTCAGCCCAGTAACCGTAGCGCATCGCGGCGAACTTATGCGCCAGCTCGTGCAGGACGAAGGCGACGCCCACCGTGACGAGCGACATCGCGAAGTAGAAGACGAGAACGTCAAGGGAGACCATGCCCCTGACGAAGATCAGGGTGAAGGCGACCGAGATGGCAAGCCACGCGATCAGGAGATCCCGGCGTTCGCGCAGCGGTATTCGTTCGAGCATATTCAGTACCAGGTTTGTCCCGGCACGATAATATCCTTCGCCTCGCCGGGCACGACCCGTCAGGTTTATTCCCCGGTCGCGGTCAATCATGTAGTATGACTCTAGATGCCGTCAGGAACGAGATCCGCGAGATCGACGAGAGAATCATCGATCTGGTTGCGGAACGGCAGAAACTCGCAACGCAGGTCGCGAGAATCAAGCAGGAGGAGGGGCTCCCCATCCACGATCCGGCGCAACGAAAGGTCGTCCTCGACCGGGTCTTCACCTACGCCGTCGAGAGCCGGATCGACCCGGTCGCCGTACGCCGGCTCTTCGAGATCCTGATCGATATGAGCGAGGAGCGGCAGCGGGAGTGCAGCGGGGACGGCAATTTGCCGTGAGAGGAAAGGAACAGGTTTCCGGGGTCCAAAGACAGGCCTCAGGTCCTGCAATACGGTCGCACGCGAAGACGCGAAAGCCGCGAAGATGAGGGGGAGGTTTATTACGGCCTTCGCGTTCTTCGCGGCTTCGCGTGAGTCGACCATGTCAGGGTAAAAGGGGATCAGAGGGTGAGCATCGTCCCGACGCCCTGGTCAGTGAAGAGCTCGAGGAGCAGGTTGTGCTCCTTGTTGCCGTTCACGACGTGGGCGCTCGTGACACCGTTCCTGACCGCCTTCATGCACCCGTCGAGTTTCGGGATCATCCCGCCGGCGATGACCCCCGCACCGATCATCGCCTCCGCTTCGGTGAGCGTGAGCCGGTGGTAGACCACCGTCCGGTCGGCGTTCATCACGCCGTCGACGTCGGTGAGGTTGACCAGTTTGAACGCCCCTAGAGCGATCGCGATCTCGGCCGCCGCCGTATCGGCGTTGATGTTCAGGCTTCTCCCCTGCCGGTCGATGGCGATCGGGGCCACCACCGGGATGTAGTTCTGGGCGAGGAGGCAGTGGAGCACCTCGGGGTCGACCTCCTCGATCTCGCCGACCTGGCCGAGGTCCACCTCCTGCTCGACCTCCCCGACCTTCACCCGCTGCGGCTCCATCTTCCGGGCGATGAGGAGGTTACCGTCGTTGCCGGAGATCCCGACCGCGCGGGTGCCGCAGTTCGCGATGAGGGAGACGATGCCGTCGTTGATCTTACCCACAAGCACCATCTGGGCGATCTCGAGCGTCTCGGCGTCCGTGATCCGGAGTCCCCCAACGAATTTGGGCTCTTTCCCCATCGCCTCCATCTTCGCGGTGATCTCCGGGCCCCCGCCGTGGACCAGGACGACCTTCATCCCGACGTAGCGGAGAAGGACAGCGTCGTGGATCACCGTATCGAGGATATGCTGGTCGACCATCGCGTGGCCGCCGAGCTTGATCACGATCGTCTTGCCGTAAAACTTCTGGATGTAGGGGAGTGCCTCCATCAGCACGTCTTCTCGTTTCATGTCGTATACTTCCCGTTGATCTCTACGTATTTCTCGGTGAGGTCGCATCCCCATGCCGTCGCCTTGCCGTCGCCGGCGGCAAGGTCGAGGTCGAACGAGACGGTCGCACCACGCATCGCGGCCTTCGCCTGCACGAGATCGGCGACGATCTCGCCGCGGAGGACGAGCGGGACCTCCCCGACCCGGAGCGAGACGGCGTAGGGGTCAAACTCCACACCGGCCCGTCCCGCCGCCGCGACAACCCGCCCCCAGTTCGGGTCCTCGCCGTAGATCGCGGTCTTGACGAGCGGGGAGGCGATGACCGTCCGTGCCACCGTGGCGGCAGCCTCCTCGTCGGGGGCGCCGCGGACGGTCACCTCGAGGAGCTTCGTCGCCCCTTCGCCGTCGCGGGCGATCTGGACGGCAAGGTCGCGGCAGACGGCCTCGACGGCCTTCGCGAGCTCGTTCCGGTCCACCTTCCCGGCGGCACCGGTCGCGGTGCAGAAGGCGACGTCGTTCGTGCTCGTGTCCCCGTCGACGACGACCCGGTTGAACGACCGCCGGGCCGCCTGCCGGAGGATATCCTGGAGAACCGGGGCCTCGACCTCGGCATCGGTGTAGATGAACGCAAGCATCGTCCCCATGTTCGGGGCGATCATCCCGCTCCCCTTCGTGATCCCGCCGACGGCAAACGACTCCGTCTCGACGAGGGCGTGTTTAGGGAAGGTGTCGGTCGTCATGATCGCCCGTGCCGCCGCATCCTCGGCGTCAGCACTCCGGGCGAGGAGGGGTGCGACCCGCCCGCACTGATCCGCGATAAGCGGGAGATCGAGGTAGCGCCCGATCACCCCGGTGCTCGCGACGCCGACTGCATCCGCATCAAGGCCGAGCGCCCCGCCCGCGATCTCGCACATCTCCACGGCGTCGTGGTAGCCCCGCTCGCCGGTGTAGGCGTTCGCGCACCCGCTGTTGACGACGACGGCGTCGAGAGTTCCCCTCTTCATCCGCTCCATCATCACCTCGACCGGGGCCGCCCGCATCTTGTTCGACGTGAAGACCCCGGCCGCGGTCCCGCTCGCCCGGATCAGGGCGAGCCCGAACTTGCCTTCCTTGATGCCCCAGGCAGTGACGCCCTCGACCGCACAGATGCTCTTCATGACGACTCCTCCCCCGAAGACGCCCCGAGGCCGTGGACGATATCCGCCCGGGTGACGATCCCGACCAGGTTGTCGTCGCGGAGCACCGGGAGGCGTGCAATCCCCTCGCGGAGCATCAGGGAGGCCGCGTCGGCGATATCCGAGTCCTCGTCGATGGCGATGACCGGGCTGCTCATCACCCGCCGGATCTCCATGTTGCCGATATCGGTGAGCGCCCGCTTCGTCCGCTCCCAGTTGATGAACTCCCGGACCGGGACCTCGATCACCTCGAGCGGCGAGGGGAGCCAGAGGTCGTCGGAGAGGTCGCCGACGTCGAGGAGCGAGAGGATGTCCGTCTCGGTGACGATACCCGCCACCCGGTCGCCGTCCATCACGGGAAGCCCGCCGATATGGTACTTCCGGAGCAGTCCGGCCGCCTCGCGCACCGGCGAGTCGACCCGGACGGTCACGGGGTTCTGGGTCATGACGTCTCGTACCTTCACCGCCGTCACCTCAGGGGAGCATCCCGGCGTTGCGCAGGCCGGTGTCTTCCGCAAACCCGCACATCAGGTTCATGTTCTGGATCGCCTGACCGCTTGCGCCCTTGACCAGGTTGTCGATCGCCGAGATCGCGACGATCCGTTCGCCCTCGCTCTCGACGGCGACGTCGCAGAAGTTCGTCCCGCGGACGGCCGCAAGGGTCGGTTTCTGGTAGCGGACGAAGAACTCGTCGGCGTAGTACTTCTGGTACAGCGCCTCGACCTCCTTCTGCTCCATCGGTTCGTTGAGGAGGATGTGGGCCGTCGTCAGGATGCCCCGGTTCACCGGGAGGAGGTGGGGCGTGAAGTAGCACCGGGCGGTGGAGCCGAGCCGGGCGACCTCCTGCTTCATCTCCGCGAGGTGTCGGTGGGTCGTCCACTTGTAGGCACTGAAGTTGTCGCCGACATTCGGGTAGTGGGTGGTCGCGGAGGGGGTGTTCCCCGCGCCCGAGACGCCGGTCTTTGAGTCGTAGATGATGGTGTGGGCGAGTTTCGCGAGCGGCGCCGCCGCAAGCGTCGCCCCGGTCGGGAAGCAGCCCGGGTTCGCGACGAACGAGGCGCCGCGGATCGCGTCCCGATGGAGTTCGGGGATGCCGTAGGGCGCCTCGAAGTAGGCCGTATGGGTCACGCCGTAGGTCTTCTCGTAGACATCCTTCGCAAGGCGGTAGTCGGCCGAGAGGTCGACGGTCTTTATCCCCCGCTCCGCAAGCGTCCCGGCAACCTTCATCGCCGCCGTGTGCGGTACGGCGAGGAAGACGAAGTCGGCGTCGATGTCGCCGGCCTCGGTGTTCCGGAAGACGAGATCGGTCAGTCCCCGGAGATGGGGGTGTACCGAGGCGACGGGGGTGCCGTCCAGCTTCCGGGATGTCGCGGCGACGACGTCCGCGGACGGGTGGTGCAGCAGAAGCCGCATCAGCTCGCCGCCGGTGTATCCGGATGCACCGATAATCGCAATATCCATAAGAGGAGGTGTCTTTTATAGAATCTTAAGGCTTTGTGGTGCAGCGTTCGTAGAGGCGGACGGCCACGGACTCGATCTCGTCTCTTCCCTCGAGTCCTTCGAGGAGATCCTGGGGGAGGGCGGATCGCCCGTAGGTTGCGCCCGCGTACGCGCCGCAGATGAGCGCGATGGTGTCGGTGTTCCCGCCGACGTGCGCCGCGGTGGTGAGGAGAACGGCGACGTCCTTGATCCGGGTGATCAGGAAGAAGGCGAGCGGGACGGTCTGGTAGACGGTGACGTCGTTGCCGATCACCGAGAGGGCGCTCTCGAGGCTGATCCCCTCGTCTGCGAGGCGGACGGCGTCGCGGATCTTGTTGCCGAGGGCGACGTCCTCGAGGGTGGCATGCTTCCCGGCAAGATCGAGGGCGTCCGGGCGGCCGCGGACGGCGTGGTGGATGAGCATCGCGACGGTGACCGCTCCTGCGTGCGCCGCCGGGTGGGTGTGGGTGACGCTGCAGGCCTGGACCACCCGTTCGGTGACGTCGATGGGGTCGCCGTAGAGGAGCCCGAACGGGACGGCGATCCCGGTGCAGCCGGAGGTGTTTGAGGAGACGCCGCCCGGTTTGCCGGAGAGGAGGAGGTGACGGCACGCGGCGTCCACGGCGCCGTCGGGGAACCGGAGTTCCTCGTTCATGTACATCTTGGCAAGGGCGGCCGCGTATGCCTTCTCCGAGTAGGTGCCGTCGGCGAGCATCCCGGCGACGAGGAGCATCATCTGGGTATCGTCGGTGAACTGCCCGGGTTTCAGCCCGGCGTTCGGGTGCCCCCGCCAGGCACGGCGGTAACCCTCGTGGAGGCGCTGGAAGTCGGGCGGCGTGCTCTCCCGCGCCATGCCGAGCGCGTCCCCGATGGCGGCCCCGAGGAGGCAGCCCTTGAACTGATCGAGCATCTTAGATAGTATCTCTCTAAGGGTTCCTCTTAAGGGTTGTTGTTCGGCG
>JASUSO010000059.1 GCA_030446015.1 Methanobacteriota archaeon
GCGTGACATCCTTGCTGCCGCCGGCATGGACAAGGAAGAGGCCAAGAACGTCAAGGCGATCGAGGGGACCAACATGTTCATCGACATGACGAAGGGTATCCAGTACCTCAACGAGACGATGGAACTGGTCCTCGAGGGCTGGCGTGAGGCGCTCCGCGGTGGTCCGCTCGCCGACGAGCTGGTCCAGAACCTGAAGGTCCGGCTGGTGGACGTGAAACTCCACGAGGACGCCATCCACCGCGGCCCCGCGCAGGTCATCCCTGCGGTCCGCAGTGCGGTCAAGGCGGGCATGCTGATGGCCGGCGACTCGCTCCTTGAGCCCGTTCAGAAGATCCAGATCACCGTCCCGAGCGAGCAGATGGGTGCGGCGACCTCCCAGATCCAGGGCCGGCGCGGCCAGGTCTTCGACATGCAGAGCGAAGGCGACTCGATGACGGTCGTCGGGAAGGCGCCGGTCGCCGAGCTCTTCGGGTTCGCCGGCGACGTCCGGTCCGCAACCGAGGGCCGTGCGATGTGGAGCACCGAATTCGCCGGATTCGAGCTGGTTCCCGCCGGCATCGTGGACGAGGTCGTCAAGGGCATCCGCCGGCGCAAGGGTCTGAAGGAACAGATGCCGCGGCCGGAAGACTACCTGGCGTAATCACCCCCCCCCGATACCCTCATTTTTGTTTTTCTTGCGCGTCAAGCGGATGCTCTGCGTTTGCCGGGCTCCTTCCTCGTTCGGCCCGTTGATGGCGTGTAACCGGTGGAACGCCCCACTGCCGTTCCACCAGATCCACCAGGGGTTTTGATGCTGATATGAGCCCCGGTTATTGGAGGGGCGGGATGAATGGCGTCGGGGTTCTGAAGATCGGCGGAGCGCTGATATCGCCGGGACGCTCGACAACCGGGATTGTCGGTGGGATACGCCGTAGTCCGCCGGTCGGTGTCCCGTCATCCGATCCGGGCGTGGGTGTCTCCTCCTCCGGTGTTGGGGTCGATGGCGCCGGGGTTGCCGGGGTTGCCGGTGTCTCGCCGGGCGGTAGGGTAGTCGTTGCGTTCGTCGGGGGTGGTGTCCCCAGCACCTCTGTTACTCCCGGCATGGAGGGTGCAGATGGTGCGCCCGGAGCGGGGATCCCGGCCGGTCCCGGTGCGGACGGCGCCGCCTCATCGGGGGTCCAGGCGTAGATATCCCAGTTGCCGTTCCGGTAGTCGTTCCAGATGACCATGCTCTCCGTGACGGCGGGGGTCATCTGGAGGCTCTCGTTATCTGTGATCCGGGTCTCTTCGCCCGTGGCGATGTCGTAGAGATAGATGTCCCAGTTGCCGTTTCGGTTGTCCTGCCAGACGATCCAGTTCCCGGCGATGGCGGGGTTGATCTCATGGCCGGACCCGTTCGTGATCTGTCTCTCCTCCCCCGTGGCAAGGTCGTAGAGGTAGATATCGCGGTTCCCGCTCCGGTTGTCCTCCCAGACGACCCGCTCACCGCTCATCCCCTGGCCGGCGGGGAGGGCTGCGGCGAACTGGTCGCTCTCCGGCGGTGAGAGCGCACGTTCGCTCATCTCGGTCAGGTTGTAGAGGTAGACGTCGTAGCCCCCGGTCCGGTTGTCGGACCAGAGGATGCGGTCGCCGATGACCGTTGAATAGACCTGGTCGACCGTGGCGTTGGTGACCTGGTGCTCCGCGGCCGCTACGGTGCCGGCGAGGAGGGTGAGGACGATCAGGGCCAGCGCCGGCGCGAAAAGATTCCGTCCGTTCATCGTTTGAACCTCCCTGGGGTTCCCCGGTACTGGGAGCTCCCTTCGGTGAAGGAGAAAGGCCACGCCCTGCTCTCCGTCGAGCACGTACGGCGTTCCATTATGCTGGTAGCAATCTTGAGAGGAATGTCCTGCGTGAGATCTGTCGGGAACAATCCTGTACGGTGACCTTCCCCCGGGGGGAGTATGTCTCGGTGTATATAATACCGACCCGCGGCCGGGGGAGGCACCCTAAAAGGAGAGGCGAGGCGTGGACGCCTCGTAAACGACGCGTCGGGGTTGCCTATCGTTTCCGCGCCGCCGCGAGCAGCCCGCAGATGCCGATTGCGGCGACTGCAATCAGGCCCGGGAACGGCGCCTGCGTGGGGACCGTCGTGGCCGCTGTGGCCGCCGCCGTCTCTGTGGGCGTCTCTTCTGCCGTGGCAGTCGCCGTCTCTGTGGGTGTGGCCGTCGGGGCGGGCGTGAATGTGATGCTATGCTCTCTGAGCAGACCGTCCTTCTCACTGTACACGTAATACCGCCCGTATTGCCCGTCGAGCGCCTGCGTGCCGATCGTGAAGTAGTTGTCGTTCGGCACGCCGATGACCCCGACGACCAGCTGGTTCGGGTCGTCGTCCCGGTGCTTCCGGAGTTCCGTGACCGGATTGAACGTCTCCTGGTCGCGGAGGTTGATGAGGTCGAGGACGATCGGTTCGTCCCCCACCTCGATCGTCTCGTCGGGTTGCACCACTCGTGGGGCGGTCTCCTGCGCGGCTGCCGGGGCGGCGAGCGCCAGTGCACAGGCTGCAAGGATGATAAGGAGGTACCATGATCTCGCTCTCCTCTCACGTGTCATGGCTCCCGCCTCGTCTCCACGGTATATATGCGTAGTGCATCGCCGTCGTCCCAGGCGGCGGACTGCGGCTGCCCTTCGGGGAGGAGCCTCCTGGAGTTTCTTACCTTCGGGCCGGAACTGGTCTATGCGGCACGCGGGGGGCCGTGGCGGGTTTTTCACTCAAAAAGAGGGTTACTCGATGGTGAATGCCATCGAGAACGTGGTCTCGTTTCCGGTCGTCTCTTCCCAGGGCCGCTTGTAGATCGCGGAGAACTCACCGGCGCCCTTCTCGGCGGCGGTGTACTCCCAGACGTGCACTCCGGGAGCGCCCAGGAGTTCGGTCTGGGGTGCGTCGTGGGACTCGTTCACGAGCTGCAGTCCGGTCGACGAGGTGACGTTCCACTCGTAGCCGGTCGTCGGGTTCTCAACGAGGCTGATCGTGATGCTGCTTCCGACGGGGAGGGTGACGGTCTCGCCGGCGTTCGTCTCGTTGAAGGCGTACTCCGTGGCGGGCGTCGCGGTCGGAACGGCCGTGGTCTCTGCCGCAGTGGGCGTCGCGGTCGGGGTTCCCTCCTCCGTCGGCTGGGACGTGCAGCCGGCGCCGAGGAGGCACATTACCAGCAGTCCCGCAACCAGGACACTGAAGATGCTTTTTCTCTGAACCATGCGGTAAGGTACCCCGGAATTGGTAAATACTTTTCTTAAACCTCTGGAAATGAAATTCATCTCTCTGGCGTATCGGGATTTGATCGTTCCCGGACCTGCCTTCTGGCGGAAGGTTTTTGCACACCAAAATCGATTTTTGACTGATTATAGCGGTCCGCAAAGCAAAACAACAATTTATATATATCATTCAATCGTTCTGGAGGTTCAGAGGGCATCATTATGAGAACACTCTCTCCAGCAATGGTTCTGGGACTCTTTGCGCTGCTCGCGCTCTGCCTCATGGCGGCGGGCTGTACGGGTACGTCGGATACGACCGATGAAACATCCTCTGGGGCCGCTCCGACGGCCACCGCCGGCTCGAGCAGCTCGACCGGCGCCTCCGGGGCCGCAAAGGGAAGCGTGACCGCAGTTCCGTATACTGCGCTGGTCCCGTTCCTCCCGGATGCGCCGGCAGGATGGACCGCAGAAGACCCATTCGGGGCGTCGTGGACGATCGAGGAGGCCCAGTGGACCTGGGCGTCCCGTGACTACAGCAAGGGCGATGCCCAGGCGTCAGTCATCATTCAGGACTCGGCCTACTACGACGTGGGTTACTGGGAGGCCTGGGACTCGCTCGTCTCGTTCGAGACGACCGAGGGCTACTACAGGCAGGGCAAGGTCTCCGGCTACCCGTCATGGGAGTACTTCACCAAACCCGACTCCTACGGCACCTGGATCGGCGTGAACGAACGGTTCATGGTCTATGTCAGCGTCGAGGGCGGCTCCAAGCAGGACCTCGATGCGTTCGTGAACGCCATCAACTACGGCGGCATTGCGAACCTGAAGTAACCCTAACCCTTCTTTTTGTCCGGCACGGCCGTGATGATGTAGTGGTACGGCCCCGAATCCGCCACCGTCCTGACGGTCAGTCCTGCCTTTGCCATCAACGCCGCCGCATGCTCCGGGCTGAACTTCTTTGCCGTCGGCGGACCCAGGGGGAGCGGCTCCTTCTTCCAGTCCAGATCGACGATCAGGCCCTCCGGGGCTGCCATCTCTCTCGCGTTTTCAAGCACCCGGACCGGGTCGACGAAGTCGTGGAGGTCGATGCCGAAGAAGACGACGTCCGCACAGCCGCTGCAGAGGACGATCTCCTCGGCCATCCCCGGATGAAGGACGACGTTGTCGAGCCCCTCGCGAAATGCTTTCTCCTGCAGGAGGTCGAGAGCCTCGGTGTCGATATCGATCCCGCAGACGCGGCCGTGCGGCCCGACCCTCCGCGCGGCCGGGAGCGCAAAGAACCCCTCCCCGCACCCGACGTCGATGAAGGTTCCACCGGGAGCAAGCCCGATCCCTTCGAGGATGGACTCGGGGTTCTGCCAGCGCCGGCGGGCGGCTTCATCCTCGGGCAGGTGTCGTTTGGAGTGCGGATGTTGCACCATACACGGCCATGGCGGCGTCCACCCTGATGAAGTTGCCTCCCGGCGGGAGTCTCGAGGCGTGGTTTTGGGATACTCAGAGCGAATACCAAAAAAGAGCTTCAGGAGAGAGGACTCCCTCACCTCATCGCCTTGCGGATCTTCTCCTGCACTTCCGGCTGCTCCGGGTTCATCTGGTGAGCAGTCTGGACGTGCCCCTCGACCCGCTTCATCAGCTCGTTCTCGCTCTCTGCCTTTTCTTCGAACTCGCACGCAAGGCCGAGATCCTTGCACCTGAACGTCTTAATCTCCTGCATACTTCTCACCGGCCGGGTTGTATGCAGTGAGTCATATAAAAATATCGGCACCGTCTTTTTCGGCTCCACTCCGCCCGGAGATGGGGGCTACGCCCCTCAGCCCGGGTGCGGCTCCTTTTGGCACTCCACCATATCCCCGATCATCCCGTCCCGGAGGGTGACGATCCGGCAGAAGTACTCCTTGTGCCAGTCTTCGTGCGAGACCATCACGATCGTCTGGTCGAGTTCTTCGTTTAGCCGTGCAAAGAGGTCGAGGATGCTCCTCGAGGTCTGGCTGTCCAGGTTCGCGCAGGGCTCGTCGGCGAGCAGGATGCTCGGGTTGTTCACGAGCGCCCGGGCTATCGCGACGCGCTGCTGCTCGCCGCCGGAGAGTTCGCTCTGCCGGTGATCCATCCGGTCGCCAAGACCGACCCGCCGAAGGATATCGGCGCTCCGCTCGATATACTCCTCCTTCGATGCCCCCCGGACGAGCGACGTTAAGTAGACGTTCTCGAGCGCCGTGAGCTCCCCGATGAGCGCGTAGTCCTGGAAGACGTAGCCGAGCCGGTTCAGCCGGAAGAGGGTTCGCTGGCGGTCGGAGAGAGCCAGGACGTCCGTCCCGTCGATCGTGACCGAACCGGACGTGGGGCGGTCGAGGAGCCCGAGGATGTGGAGGAGCGTCGACTTGCCGCTGCCGCTCGCCCCCATGATCCCGACGAACTCGCCTTTTGCGACCTCGAGCGAGACGCCCGCGAGGGCGCGGACCTCAACCTTTCCCATCGTGTAGACCCTCGTGAGGTTCTCTGCGACGATCATCCCATCACCCCCTGATTGCGGTGAGAATATCCTCCCGCGCGATCCGCCATGCCGGGATGTAGCCCGCAACCACCGAGACCCCAAAGAGGCTTGCGATGCTCCGGAGGATGGCCGACGCCTCCACCTCCGGGTAGACGGGACCGCCGGGGAAGACGAGCGGGTAGGCGGTCAGGTAGGCCGTCACCCCGGCGTTCAGGACAATCCCGACGAGCGCCCCGATGGCGGTGATGAAGAGCACCTGGAGGACGTAGGAGTTGATGATGATCTGCTGGTCGATCCCGATGGCTTTTAAGATCCCGATCTGGCGGCGCCGGTTCACGGTGTTGATGAAGATCACGATGAAGACCACCACGATGGCGATGATCAGGCTGACAAGCGTCGATATGGCGTTGATGATGTTGAAACTCTGGATCGCCTGCTCGACGAACCCTCCCGACTTCTCCCGGAACGTCAGGACGTCCTCCTGGACGCCGTAGGAGAGGATCTCCGTCTTGTACTCCTCCTCCCTGCCGTTGACCGCGGTCTTGACCAGGATCGCGGACGCCTGGTCGTCGAGCCCGAGCACCTGGCTCATCTCGCGGGTGGTGACGAAGGCCGCCGTATCGACGCCGAACGACTGGGTCTCGAAGATCCCCTTCACCCGGTAGGTCCTTGTTGCGCCGTTCGGGTAGGCCACGTCCACCGAGTCGCCGACACCGACCCCCTCAAGCGAGGGGAGGCCGCCCTCCGCCACCCCTTCCGTCCCCGCGAGGATCGTGCCGATGATGATCGCATCGGTATCGCCGTTCGAGAGGAACTCGCCCGCGATCATGTGATCGGCGATCCTGGTCACCGAGCGTTCGTCTTCCGGGTTTATCCCGTAGAGCGTGCTCGCGGCGTTGCGGCCCCGATAGAAGTAGGTCACACCGGCGGCTATCCGGGGCGACGTGCCGGTGATCCCCGGGATCTGCTCGAGTTTCTTCTGGAGGCCGTCCACGCCGTCGATGTACCGGCTGCCTTCCCGGGGCTCGATGACCAGGTTCCCGACGTCGAAGTCGATCGACTGGGCATCGAAGGTCACGACGACCCCGGAGATGATGGAGGGAAGGAAGACCAGGTTCACGAAGATGAGGGCGATGATCATGATGGTGAGGGCGAGCGTCCCCTTGTTTCCCCGGCGGATGGATTTCCACGCCAAAAATGAGGAGACTCCGAGGCCTGCGAACACGACGGTCACCGCTCCTTTCGTCTCCGGTACCAGAGGACTGCGGCTGCGGCGGCGACGCCGAGAACCGCTGCCGCGGCGGCAAGCAGCGGGAGCGCGTCCGGCTCCGCGACGATCAGGCTCAGATCCTGTCGGGTCGTGTGCATGCCGTAGTCGTCGGCATACCGGATGACGAGAATGTAGTCGAACGCTCCCGCCTCGTCGGCCTGCAGGGTGAAGACGGCGGGTCCGTCGTTGCCGGGCTCTATCGTCCCGAGGAACGCTTCCTTCGTGCCCGGGAGGTTCAGGTCCTCGATCGTCGCCTGGACCGATTTTGCATCCGCCGTGCCGGTATTCTCGATCCGGATCGTCAGGTCCACCTGGCTCCCGGCGGTGACCCGGGAGGGATCGGTCCTGATGGAGGCGACGCCCATCTCGGCGCGGCCGACGATGGGGATGCCGATCGTCGCCGCCTGCCGGAACGGTGTGGTGTCGGCGTTTCGGTAGTCGACGGTGACGATGACCGGTTCAAGCCCGAGCGGTGCGTTGGTGTCCGTCTCGAAGGTCAGGTTCAGGACCGTGTCCTTCCCTGCTTCGAGTTTAGGGATGTAGTAGTTCTCCGCGCTCTGCGACGCGATCGCACCGGAGGTTGCGTTGACGTTGACGGAGATGTCGTTCGCGCTCGCCTGACCGTCATTATGGAGAGTGAGCGTGACGTTGAAGGGGTCGCCAGGGTCCACGGATGCCGGGACGGTCTTTTCAATCCGGAGCGCGGGTTTCTTGATCAGGGCGTATGCCGAGTTGACGTTCACCGGTATCGGATACCTCGCGCCGGTCGCGTCCCGTACGCTGACCCAGACCTCGGGGAAGTAGATCCCCTCCTCACCGGGGGCGCGGACCTGGAAGGTGAGGGGAACCGACTGGCCGGGACCGATCTCGCCGACGTCCTGGTAACTCCCGGTCAAAACCTCGACCTCTCTGCTGCTTAAGAGCACGTTCTCGATGTAGGCGTTCTCCTGCACTTCTGTCGAGGTGTTTGCCTCTCCGGTGCCGGGGTCCAGCCGGATGTTGAGCGGCGATCCCGTGGCTGCGGGGACGGTGCTTGAGAGTACCACCGTGATCGTCCCCTCGTCTCCCGGCATCAGGACGGCGGGAGTGACGGTATAATTGGATACGATCACCGTCGGGGTCTCCGCGGTTGCCGCTGCCGGGATGAGCATCAGCATTACGATGAGCATGCCCGCTATACGGCCGATCGCGTACCTCCGGACCATCTGCCTCTTCTCCTCGATGTGGTTGCCCAGGAGTTCCTGACATTTATATCCCTTGTGCATGGCTGCTCCCGGTGGGGCTCATGGTGGTGCGGTATGATGTGTGTACCTGGAAAATTTTTTTTATCCAATATATATTATATTGAGTTTGGGATACGGAGGGGCCGGTAGGGGGCGAGCCGGTGGGCAGCCGCAACGTCATGCCTCCACTCACGTTCCAACGCTCTATACATCCGAAACGCCATAGTTTCCGGGCATGTCCATGCCTGCCGCATCACCTCTCCGTTCTCACCCGGTCACCGGTTCTCCATCGTTATTTTTGCCCTGCACGGAGGCTGCTGCCCGTAAACGGTCGAAGAAGGAGCATCATCCGGATCGTGAGCTGGTTTTATGTTCCCCGCGCCGGTATACTGCCCGTCCACGTCTTGCGGGGGGAAGAGATGGAGATGACCCAGTGGCTGGTAACGCTGACGTTCCGGGTGACGGTGAGCGGTGTCCGGTCGAAGGACGATTCGGTGGCTGAAGGTCTTGAGCAACTGAAGCAGAGTCTGAACCGTGGAGAGGACGTCCCTATGGAGGCAAGCGTCCGGAAGATCACGAACATCGTCGAGGAGGAACCGATCTTCGGCGTCAAATGGTGAACGGGGGCCGGTGCGAACCGGCGACGTCCCGGCGGGGAATGCCGGCAGGAGGGAAACCCTTTTTTACCTCTCTCACCTGTTCGGCCCCATGCACGAACTCCCCGATACCGTTGCCGTCGACGTTGTCCTCCTGCCGCCCGGACCGATCATGGATATGGCGATCGGCGTGAACCGGACTCTGCTTGCGGGCAACGCGGACGGAGGGATACGCCTCGATCGTGAGACCTGCCCCCCTCACATCTCGGTTGCCATGCTCCCGGCGAGGCGTGAGGATATCCCGGAGATCACCGCGAAGGTGGACCGGATCGCCAGACGGTGCTCCCCCATGACCCTGACCGCCGATGCGGTCGCAAAACATCGTGCGAGCACGGGAGAGACCGTCTCCGTTTTTCATATCCTGCGGGCGGAGATCCTCCAGCTCTTCCATAAGACCGTGATGAACGCCTTGAAGCAGTATCCGGCCCCTTCTGCGGGGCCTCCGATGTTCGTGGGGGAGACGTCCGCATCGTCCGTCGACTGCCTCCTCCGGTTCCCGAAGACCGCCGCGTACGAGCACTACTCCCCGCACATCACGCTCGGGCTCGGCGATCTGCCCGGGTTGATCCCCGGAATCGGCTTTCCCATCCGGTTCGAGGTGACGAGAGCGGCCGTCTGCCACCTGGGCAACCACTGCACCTGCAAGAGGGTTCTCGCCGAGTTTGGTCTTGGGACCGGGGCAATTGCCGCCAACGGCAGAGCGGCCCGCCGTTAGCATGCTGCTCATGCACATCCCGTCACCCGCGGCCGCGGGACGGCATGACTCCGTTCTCTTTTTTTGATACCGTTTCAGTGCGACGATCCCCGGGTCTGCCGTTCGGGCAGCCCGCACGGAGCCAAAGCCTTTTCCCTCCCGCCCCCTATCCAGGGATCGTGACGGGAGAATGACCACCCCCCGGCCGGTACGCACCGGAGTCCTGATAAGGGAGATCCGCGCGGAAACCATCATCGACGCTTCGCCTGCGGTAGTCTGGCGGGTGCTGACGGACTTCGCGTCCTACCCCGACTGGAACCCGTTCATCATCTCGATCGAGGGGAGACCCTGGGTGGGAACGCGTCTTTCGGTTGAGATCCGGCCCCCGGGAAGAAAGAGCATGCGGTTTCGGCCGATGGTGCTGCGGGTCGCAAAAGATCACGAGTTCCGGTGGATCGGCCGGGTCCTGATTGCAGGCATCCTCGACGGAGAGCATCGGTTCACCATCGTTCCCGAAGGCGGCGGTTCCCGGTTCGTCCAGGCCGAGGTCTTCACCGGACTCCTGGTGCCCGCCGTCGACCTCACCGGCACCTTCCGGGCGACTCACCTCGGGTTCCTGCTCATGAACCGGGCGCTCAGGGAGCGAGCCGAACTTCTGGCCACCGGGAAACCATTTTAACCGCGGCTTCCCCGGGATCCCACGGGCTGACGGCCCTCATGGATCATGTCCTCCTCACCAACCGCTGCTTTCTTGCGGAGCCCGTGACCCCTGTACGGTCTCCGGTGGTTACAGCATTAATTGAATGAGTAGTTACTTATTTATGTGGGGGAGATGGAGATAGTATTGGATCTCCTGAGATATACCGGGAATGCGGAGGCGATCGTTTGAGCAGGCCTGTATCGGAAGAAAAACGGAAGGCGTTGATGGAGGCGGCAATTGACCTCTTCTCGACCCAGGGGTTTCATGCTACACCGACCCAGCAGATATCGGATCGTGCCGGGGTGTCGGCAGGGACCCTCTTCCGGTATTTCCGAACAAAGGAAGACCTGATCGATTCACTCTACTCCTCCATTCACCGGGCACTCGCCGATGTAGTGGACGAGGCTATTCGCCCGGGAACCCCGGTGGAAGAACAGATCAAAAATGTCAAACGACAGGTGCTTAACTGGATGTTTGAGAATCCGAAACAGACCCTCTTCTTCGAACAGTTCGCCTCCTCTCCGAATATCACAAAAAAGGCAAAAGAGATGATGTCCGTCCATCTCTCCGCCCTTGATGAACTGTACCAGAGGGCTGCCTCCCGGGGGATACTGGCAGGAGTCAACAAAGAGGTCTTTCTGGCAAACTTCTGGTACCCGAACTTTATGCTCATCCACCTGCATCTTTTCGGCAGACTGCAGGGCGACGTCGAAGAGACCATTGAGCAGGCGGTCGCTTCAATGTGGTCGGGAATGGCGCAGAAGCAGTGAAACTGCAGGAACCGGTATCGGAAACATGAGACCGCAGATCACGATCACGAGCATCTCCACGGGCATCTGCCGACGGCAACCGATTCTCCGGGGCCTGAGGAAGCAAGGTACCCGGCGTACCACCCGGTCATACTGACTCGCACATCCGCAGAAGGAAGCATACTACTATGAACAAACTGCAGAGATACTGGAGAATGCTCCGTCCAGGAGACTGGGTTAAGTTCTATCCTCTCTTCCCGCTTGCCGGGGCGTTTCTCGCCGCAGGCCTCTCATCCGGTCTCATCACGGTTTTTGCCCTATTCTTCTGCGTCACCGCATATGGGTTTGTGATCAACAATCTATACGATGCGGAGATCGACAAACGTCATGCAGGGAAGACGAAGCAGGGAAAAAATCCGTTTGCCGATGGGTCGATATCGAAGGGAGAGGTCGTCGGCATGTGCGTGGCGCTCGCAGGGCTGCCGCTCCTCGCCTCTTTCGCGGTCCCGGGCACGGGATTTGTCTTCATCCTTCTCTGCCTGATTGCCCTGACGCTCTATTCGGCGCCACCTCTCAGGTTCAAGGATCGGTTTGCAGCGGACATCATCTGTCACGGCGTGATGTTCGGCGGACTGCCGTTTCTGGCGGGATATATCCTTGCCGGAGGCGCAATCACTGAACTCCTCTCCCTCCCTGTCGCATCGGCCCTTGTCTGCACCTTACTCTGCTGTGAGGCGCTGATTGTACACGAAATTCTGGACTATCATGACGATCTGGAGACCACCTACACCACCGTTGTCGGCATCGGCCTGAGAAACGGATCTCTCCTCCTCGGCACCACTACCGTGCTCTCCGTTGTGGCGTTTGCGCCGATCTCATGGTGGTTTGCGATTGATGTTGCCGCAACTGCCGCGATAGTCAGCTTCCTTCTCGGCTATCCGGTCTACGGCTGCCGAACGTTACTGGTTCCGGCCGCTGGAAGGGGTTACCGTACGCTCATGAACAACCGTATACTCCGCACCCGTTGATCTCTATGATATCGGTAATCGTTCCCGCACTCAATGAAGAAGCGACCATTCTCGACTGTCTGGAGTCGCTTGCAGCCCAGAGCATCCCGCGGGAGACCTATGAGATCATTGTTGTCGACGGAGGATCGTCGGATCGCACCTGCGAGTACGCTGCAACCGTTGCCGATCGGGTAATCTCCCAGAAGCGAACCGGGATCGGCGGTGCCCGCGGGGACGGGGCCGAAGCAGCGGACGGGGACATCCTTGTGTTCACGGACGCAGATACGCGCCACCCCCCTGCCTGGCTGGAAACGATACAGGAAGTACTCACGGTCGGCGGATACGACGCTTGCACGGGGCCGGTCAGATTTTATAACCCGACGTTCTGTTCGTGCCTTATATGGGGATGGCGGCAGTATTATCTTCTGCTTCATCCTTTTGGTTTCTACTGGCTTATAGGATCCAATTTTGCAGTGAAAAGGGATGTGTACGTCAGGGCGGGGGGTCACCGGGATATATCAATCCTGGAGGATTATGATCTCTCCCTCCGTATCTTCGATGCTCATGCCGAATGCATCTATGACCGCCGCCTTGTCGTCCTCACCTCTGCGCGTCGGATGAAGGGTATCCTCGGATATGCGGAACTCTACCTCATTGGATATTATCATTACTACGTCACGGGGCGTGCTGAAGGCCTCCTGAATTATCCGCGTCCCGGCACCATCGCTCTTCGGCGATCTGCATTATCCGATGATCTGAAATTGGCTCTGAAGAAGATCAATAATGCCTGGGGTAAGGTCATCGGATACGGGTAAGGGGAATCCTGTTGTTATGCCGGGAGGCCTGCCTTTACCCCGGGGGACCCTTGTTCCGGACGGTGTCAGCGTTCGGGCGCGGCTCGCCGCCGGGAAACCTTCTTAACCGCGACGTCCCCAGTTTCTGCATGGATCCGAGAACGCTTCCACTCCTTCGCCGGGGTGAACGCGGTCCATGAGGCTGACGGTCCTCGTGGACAACGCCACGCTCACCGACCGTTATTTCCTTGCGGAACCCGGGCTCTCCATCTACCTGGAGGATGAGGAGACCCGCATCCTCTTTGATACCGGCTACTCGGGGGTCCTCATCCCCAACGCCCGGAAGATGGGCATCGACCTCCTCCGCGTCGACGAGATCGTCCTCTCTCACGGCCACCTCGATCACACCTGGGGTCTCGACGCCCTTATCCGGCTCCACACCGAGGCGATCATCGAGGGGCGGGAACGGGTCGAGCCCACGTTCATCGCCCACCCCGATGCTTTCCTCACCCGGAGCCGCGACGGCGTCGGGGAGATCGGGTGCCACCTCTCGGTCGAAGAACTCTTTCGGCACGGGAAAGTTCTCCTCACCGCCGCACCTCTCCGGCTGACCGAGAACGTGGTTTTTCTCGGCGAGATCGAGCGGCGGTTCGAGTTCGAGCCGGTGCCTTCCGGGGGCTACATCTACACCCCCGACGGCATCCGCGACGATACCGTCGCCGACGATACGGCGCTCGCCTGCAGGACCCCCGACGGGCTCGTCATCGTCACGGGCTGCTCTCACGCGGGCATCTGTTCGATCGTCGAGCAGGCCCGTGAAGTCTGCGGTGACGACCGGATCGCCGACATCATCGGCGGGTTCCACCTCCTTAACGCACCGCCGGAGCAGATGCAGGGAATCCTTGACTACTTCTCGGAA
>JASUSO010000060.1 GCA_030446015.1 Methanobacteriota archaeon
CGAGGAGTTCGCGCATCTCCTTGAGCGCCCCCGGCTCCCGTGCCCGGACCTCCTCCGGCCATTGGTTCCACGCCTGCCCGCGGAAGTGGTCTTTGAGCGCGACGAAGAGCGCGTGATCGTCGAGCCACCACCCGGCGGCGTCGCAGAACGTCTCAAACCCGCGGTCCGGCCCCGAGCCGCGGAACCGTTCGTATGCAGCCGTAAACAGCCGTTCCCGGTACCCCGCGGCCGCTTCATACGCCGCCCGCCCATCCGGGAAGTTGGGTGTCGGCTCTAAGTCGCTCTTTCTGAGGTAGCCTTCCCGGACGAGCATCTCCGGGCTGATGAGGAGGGTGTTTATGGCGAACGCCGACGGGCTCGAGTAGGGTGAGTGGGCGTACGCCGCCTCTGTCGGGTTGAGCGGCAGGATCTGCCAGTAGTGCTGCCGGGCGCGTTCAAGCGCGTCGACGAACCGGTATGCCGCCGGGCCGAAGTCGCCGACGCCGTACGGCGACGGCAGGGACGTGATATGCAGGAGTATGCCGCTTCCCCGTGTCTGGATCATACATCATCCCCCGATAACCCGCCCTTCTGAGGCGGTCTTGCCGTATAGTTCTATCCCGCACCGATGAGGGGTACGGTCAAATAGCTCCCGCTCCATAGGTGCCTGAGGGGAGGTGATTGAGACGGCGTTACCTGCCGGCATGACCGCGTCCCGTATCCACGAGTACATCCGCGACGCCCCGTACCCGGCGACCCGGGAGGATCTGGTCGCCTATGCCCGCAAAGTAGGTGCCTCCGGAGATCTCGTGCGGGCGCTCGAGCGGCTGCCGGAGAGGCGGTATGCGAGCCCGGACGCCGTGACCGAGACCATCGGGATGCTGGTGTGAGGGTCCGGGATATCACCGTGCCGCCACCGGCACCTCCTCCCGGATGGTGAAGCGGTCGCGGAGGGTGTCCTTGATGCAGGCCTCGAAGATCTCGCGCACGTGGGTGTGGGCGATCTCGAGCCAGTCTCCGACCCCGTCCGCCGGGATATTCTGGCCTTCCGTCAGGTAGTAGTCGATGTTCAGGAGGAATGCGTTGTGCTCCGTCGATTCGGGGACGGCGTCGGTGAGTTCCACCCGGCAGTTGTCGCGGTTGTTGTGGAACGCAAACTCGCACCCGGTGATGAACCCCGCCGGCACCCGCGGGAGTTCAGGCGGGAGGGTGGGGTAGAAGGCAAAGTAGTCCGAGAGCGTCACCTCCCGTTCCGGGATCTCGATGAGGTTGACGTAGCGCAGGTTCATGGTGCCGATGGCGTCGGTGCCGATGACCTCCCGGAAGAGGTCGAGCGCACCGCGGATCCGCTCCGAGAAGGCCTCCCAGTGGACGTAGGGTTTCTGGCAGCTCACTGATAAGAGTCGGGGCCCGACCTGGACGGCGCAGCCCTCGTCCTCGGCGAGAAAGATCGAGCGTTCGCCGACCAGGAGCTCTTCGCGGAGCCCCTCGGGGCCGAGGAGCATCACCACCTCGCGGACATAGCGTTGGTCGCGTTTCGGATACGCATCCTTGAGGCGGCTGTACAGGATGCCGGGGTAGGTCAGGTCCCAGGGGACCTCCTCGGGGAACCGGAACTCGCATATCACTTCGGCGGCTGGCGGGTTGACGTACTTCCGTACTTCTGCCATAGTCTTCTCCCTCAGGGGGGTGTTGGATGGGAGGAGACTACTTTAAGGTGACTGTCTGCGGGCACCATCACGATGCTTTATCTCCCGCGGCCGCTATCCGGGTGTGATGGGCGAGGCGTTCCGCCAGACAGTTCATCTGGCCATGGGGGTCCTCGGCGCGGCGGTGATCCTCCGCTTGGACGACCGGTGGGCGTTCGTCTTCGTGAGCGCCGCGCTCGTCTTCCAGTTCCTCCTCTGCGACGCCTTCACCCGCGGCTACGACGTTCCCATTCTCTCGCGGGTGATGGACGAGTCGGAGCGCACCGGGAAGGTGCCGCTCAAGGGCGGGATCGCCTACGCTGCCGGGGCGCTCTTCTGCCTCGCGGTCTTCGGTCGCGGGTACACCGCGGTCGGGCTCGTCACGGTCGGGGTGCTTGATGGCGTCGCGACCGTTGTCGGGCTGCGCTTTGGGCGGCATACCCTCGTCGGCAGCAAATCGCTCGAGGGGACGGTTGCCGGGGCGGCGGCGGCCGCGGTCGCGCTCTCCTTTCTCGTCCCCTGGTGGGCGGCCGTGGTCGTGGCGGTGGTCGGCGGGATCATCGAGGCCTTCTTCCCGCTCGACGACAACGTGGCGGTTCAGGTGGGGGCGTGCGTGGTGCTGGCGGGGATGGGTTTTGTCTGGTAGGATAGAAACAAGGAGTGTTCGGGGTGAGGGGAGAAGGGGCACGTGAAGTCGCGAAGAGCGCGAAGGGGAGCATCAGTGACACAGCAACTTCGCGTCGTTCTTCGCGCGAGGTCATGTGCCGGACGCACCACGCATAGGTGGGCTGCACAAGGGAGGCGCGACTGAAAAGAGGATCTTCCTCTCCTCAGTGCTTCACACCGCGCTTCTTGAGTTCCTCCGACTTCCGCTTTGAGCACTCTTCGCACCTGAACTCGGGTGCAGGATCCCTGGTTCGGTCATAGTTCTCCGCCTTCACCAGGCGGTAGCCCCGGGCGACCTTCCCGCAGTCCACACACCGGACCTCCTCTTTGACCTCCCACTGGGCGGCGAGCGTCTCGGAGGTGAAGATGAACCGGTCGACCCAGAAGAAGATGAGGCCGCCGATGAGGTTTGCGACGATGGTGGCGGCGAGCGCCCCGAGGCCCGCGAGCCAGTAGAGCACCACGGCGAGGATTGGCGTCGAGAGCTGCCACCGGATGAGGTAGAGGCCGTATCGCTTAAAATTTACTTCCACATATAAAATTCGGTGGGCAACCTCATAAAACCGGGGTCGGCATCAGTACCCCGCTAACGATCTTGGGGGAGTTCCCGCGAGGTCAAACCACCGATCGTTCTTCGCACCTCTCGGTGCTCATGCTCTTGTCGTTCCGACAGTCTCACTTCGCGTCCTTCGCGGCTTCGCGCGAGCTAACCGGAATGGGCAACAATACGGTCTCACGAGAAGAACGACGGATGGGACATCCGAAGTTTGAGAAACCCGAAGGGTTTCGAAGAACGCGAAGCCGCGAATGCCGGTGCTTCGACTCTGCATTGAGTTGTCACCCGAGCACCAGGATCCGGCGGGTCAGGCTCTTGTGCACCCGCTGCTCGTGCTCCTGCAGGACGGTGAAGTGGCGGGCGGCGATTGGGGTGATGTCGCGGTGCGTGACGACGACCGCGCGCCTCCCCGGCCGGAGGATGCGCCGGATCTCCGCAAGCGACCCGTCGTAGAGCCGGTCCATGCTCTCGGCGCGGATCCTGACCGACTGGCCGTAGGGGAGATCAGTCACGACCGCATCGAGCGCCCCGTCGCAGACCGGGACCGCCGTGGCGTCGGCGATCAGCACGTCCGAGCCCGGGAGGTTCTGCCGGTAGCCGTCGACCATCGCGGGGTCGAAGTCGCTCCCGAGGATCCGGGCGCCGATCTCCCGGGCCTCAAGCAGGATCCCTCCGGTGCCGCAGAAGGGGTCGTAGATCCTCTCGTTGGGGCGGACGAGGGAGATGTTGACGAGCGCCCGGGCCATCCGGGGCATCATCACGCCGGGATGGAAGAACGGCCGGCGCATGGGGTTCCGCGCCTCGAAGGCTCCCCGATCGATCTTTTTGATGACGCGGCCGAAGTAGCAGCGGTCCTCCGAGACGACGGCGCGGTACTCCTCGACGGGGTTACGGACCGACACCGGCCCGGCGATCAGGCTCCCGATCAGCCGTTCCAGGTCGAGCCGCTCGATATCCATTCTGCTCCCCTGGATCATCTTCCCCCTGCCGACGAACGGTTTTTCCGTCGTTATGGCCAGGTCGCGGAGGAGGTCCGTAAACGCCGCCCGCGTGGGCTCGCACTCCCCGAGGTACTCCATCACCACGTGCGTCAGGGCGAGGCGCCCGGCAGCCTCCGGTTCCGGGCACTCCGCGACCGCGACCTGGGCACGCCGGTCGAGGACGGTCCCCACGCACTCCAGTTCCATGGCCGGGAGGTCGGGGTGCTCGCCGGAGAGTTCGAAGAGCAGTTTCATTCCTATGGTATTGGGACGCGGTGGGGATAAAGCGGGCGGGCATGGGGTATGCGTACTCGCTTGGTCGAGCATCAAGGAGCCAGCAGGGGGTGAGGAGAGTCGTGCAGAGAGCTGTGGTGGTCTGCATACCATTGGTGCTCACGCTCCGGGTCGTTAGAACCGTTGCGCTTCGGAACGGTGCCGGCCCAAGATCTTCGGTCTTCTCCTGCTCCGGTTCTAACGAACCATCGCATATCGCCACGCACTGCCCCCGCCCCTTGGGGGGGCGGAACGACTGCCGGAACGGCAGGAGTTTGAGCACCGTTAGGTGCGATTGAGGAGCGCGAAGCGCGGGCGGGGTGGGGGTTACAGGTATCCCTTACGCGGTAGAGACAGGGGAGGGGGGCTGCACCCCCCTCCCCGTCAGCCCCTCCCCCGGTGGCGATATCCCCACGAAATCCGTGTCCTGGGGTGCGTGGTTCCTTGCCGGGCCAGGCCTAGACGTTGCAGAATGCGGGTAACAGTGTTGAATACAGGGAGTTGGCTGTCTCTCTACACCGGGGCTCGCACAAAAGTATCCAAAAAATAGGAGGATAAGCAACCAAACGAGAGGCTCCCCTTCCCCATCAGGCGGCCGGGCACGACGATCCGCACCCGCACAACTATGCCGCCGGTCTTCGAGCGGCCGGCCACTATCGGGGCCGAGAACCGTGCCGTTCCGGTTTTCGGGGGTTTGAGATCCGGCAAATTCCCGGAATTCCAAAAATGTGGTTATATCTTCTTCCCGATATAAAACACATATCCGTAATACTGCTTGTATCTCGAATACAGGTCCGCCTCGCGCCGCATGAACGCAATCATATCTTCGGCGGCCTTGTTCCCCGCATGCTGTTTCAAGAACTCCTCCTGCCGTGCTTTCTGCGGAGCGAAATAATTGTCTATCCAGCACTCCTCAGGCAGCGTAAATGCGGCAACGGGGATATAGCCCGCGTTTTGCATGATGGAGATGTTATGCCCTATCGTGTCCATTTCAGGGACTGCGTCCAGCCACCACTTCTCAATCTCGGCGGGGCGCTCATTGGTGAACCATGACTCGTACGTTACAGCGACATACCCGTCTTTTTTGAGGAAGCGCTTCCAGTAATTTAAGCCCCGCTCAAAACCGATATTGGCGATAGCCCCCTCGGACCATATCAGATCGAACTCCTCGTCCTGGAACGGCAGGTTGTCCATCGACCCGACAATGCCGTTCACCCTCTTCTGCAAATCGAGTTTTGCGGCTTTAGCGTTCAGTTTCTCGATCGAACCGGGGCAGAGGTCGAGGGCGGTGATGGCTGCTTTCGTATGTTGCGCCAGGACCATTGTCTGAAAGCCTGTTCCGCAGCCTAAGTCGGCAATTTTTGTCGTGTTGGAGAGGTTGTCGATGAAACTCAATGCCCTGACGGTCTCTTCGGCGCTGCCGGGCCCCTGCCGCTCAAGTTCCGTGAAAAACTCATTGATGAGGGCAACATCAAATTCATGGATTGTAATATCTTCCATTGCCGTACTCCGTATCCTCTTAACACACCTCTTGCCGCTTCTGCCTTAACGAGTTTTGCCATGCCTTCTGCCGCAGGGTCACGTTCTGGGTCCTCAACCCTTAATGTTTGATCGGACTGTCAACGCTCTGATGATAGACCTCTGTTCGCAATGGCGGCGATTACAGCGCAGTCCGGTTAACCCGGGAATACCTTTTTCATCTATCAACACTGAGGTGAATAAAGTCATGCCGGAATTGACCGTAAAGACAATAAAAGGCAATAAATACCTCTACATAAGGGGTAATGTCAAAGTTAACTCAAAATCGCTGCCGCTTTCAGTATACGTCGGGAGACTCGAAACGGTAGCCCAAGAGGACGTCTTGTCAAAACTCTCCGTTCTCCATACTCTCAGGTTAACGACATACCTCGATTACCGGCTGGAGCATTACTCCTTTAACGCCCTCGACAGAACCCGTGCGGCCGATCTCGAGACCCTTCGTTACTTCTACGGACTTCTCCAGGAGTTCTACCCCGATGAGAGCGAGCGGTACGTGGACGCAATGTATCTCAGGTACGTCCAGGGCACGACGGCGATCGAGGGGAACACCATCAGTCTCCAGGAAGCGCAGGAACTCCTGGAGCATAACATCTCCCCCGCAGGAAAGAGGATGGAAGAGGTGTATGAGATCCTCAACTTCATCAACCTCCGCAGATACCTCAAAGGGTATACGGGGGACATAACCGAGAGGCTCGTCAGGAAGATCCACGAGATCCTGATGAGCGATCTCCTCCGAAACCCGGGGGACTACCGGAACATCCAGGTCGGCATCGAGCGGGTGGACTACGAACCACCTCCCGCAATCCTCGTCCCCGAGGAGATGCGTGCCCTCATCGGGTGGTACCGGCAGAATAAACGGCGCCTGAATCCGTTCGAACTCGCCGTAGTGCTCCACACAAAGTTCGAGATGATCCATCCGTTCGTCGATGGAAACGGGCGGGTTGGACGGGCGTTGATGAATTTTGTCCTGGAGCGGGCCGGTTATCCGACGCTCTACCTGGGCCTGGAGCACCGGTCGGCCTACCTGGACGCGCTCGCAAAATCTGACGGCGGCGACTATGCCCCGATCATCGAGACACTCTATACCATCTACCGGGAGCAGCACGGGCGTATCGCAGAAGAGGTCGGGCAGACGTTCTCCGACGGGACCAACAGGACCCGGGAGGAGAACTCAAGGATCATCCGGCAGCTCGCCGAACTGAAGAAGAAGGCTCAATAAAAAACCGAAGCGAGGGGAACCCCCTCACTTCACCGACTCTTTCACCTTGTCGACGACGTCCTGGAAGAAGCCCTTGCCCTTCTTCGCGCCCTTCGCGGAGGGCTTATGCCCCTCGAGTTCGAGCAGGCGCGTATAGAGCCCGCGCTCCTCCTCCGACAGACGCGTGGGCACGACAATCCGCACCCGCACCAGCATATCACCGGGCTTCGTCTGCCACCGGACGCCCTCGCCCGGGATCTTCAATCCGGTGTTGTGCTGTACACCCGGCGGGATGGTGAGGACGACCGTGCGCCCGTCGATCGTCTTCACCTCGACCTCGGAGCCCAGCACCGCCTGGGCCGGCGTGATATCGACCGTCGTCTCCAGATCGTCGCCCACCCGGGTGAACGACCGGTGCGGCGCGACGCTGATCTCGATGTAGAGGTCCCCCGGCGGGGCGCCGTAATCCCCGGCGTCGCCGTAGCCCTCCATCCGCAGGCGCATCCCCGTATCCACGCCCGGCGGGATCCTGACCTTCACCGTCTGCCGGGCACGCCGATGCCCCGTTCCGCCGCAGGCCCTGCACCGGGTCTCGGGGACTCTCCCCTGCCCGCCGCAGGTGGTGCAGGTGCTCATCCGGACGAAGTTCCCGAAGATGGACTGACTCATCTGCCGCATCTGGCCGCTGCCGCCGCAGGTCGGACAGGTGGTGGTCTTCTTCGTCTCGCTCCCCGAACCGTCGCACTCCGGACAGGGCTCGACGTGGTCGACGGCGACCTCCTTCTCCGTCCCGAGTGCCGCCTCCTCGAGCGTGATGCGCATCCTCATTAAGAGATCGGCGCCGGGGCGCGGGCCGGCGCGCTGCCTGCCGCCCCCAAACCCGCCGCCGAAGAAGGTCTCGAAGATATCCCCGAACCCGGAGAAGTCGGCGCTGAAGCCGCCCGAGTACCCGCCGCCGGCGTACGAGCCCTTCGACGCGCTGCTGTAGGCCTCGTGCCCCATACGGTCGTACTGGGCGCGTTTCTGCGCATCCGAGAGGACGCTGTAGGCCTCGTTGATCTTCTTGAACTTCTCCTCGGCACCCGGTTCTTTGCAGACGTCGGGGTGGTATTTTCGGGCCAGGTTCCGGTAGGCTTTCTTGATCTCCTTATCGTCGGCGTTCCTCGAGACGCCGAGGATATCATAGTAGCTGTCCGGACCCATCGACCTCACTCTTTGACTTCGTAATCGGCATCAACGACGTTATCGTCCTTCTTCGCGGCCCCTTCCGCCTTCTGCTGCTGCTGGGCGGCGGCCTGCGCCTGCTGGTACATCTTTGTCGTCAGCGCATATACCGCTTCGGTCAGGGCATCCATCTTCTGCTTGATCGCATCGAGGTCGTCGCCGTCGAGCGCCTTCTTGAGGTCGGCGATCGCGCTCTCGATCTTCTCTTTGTCCGCGGCGTCGATGGTGTCCTTAGCATCCTTGATGGCGCGCTTGGCGGTGAAGATCGCGGTGTCGGCAGTGTTGCGGAGCTCGATCTCCTCGCGCTTCTTCTTGTCCTCCTCCTCGAACTTCTTCGCGTCGTCCATCATCCGCTGGATCTCGGCCTCGGACGGGCGGGAGTCCTGCGGCTTGATGGTGATCGACTGCTCGTTCCCCGTCCCGAGGTCCTTTGCCGAGACGTGGACGATACCGTTCGCGTCGATATCGAACGTGACCTCGATCTGCGGGATGCCCCGCGGCGCTGGCGGGATGCCGGTGAGCTGGAACCGACCGAGCGTGAAGTTGTCCTTTGCGAGCGCCCGCTCGCCCTGCACGACGTGGATCTCGACGGAGGTCTGGCCGTCCGCGGCGGTCGAGAAGATCTGGCTCTTCCTGGTCGGGATGGTGGTGTTGCGCTCGATCAGTTTCGTCGCGATCCCGCCGAGCGTCTCGATCCCGAGCGAGAGCGGGGTCACGTCGAGGAGCAGGACGTCCTTCGTCTCGCCGGTCAGGACGCCTGCCTGGATGGCGGCGCCGAGAGCGACGCACTCGTCGGGGTTGATCCCTTTGTCGGGCTCCTTCTTGAGGATCTTCTTGATGGTCTCCTGAACGAGCGGGACACGGGTCGAACCTCCGACGAGGAGGACGTGGTCGATATCGTCGGCGCTCAGTTTGGCGTCGGCGAGCGCCTGCTTCACCGGCCCGAGGGTCGAGTCGACGAGGTCGGCGATCAGGCTCTCGAACTTCGCCCGGGTGAGGTCGATGTCCAGGAACTTGGGCCCGCTCTCCGTCGTCGTGATGTAGGGGAGGTTGATGTTGGTCTTCTGGACGGTGGAGAGTTCGATCTTCGCGTTCTCGGCAGCGTCGCGGAGCCGCTGCATGGCGATCGGGTCATTCTTGAGGTCGACGCCCTCCTTCTTCTTGAACTCCTCGATCAGGTAGTCGATGATCCGCTTGTCGAAGTCGTCGCCGCCGAGGTGGTTGTTGCCTGCGGTCGCCTTGACCTCAAAGACGCCGTCGCCGAGCTGGAGGATCGAGACATCGAACGTCCCGCCGCCGAGGTCGTAGACGAGCACCGTGGCGTCGCCTTCCTTGTCGATGCCGTAGGCGAGCGCGCTCGCGGTCGGTTCGTTGATGATCCGGAGCACCTCGAGGCCGGCGATCGTCCCTGCGTCCTTCGTTGCCTGCCGCTGCGCGTCGTTAAAGTATGCAGGCACCGTGATGACGGCTTTCGTGATCTTCTCGCCGAGATACTCCTCCGCGTCCAGTTTCAGCTTCTGGAGGATCATCGCGGAGATCTCCTGCGGGGTGTAGGTCTTGTCCCCGATGGTGACCTTCTCGCTCGTGCCCATCTTGCGCTTGATCGACTGGATGGTGCGGCCCGGGTTCGTGATCGCCTGCCGTTTTGCGACGTTGCCGACCAGCCGCTCGCCCTCCTTGGAGAACGCCACGACCGACGGAGTGGTCCTGCCGCCCTCGGCGTTGGCGATGACCGTCGCCCGGCCGCCTTCCATGATTGCCATGCACGAGTTGGTTGTTCCCAGATCGATACCCAGAACTTTCTCTGAAACCATTCTGTTACTCCTCCATTCCTTTAGATACTACGACTTTTGCGCATCTGATGACCTTGTCCTTCATACAGTATCCACGGACGGCCTCGTCGATCACGATCCCTTCCCCGGCTTCTGACGGGACGTAGGCGATTGCCTCGTGCCGTTCGGGGTCGAAGGGAAGGTTCTTGCATTCGATGGGCGCAATTCCGTGCCGCTCGAGGATGGTCATGAAGAGTTTTCTGATCTGCTCCACCCCTTCCGGGAGACCTGCACCCTCGGCTTTCTCCGCCCGCTCGAAGTTATCGACGACTTCGAGCAACTCCACCGCGAAGTTCTCGATGGCAAACGTCGTGCGGGCGTCGAGTTCCCGGGTCATCCGTTTGCGGTAGTTGTCGAAATCTGCCGCAAGGCGCAGATAACGGCTGTTAAGGTCGTCATATGCTTTTTGCAGCTCTTCAAGCGCCGGAGATGCTGCATCCGCCTCGTTTGCGAGATCCTGTTGCTTCTCGTTTGGTTCGGATGTATCCTCCTTCATACGCCTAACCTGCTTCAAAACGATGTAATGGAGTTGTTTGAATATTTATTGTAATGTGGTTCTATATAATGTTAACTTATGCTGCAGAAATCCGCCTCCGGTGGTGTGCCGGATTGGCGATTGGAGTTTCATCCGACGGAATTCTCCCCCCGGTATCCGGATCCGCGCGAGGTGCGGCGTCCCCCGCACCCGTGATGCCGGCTCACCCGCCGGGCGGATCTCGCGTCTCTTTGCCGGGGAAACGGCGGCCGGTTCTGCAGGCAGCGCCAGTTATATCTCTCCACCCCTCGTATGTGTATCCATGAAGTGGGCACTGCTGTCTGTCTGGGACAAGGCAGGCATCGTCGATCTCGCAAAGGTGCTTGTCGAGCACGGTTTCGGGATCCTGAGTTCCGGCGGCACCGGGGCCGAACTCGCGCGGGCGGGAGTTCCGTTCACCGACGTCTCCGCCTACACGGGCTCCCCCGAGATGATGCACGGGCGGGTCAAGACTCTCCACCCGAAGATCCACGGGGGCATCCTCGGCCGCCGCGGCATCGACGACGCCGTGATGCAGGAGCACGGCATCGAGCCGATCGACCTCGTGGTGGTGAACCTCTACCCCTTCGAGGAGATGAGCGGCAAGGGCCTCTCTCTTGAGGAGATCATCGAGTACATCGATATTGGCGGCCCGGCGATGGTGCGGGCGGCCGCGAAGAACCACAAGTACGTCGCGGTCGTCGTCGACCCGGCCGACTATCCCATGGTCGCCGACGCCGTCCGGCGGGGCGGTTTCTCCCCCGAAGAGCGCCTCGCCCTCGCGGCAAAGGCGTTCGGGCGGACGGCCGCCTACGACGCCGCGATCACGAACCACCTCACCGGGATCGGTCGGCCGTTCCCTGACGTCTTCACCGTCCAGTTCAGGAACGGGAGGACGCTCCGGTACGGCGAGAACCCACACCAGGCGGCGGCTGTCTACGGCGATACCGGCATCGCGGGAGAAGAGCCGCTCCAGGGCAAACAGATGTCCTACAACAACTACCTCGATGTCGATGCCGCGGTCGGCCTGCTGCGGGAGTTCGAGGAGTGCGCCGTCGTCATCGTCAAGCACAACAACCCCTGCGGCGTGGCGACCGGCGAGAACCTCCTCGAGACCTACATCGCCGCCCGGGAGGTCGACCCGGTCTCGGCCTACGGGTCGATCGTCGCGATGAACCGCGAGGTGGGGGCGGACGTCGCCCGCGAACTCACCGGGACGTTCGTCGAGGTCGTCGTCGCCCCGTCCTACACGCCCGAAGCCCTTGAGATCATGAAGGCGAAGGAGAACATGCGGGTGCTCCGGCTGCCCGAGCCGGTGGTGCAGCCCGAGATCCGGAGCATCGACGGCGGCGTCCTGGTCCAGCGGACGGAGCCGTTCCGCGAGGACTGGCAGGTCGTGAGCGAGCGGGAGCCCACCGCCCACGAGATGCGGGCGATGCACCTCGCCTGGAAGGTCTGCCGGCACACGAAGAGCAACGCCATCATCTTCGCCGACGAGAACGCCGTCATCGGGATCGGCGCCGGGCAGATGAACCGGGTCGAGTCGGCGGAGATCGCGGTCAAGAAGGCCCGCAAATCCCTTGCCGGGTCGGCGGTCGCATCGGACGCCTTCCTGCCGTTCCCCGACACCCTGGAGGTCGCGGCGGCGGCGGGCGCGACGGCGCTCGTCCAGCCGGGCGGCTCCATCCGGGATAAGGAGGTCATCGAGGCGGCGAACCGGCTCAACATCGCGATGGTCTTCACCGGCGTCCGGCACTTCCGGCACTGAATACCCCTTTTTTTGAGCGACTCAAAACTGTTATATCCCCCGCCTTCACTCCACGGCCGAAGGTGGTATGATATGGACTACGGCAATCTCATCTCCGGATCGTTTCGTTACACGAAAGACGCCCTCTGGGGCGAGTGGTGGCGGTGGGTGCTCCTGATCATCCTCTCGCTCGTTCAGACGTTCACGCTCTTTTTAATCCCGCTTTACAACGGCTACATCGTGCGGGTGCTCTCCGGCCGGACGCCGCCCCCCGAGGTGGACGGGTGGGGCAGGCTCTTCGTCGACGGGTGGAAGTTGAACATCATCACCCTGATCTACCTGATCCCGGTCCTCGTGGTCCTGGCCGTCTTCGGAGGGATCGCGGCCGTCTCCGCCATAGCGGTGAGGGGGCTCGACAACCCCGACGTATGGGCGTCGGCCGTCTCTGCAGCCTTCATCGGCATCCTGGCCGCGGCCATCATCTGGATTATCATATCGTTCATCTCCCTCTTTGCCACTGTGCGGTTCGCCCACACGGGGAGCTTCCTCCAGGCATTCAACCTCGGGGCGATCTTCTCCCACATCGGGAGGATCGGGTGGGGGTCCTGGATCGTCGCGGTCATCATCCTCGTCCTCATCGGCCTCGTCTATGCGGCCGTGACCGGGCTCATCACATCGATACCCATCATCGGATGGATCATCAATCTATTTTTAGGGGTGGCCTACGGCATCTTCCACGCCCGCTACCTCGCCAGGGCCTACGAGAGCGCCCCGGCGGTGGGGTAAAGAGCACATCTTTTTTCGAAGCAGTCATCAGTGTTTCATTGCCTGGTGAAGATGTTCTCTTCGGCAGGAGAACTACGCTATTTGAGGATTCATGAAAAGAGTTAGAAGTTAATGAATTTGGATGCATCCTCGCCGGCATTAATCCTTTTGGCAGAAGTGTACGCATCGACTATCCCGATAAGCCACCAGATTGGGGCCAATAGAAGGCCGATAAATATCATTATAGACGCTGCACAGAGTATGCCGATGACAAAGTATGCAATGCCTTTGCCAAACTGCCCGTTATATATTTGACCCAATCCCCAGATGAAGAGGGACAATATTGCAGCAATGACCGGGCTCCTGCGGTTAATCACTATCTCTTTAAGCCGAACACCACAGTTCGGACAAATCTCGGCGTTTGGGCTGATCAACTCTTTCCCGCATTCGGAACAGTAATTTGCCATAACGTTCCTCCCTGATGTCATGATTTAATGTATGCCTATTTAAACGATCTCTTTTCGGTTCTTTATCGTACATCCGGCTCTGTTGAAACCCTCTAGTCGAGGGTCGGTTCCATCTGAGGGGAAAGATCTATAAAAACCGTTGCTCCTTGTGTTAATGGCGAAACCAACAACAA
>JASUSO010000061.1 GCA_030446015.1 Methanobacteriota archaeon
ACCCGGCTCCCGCGGGATACCGCGTGCGGTATCACCGATGGAGACTTCGCTGTTCTTCTTTATACCGTTTCTCGGACAAACACCGATTCATCCGGGCGGTCATAGGCCTCAAGTCCAGGGAAAAGAGCGGGAGTGCAGGTATCAGAGCCTGATACTCCAGTGCTGTCCCCGGGGTCCAGGTGCAGGCAGAGTGCGTGCAGGGTGGGCCGCTCCCCGCTCTCACCGGATATCCATCCGCATGAACTTCCCGTACGCGGCGGCGAAGAAGACCGACGGGAAGACGATCAACGCCGCAACACCCCGCCAGATCTGGTCTTCGGCATCTTCCAGTGGCATACCCGAAGGATCGGCGACCGGCCAGACCACCGCATGATAACTCACTATTGGGGAGAAGAGGTTGACCGTATCAGTGACCACCTGTCGTCTGCCCCGGTATTCTTCCATCTCCCCGGTATGCTGCCTGCACTCCTCCTCGTATGCCATCCATACCGCTTCATCAACCGGACGCCCGTCCACGGTCACCGGCATCTCTGGTCTCTGCGGCGGGTCGCCCGCGACCACATCCCCAAGAGCCGTCCCGAAGACCGGCAGCAGGAAGGCGATAGCGAAGAAGAGTGCCAGGCCGTAGATCACCGCATGCCCGCTCTCCTTTGTGACGACCGAGAGGGCGAGAGCGAGGGCGAAGAACGCCAGCAGGTAGAGGAGCGAGGCGAACCCAATGACCCCGATAGCGGCAACCTCGCCCGCCGTCGGCACGATCGAGCAGACGAGGAGCACGGCAAGAGTGAGAGCGAACGCGGTGACGAGGGCAACCCCGAGAGCCGCAACCCCGCCGAGCGCCTTGCCGTTGATGACCTCGTCCCGGTAGACCGGGTGTGCGAGGAGGGTTTTGAGCGACCGGGACTCCTTCTCCTTTGATATCAGGTCAAACCCGGTCGCGATCGCGAGCATTCCTCCGAACGGCACCAGGGAGCTGACCAGATACCCGAAGACGGAGAGGATCGACGGCCGCTCAGGCATCATGCCGGGTCCTGCGGAATCTCCTGCTTCCTGTAACTGCTGGTTATACGACTCGAGGTTCTTGTTGTACTGGTCGATCCCCTGGTGCATGCCGAGCAGGGCAAACATCAGGAGCAACGCAAGGATCACCAGGAATTTCCGGCTGGTGAGGTGGTCGGTGAACTCCTTCCCGGCCACGGTGAAGACTCGTTCTGCTGCCATATCATTACCTCTTGTGTGTCATATGATCGTTCATTCTGCCTACCGCCTCCGCGAGATGAGGTACCCGACAGCGAGGAGCGAGGCGGCGACCGTGCACGCGACCGGGACCAGGGGGAGCGGGTCCTCAGGGGCTTGTGCCTCCCGCACAGCGCTGTTCTGGATGTAGTAACGCATAGGGTCGTCATACAATCGTCTGACGAGATACGTCGTCTCGTCATACCCTACGACATCCCCGCCAGCGACCGCCGCCACCTCGTAGCGGTGGAGCCCCGAGGCATGGATAATGGTATGCCCCCCCTCAAGCCCGGTGATCCAGATACCGTCGACGTAGCCGTCGACTCGGGTCTCTGGGTCTTCCTCTCGCGGGCCGTCGTAGGAGAGGGAGACAAACGGGGTGCCATAATGCTGCATTCCATACTTCTCGCGGTCTTCTTCCGTCCGCTTCCAGGGGATGCTGATACCCCCCGGCTGATGGTCGGACCCGGGGGTGTCGCGGCCGGTACCAGGCACGTCGGCCTCCAGGTCCAGGACGCCCCGGTTCCCGGCCGCATCGTAGGCAATGACCCGGACGCTATGCTGGCCCGGCGGGAGGGTGACCTGCCCTGATGTGAGGGCGCCAAAGTCGGTCCCGTCGACGATGAGGTGCGTCACCGCGGGTTCGGAGACGGCGTACCGGATCGTCCCGTCCTCCTCGACCGACCCTTCCACCGCCGGGGGCGTCGTGTCGTCTGCGGCGGCAAGGGTCCGGACCATGCCGGTCACCGCTTCGGTGCAGGACGCCGCCAGGGAGAGGTTCAGGGTCTCGGGGGTATCGTCCGGGGTATGCCGCAGGGTGTAGCCGCTGTTGTCGGTTATCAGGGCGGCGGGGATATGGTGCTCCCAGAAGCGCCAGTGGTCGCCCCCGAGACTCGATCCAATCAGATGGTTGATCGCCGGGGATTCGGGGACGGTGTCCAGTATCCAGCTGTACTGGGGGAGTGTATCGACATGGAGTTCGTCGCCGCGTGCAACGCAGTCGAGGTTGACGGCCGCGATGATATCCCCGGCAAGGTCCGCGTGGCGGTCCAGCCAGTCGGCGCTCCCCTGCAGCCCGACCTCCTCGCCGGAGAAGGCGATGAAGTAGACCGATCGGTCCAGGGATTCCGTCCGGAGCGCCCGTGCGACCTCAAGCATCACGGCGACCCCGGCGGCGTTGTCGTCCGCTCCGGGGCAGTCGGGACCGTAGACATCGTAGTGGGCGCAGACGACGACGATCCCCGGCCCGGAGCCCTTCTTGATACCGATGACGTTCTGGGTCGTGGCCGGTCCCGCATCCGTCTCGACGGCAAAGACCTCCTGCTGTACGTCATATCCGTCCTCCTCCAGTCTCCCGGCGATGTAGTCGGCAGCCGGTCCGTCGTCGAAGCCGGGGACCCGCTGGTAGTCGGTGAGCACCCCGATGATCTCGGTTAATGAATTCATATCCTCGGCACAGGCCGGGGTAGGTATCGTCGTGCCGAGGAGGAGCAAAGCGGCGATGATCGGGATCCCGGCAATGAGGGGGCCAAAAAGTTGGGAAGAGGAGGAATCTGCCGCCATTGTGGGTTATCCTTACACCAGGATGAGGTCCCCGCGAGCCGAGGCGCTCTCGGAACCTTCACTGCACGTGATCTCCCAGTGGTACGAACCGGGACTGGCGGGCGTAAAAGGTACCGACAGCTTGCCCTTCCAGTTGTTGTTGATGAGCGGAACGTCGAAAATGGACTTCGTGGCTACGGAACCATCCGGCCCTTCCAAGCGGAATTGGGCCGTTTGTCCAACTACCTCATTATAATCCCTGTATTCACAATCCACGTCGATCTGGTAGGTTACCCCGGGTATATAGGAGCCGGCGTACGTATCAGCTGAAGCAGTGCAGTCGATGCCTCCGTCCTCATTGATCAGGAGCGAGCCCCCATTAATGGCCACGGCATGCAGCCCGTTCTCAGCGCTGACCGACGCCACCGTCATACAGACGAGAAGCAGGCCGATGACGGCAACGGCACACGGTCCGAACATTTTTTTTCTGTTTCATGATGTTTTTACCTCCGTTCATGCGTACCCGGGAGGCCGTGGAACCGCAACGGCTATCTCTGATGATAGCCAACAGCACCATTAGCCTCCGGGCACGCGGTGGGGGCCGGGGCACGACGCCAATCGAGACACCCGGCTCCCGCGGGATACCGCGTGCGGTATCACCAATCGAGACGTCGGCGTTCCTCCTCATAACGTTTCTGTGCATTCCCTTGAACTGTCACCGGATATCCATTCGCATGAACTTCCCGTACGCGGCGGCAAAGAAGACCGACGGGAAGACGATCAGACCCACGATACCTGCCCAGACACTACCGAGAGATTCCGGAAGCGATCGCTTCTGGGGTGCAGAGATAATATCGGCCACAGTCTGGTAACTCTCCTGCGGCGAGAGAAGCGTGATCACATTGGTGGCAAATCTCTTCTTCTCGGTATACGCCGCCAGTACCTCTTGGTAGTCCCTCAGCGCTTCGTTCCACGCAGGAACCTGCTGTCGGGAATCGGCACGGTGAACGGACGACTCACCCGTGGAGGATGAGACGTAGACCACGTCCACTGCGACCTCCTGAGGCGACTCGGGGCGTTGCGGCGGCGGGCCTGCGACGGCGTCGCCAACCATCGCCCCAAGCACCGGGAGGAGTGACGAGATGACGAAGAAGATCACGAGGGTGAAGATCAGCGCGTTTCCGCTCTCCCGGGTGACCGCCGAGGTCGCTAGAGCGACGGTAAACCAGGCGATCAGGAAGAGGAGCGAAACTACCCCGAAGATCAGGATAGCGACGACCTCGCCCGCCGTCGGGACGATCGAGAGCACGAGGAGGATGGCGGTGATGAGGGCAAGGGCAAGCCCCACGACGACTCCCAGGGCGGCGGCGCCCCCGAGTGCTTTGCCGACGATGACCTCGTCGCGGTAGACCGGGTGCGCAAGGAGGGTTTTGAGCGATCGGGTCTCTTTCTCGCGGGTGACCAGGTCGAACCCGGCTGCGATGGCAAGCAGTGCGCCGAGCGTCATCGTGGTCCCGGTCATGGAGCTGAAGACGTATAGGATCGAGGGCTTGCCCGGCATCTCAAGCCACCAGGCCCCGAGTTCCTGCAGGTCCCGGTACTCGTCTGCCGCCTGCATCGCTTTGTTGTACGAAGCCAGGGCGTCATCGTAGCGCTCGATCCCCTGGGCCATACCGATTATGGCGATGATGAGGTACAGGGCGAAGATCAGGAGAAACCGCCGGCTCGTGAAGAGGTCAGAGAACTCCTTTGCGGCGACGATGAGGCTGCGTTCTGCGGTCATGGGATGTTTTCTCTCTGGTTTCCGGTCCTGACGCCAGATCTCCCCAGGTCGATCGGTAACCCAGTCAAGAACAAAGGGTGCCGTTTACGGCACCCGAGATCGTTATGTTTGCAGTTTAGTTGTTCCATCAAACCAGGTATTTCCGGCAAGACTGATCTTCTCGACGACGACCCGGTATTTGTCGCCTTCCTGGAGACGCTGATCATACCGCACGTGACGCTCACCGTTCTCGGTGAACGGGAGCCATGGCCCATCGTCCTGCGCGAGGACGCGGTTGTTGCTGTCGACCAGTTTCAGTCGCAGGTCGCTCCATTCGCCGTCGACCTGATAGAACTTCATGTCGACCTGAATGGAGTTGTAGACGCCGGAGGGCACCGCAAACTGAAAGGTCCGACTGGGCTGCGATTCAGTGATGGTACTTCCAAAGGGAAATGTAGCGACATCCTGTACACCAATTTCTCCTAAAATCTCTCCAGAAAACACATCAACATCCGTGGCATCGCCCGCATCCGATGATGGGGGCTGGAGATATACGGCAAAGTCGGCCACTTCTTCCGCCGAAACTCCCCCAAAGCAGAGCAGCACGAGGAGTGCGGCTATGCCAATCTGCAATAGTTTCATGGTTTTCACCTCATTCACGCGTGCTCCGGAAGGCCGTAGAACCGCAACGGCTATCCCTTCCGGGCGCCCACAGCCCTATTGCCCTCCGGGCACGCTGTGGGAGTCCGGGATCCGACGTCAATCAGAGTTCCCCGCCCCCGCGGGATACCGCATGCGGTATCACTGATGGAGACTTCGCTGTTCTTCTTTATACCGTTTCTCGGACAAACGCCGATTCATCCGGGCGTTCATAGACCTCAAGTTCATGGAAAAGAGCTGGAGTGCTGGTATCAGAGCCTGGTACTCCGGTGCTTCTCCCAAAGACTGGTGTGCAGGCGGAGTGCGCGCACTCGGGGCCGTAGCGAGGCCGGGCGTCACGACGAACGATCGCCAACGTGGGGGACCGGGTCAAACCTCAGTTGAGAGAGGAGGCCGTCGATATCCCTCCCCGGGGCTGATCCCTCCAGCGGGTGCTGCCGCGCTCCGGGCCGGTTCGGTATAATGATCCGCATGTCCGTCAGTATACGAGAATAGTTCTCGGCGAGAGTATACCGCACACACCGCCCATCCCTCTCTGCGATCACAACACCCAGATCTTCCAAGTATCGTAGGTGCTCATAAACTGTAGTTCCTGATAACTCGACGTTTTCTGCAATCTCTTCGTTGCATGCGCCTTGATTGAGATAGATTTCTGTTATAATTCTCCGCAGACTCTCGTTCCTCAGTGCGATGATGAGGGTCTCCTCCTCGGCCGAGTATGGAGCATCTGCAACGAAGTAATGAGTCCTCCCTCTTTCCAGTATCGTCTTTAAGAGACCCACGGATTCCATCGTTTTCATATGGTAATCAAGCGTCCCTCGCGTCAGAGGCACACGCCTCAATATCTCCCTGAAGTGCAATCCCGGGTTCCTCTTGACAAATCTCAAGATCTTGCGTCTCTGCGGACTCTCAAGGGCGTTTTCTTTGCAAATCCGTTTGTACCCGAGGTATCCGGCGGCCTTCAACGGAATGAGGGTCTCGATCGGGGCTGCCGTCAACTGGGGAAATACAGACAGCAGCAGAAAGAGCCAGAGCGGTATCGGGTCTACCTCCTGCACCTTCTCGCCCGATATGGACATGCCGGGCTCTTGCCCGACGTTTCTTGAGGGCCGGACCGTGTATTCGGTGGCATCGGCAACCGCTACCAGCAGCACCAGAAAAAGGATCGAGAGGATAAGCAACCGGAGATGTCCACCGGGCCTAGTATTGGTAGAGGTTGAGGGTGTATGATCTCTCTGATGATACCTTCTCGCCGTAAACATCGAGCGTCCAGGTTCCCCGGTCCACATAATTGCCATCTGGGTCAATGTCGATATGAATCTTGCCATCCATCATTCCGTCGCTACTGTCGCGGAACGTGCCGATCTTGCTTCCCGAAGGGGTGTAGATGGTCAACGCCAGAGAATCGGAGGTCGAACCCCAGTTCAGGTATATTTCAAGGTATGCGACCTCACTCCCGACATAAAATTGGTGCCTGTTGGTCTCGCCCTGGCCGACGGTGTCGGAGAGCCCTAGCGTCGTCACCGGGTCATCCGATGTTGAAGTTCACCCGGCCAGTAGCGAATTGAATGGGTGAACGCCCCGCGTGCCCGAGGGCTGATGGTGCCTGCGGCTGCAAACAGGGATAGCCGTTGCTGTTTCGTAGTCTTCCCGGGTACGCACAGAGGAGGAATAGAACCATGAAAACAAGAGCCCAGTCCAGAATTGTCATCCTCACCGTTGCGCTGCTGGTCGCCGGCGCGATCTTCGTGCCGGCGGTGAGCGCAACCGGGAGCAGCGAGACCCATCCGCATGGAGGCGATCCGGTGGATAGAGATGTGGTACTAGGGCGAAGCCCTCATCTCTTTGATGACACAGGAAACCGATTGAGTGACAGAGAGATCTCCCAAATGATTGAAAGAATGCCCAAGGTAACGTACCTTGATGGCATGAATGAGAGCAGGAGCAGGGAACTCTCCGAAGACCTTGCCCGGTTACATCAATACCGTTCCGTTATAGTTAGCGGCAGCCAGGATGCCTCGCCACAGCCAACTTCAGTACAGGCAGATTCGGGGATTAGAATCAATGAACACCATCAGGGGCCGGCAGCGTCTGCCGGGAAACTCCAATCGTATCAGCCGGCACTCACCAGATTGGACGTCGAGCACCTCAAAGCCGGCCTGAACAGGCAGGAGCCCGTCACCATCACGCTCGGAGGGCTCCCGTCCTCGAAGGGCGGAAAAGGTATACCGCTTTCGAGTTTCACTACTGCCACAGAGAGTCTGATATGGGAACGCTACCTCTACCCCAACGGGTCCCTCATCGGTTTCGGCTACGATCATGACGGCTATCTCCGGGTGAGCATCTGGAACGGCCCGCCCCCGCCGGAGAACACCTCATCGATAGAAGCGGTGTATGCGATGCTTGATGGGCGGGCAAGGGAGATGGGGATCGAGGATATCCCGGTGAAGTTCACGGTATTCACCTCTCCGCCGGAACTGGTCTTCGGTCCTCGAATGCATTCTCCCTGGTGGATGCGCCTGTGCGGTGCACCATGAGGGGGGCCTGATCCCCGGCCCCGCATCCCCCACGAACCCCCACGGTTTATCACCCGCCGCTCCCATACCTACAGGAGAGGCTACATCATGGAGATCGCGTTCACCAAACTGCAGGGAAACGGCAACGACTTCGTTCTGATCGACGAGCGTAACGGCGAGGTCATCCCCGAGGAGATGAAGGGACAGTTTGCGGCGCTCTTCTGCGACCGCAGGTTCGGCATCGGCGCCGACGGCATCCTCTTCCTCCAGGCGTCCGAGGCGGCCGAGATCCGGATGCGGCTCTTCCAGCCGGACGAGAGCGAGGCCGCGATGTGCGGGAACGGTATTCGGTGCCTCGCGAAGTATGCCTACGACGCAGGCTACGTGAAAGAGTCCTGCTCGGTCGAGACCGGGGCGGGGATCGTCGGGGTCCTGGCAGGCTACACCGGCGACGAGTTCACCGCGACGATCACGATGCCCGCGCCCGTCTTCGAGCGGCGCGGGATCCCGGCCGTCGGGGAGGGCGAATACAAAGAGGAGATCCGGGGGCTCACCGTGTATGCCGCGAACACCGGCGTCCCCCACGCGGTCGTCTTCGTCAAAGAAATCGGCGCCGTCGACATCGGCCTCATCGGCCCGGTCATCAGGAACCACCCCTCCTTCGTTGAGGGCGCGAACGTCAACTTCGTCGAAGAGGCCGGCAACGACACGATCCGGATCCGGACGTTCGAGCGCGGCGTCGAGGACGAGACCGAGAGCTGCGGGACCGGCGCGACAGCGTCCGCCGCGGTCGCCCGCCACCTCGGCAAAGTCGGCGATACGGTACGGGTCGAGACAAAAGGCGGCCCGCTCGTGATCCGGTTCGGCGAGACCGTCACGATGGAAGGCCCCGCCGAGACGGTCTTTACCGGCGTTCTATCGGTCTGATCCCGTCTTCGGTGATGGCGAAGTCGAACGAGAGCCCTTCCGGCCGGGACCGGTGCTTCCGGAGCGTCGCCCGCCGGAAACCATCCTTCTTTTCGAGCCTGATGATGGCCTTTGAGAGGTGTTCGAGCGCCGTCCCCCCGAGCCCCGCCACCTGCTCGCGCTCCACGTCCATGTAGATCTGGTTCGTGATCAGGGCGGGGATGTCGTACTTCTTCGCGAGCCCGAGAAGTTTGATCATGTGGTGCGAGAGTTTCCGGAGCGCCTCCCGCCCGAGATCGAGCTCCGTCCGGTAGAGGGCGGTGGCCGAGTCCATCACCAGCAGCCCTACGGGGGCGTGGCCGTTCTTCTTGAGCAGCCCTTCGGAGTCGGCGATCATCGTCCCCTGCTGGGCGAAGTCGAGCGGCTCAAAGAGGTAGAGCCGGTCGGCGAGCGCCCCGGCGTCCCCCCCGGCAATCTGGCTGAAGCGCTCGACCGAGAACCCTTCGGTGTCGATGTAGATGACCGAGTTCCCGGCCCGGAGTGCGGCGACGGAGGCCATCAGGCAGAGGGTGCTCTTGCCGCTCGCGGGCTCGCCGTAGATCTGGGTGATCGCCCGCCGCTCAAGCCCGCCGCCGAGCAGGTCGTCGAGCGCCGGGCTTCCCGTGCCGACCCGGTCGGTCTTCATGGCTCGAGGTCACCCCGCTCGACGAAGAGGCGGCGTGCGGCCGCCTCGACCGTTCCGGCGACCTCACGGAACGGGAGCCCATTCTCTCGTGCGCACGCCGCCGCCTGTTCGTACTCCGCCTTGAACGAGACGATCTTTCCGCCCGACCAGCTGCACTTCACGTCGATCGTCGCTTCCTTCCCCCGGATCGTCACCGTGATCGGCTCGATCGTCCGTTCCGCGACCGCCCGGTGCACCATCGGGATGCACCGGATCCCGAGTGTCCCGAGTTCCCGCGCCATCACCTCTACCAGGCGGTCGGTCGCTTCGGGGCGGCAGATCACCCGGACGAGGTGACCGCTCCGTCCCTTCTTCATCACCACGGGAATGGCGCTTGCGTCCCGTGCTCCTTCTTCCATCAGGCGGCCGATGGCGTAGGCGAGCGCCTCCCCGGTGACGTCGTCGACGTTCGTCTCGAGGATGTCGATCCGGTCGCCTCCCGCGGCATCTTTCGTGGAGAGGAGCATCGAGCGGAGGACGTTCGGCCGTCCCGGCGGGTTTCTGCTCCCTGCCCCGTAGCCGACCGCCCGGATAGCCGCCGGGCCGAGGTCTTCGGGCCGGACGGTCGAGAACTCGGCGAGGAGTGCCGCCCCCGTCGGGGTGCAGAGTTCCCGTTCCTCGTCCCCGGGAACCGTCATGAGGTCCGACCCGGCGAGGATTGCGACCGTCGCGGGGGCCGGGATGGGGAAGGTGCCGTGGGCGCCGACCGCAAACCCCCGGCCGAGTGCGATCGGGCGGACAGCGACGGCGTCGGGGGCGAGGGAGTGGAGGGCGGTGCAGGCTCCCACCACGTCGGCGATCGCGTCGTCCGCACCCACCTCGTGGAAGTGCGCCCCCTCTCCGTGGATGCTCTCCTCGGCCCGGTGTATCCGGAGGAAGACCCGCCGCGCCATCTCCCGGGCGGGAGCGGGAGCGTCGCTTTCGGCCACCCGGTCGAGCACCTCTTCAAGGGTGCGGTGCTCGACCGGGGCGTGCGCTCTCACCTGGACGGCCCGGATGCCGGAACGGTCTACCCGTTCGATTGTCGGTTCGCCGACGACGGAGCGCATGGCTGCCCGGACGAGCCCTTCGTCGGCCCCCAGATCGAGAAGAGCTCCGATGATCATATCGCCTGCGGCCCCGTTGAACGGATCGAAGAGAAGTACGTTCATGCGCCTCCAGTACTTATAAATCCCCGAAATATAAGAACTAGAGGTAATGCCCGAGATATACTTGAAGGTAGATAGCGCTTATCCGGAGGATCAGGGGGCAGGCAAGGCACGGCTTGACCCTGATACCATGTTGCAGCTCCGGCTCAACCCGGGAGACCTTGTCGCTATCGAAGGGAAGCGTCGCACCGTAGCGAAGGTCTGGCGCGCCATGGTGAACGACTGGCACCAGGGCAAAGTCAGGATCGATAACTTCACCCGGCTCAATACCGGTGCGAGCATCGGCGACCGTGTCAAGATACGAACGCTCGACGAGGAGGCCGAGGCGAAACGGGTCGTGCTTGCCCCACCCGAAGACCTCCCCAAACAACTCCCCATCAACTACGGCAGCGTCGTCAACAAGCTGATCGACTTTCCGGTCGTCAAGAACGACTCCGTCCCGATCCAGGCGGGGCTCCCGTTCATGCAGCCCCAGCTCGTCGCGTTCAAGGCCGTGGTGGTCGAGCCGGAGAACGCCGTGATCATCACGAAGAACACGAAGATCGAGTTCTCGGAGAAGCCTGCGGCCGGGTTCGAAGGTGTCAAGCGGATCAGCTACGAGGATATCGGCGGCCTGAAGGGCGAGCTGCAGCGGGTCCGCGAGACGATCGAGCTCCCCATGCGCCACCCGGAGATCTTCCGAAAGCTCGGTATCGAGCCGCCGAAGGGTGTCCTCCTCTACGGCCCGCCAGGGACGGGAAAGACCCTGATCGCGAAAGCTGTCGCGAGCGAGAGCGGCGCCCACTTCATCTCGATCGCGGGGCCGGAGGTTATCTCGAAGTACTACGGCGAGAGCGAGCAGCGGCTCCGGGAGGTCTTTGAGGACGCACGGCAGCACGCTCCTGCGATCATCTTCATCGACGAGCTCGACTCGATCGCCCCCCGGCGGGAAGAGGTGACCGGGGAGGTTGAGCGCCGGGTGGTCGCCCAGCTCCTGACGATGATGGACGGCCTCGAGGAGCGGGGGCAGGTCGTGGTGATCGGGGCCACGAACCGGCTCGACGCCATCGATCCGGCTCTCCGCCGTCCCGGGCGGTTCGACCGGGAGATCGAGATCGGGGTGCCCTCGGAGGACGACCGGATCCAGGTGCTCCAGATCCACACCCGCGGGATGCCGCTTGCAGACGACGTTGCGATCACCGACGTCGCCCAGCAGACCCACGGGTTCGTCGGGGCGGACCTCGCCGCACTCGCCCGTGAGGCGGCGATCAAGGCGCTGCGGCGTTACCTCCCCGAGATCGATATGGAGGCCGACGAGATCCCGCCGGAGATCCTCGAGAAGATGGAGGTGCAGGGCAAAGACTTCCGCGACGCTCTCCGCGACGTGGGCCCGAGCGCCATGCGGGAGGTTCTCCTCGAAGTCCCCCACACCGCCTGGGGAGACGTGGGCGGCCTTGAGGAGGCGAAGCAGGACATCCGCGAGGCGGTGGAGTATCCGCTTACCGAGCGGGAGCGGTTCGAGAACCTTGGTATCGAGCCGCCGAAGGGCGTCCTCCTCTACGGTCCGCCGGGGACCGGAAAGACCCTGATCGCGAAAGCTGTCGCGAGCGAGAGCGGGGCGAACTTCGTCCCGGTCAAGGGCCCGCAGCTCCTCTCGAAGTGGGTCGGCGAGAGCGAACGTGCCGTCCGCGAGATCTTCAAGAAGGCCCGGCAGGTGGCGCCGTCGATCATCTTCTTCGACGAGCTCGACGCCCTCGCCACCGCCCGGGGCGGCGGCAGCGAGTCGCACGTCGTCGAGAGCGTGTTAAACCAGATCCTGACCGAGATCGACGGCCTTGAGGAGCTCCGGGGCGTCGTGGTGATGGGCGCGACCAACCGGCCGGACATGGTCGACCCGGCGCTGCTCCGGCCCGGGCGGTTCGACCGGCTTGTCTACATCGGCGAGCCCAGCCGGGAGGACCGGGAGAAGATCCTCGCAATCCACACCCGCTACATGCCGCTCGAGGGCTCGACGCTGGAAGACCTCGTGGCGATGACGGAGGGGCTCACGGAGAACGACCTCGAGGACCTGGTTCTCGCCGTTGGTGCGAACCGCCAGGTGAGCGTCGAAGAACTGAAGGAGCACCGCGCTGCGATTGCGTCGACCGAAGGCGAGGGGCTTGATGGCCACATCCGGCGGAAGAAACTCGTCGACTTCTTCGCGCAGCAGAAGGTGACGCTCGACGACCCCGTACGGGCCCAACTCCTCAGGAAGATCGCGACCGACACCGAGGGGTTCGTCGGCTCGGACCTCGAGGCGCTCGCCCGGGAGGCGGCCATGCTCGCCATGCGGGAGGGTGCCGTCGTCGTGAAGCCGTCGCACTTCGAGCAGGCACGAGAGAAGGTGCATGCGACGATGAACGACCGGCTGCGGCAGTACTACCAGAAGATCCAGCAGCACTTCAAGGGCGGGCTGCCGAAGGAGACGCAGCCGCTGGAATACCAGTGAGCGGCTCTCGGGGGGTTATCCCCCGGAGAACTTTTTTTTCGACGAACCGTTTCACCCGGAATGCCTCTGCCTGTCCCCAGGTTACTGTGAAACTAATTGACTCCGGTAGAATCTTCTGTTTGGATCTACTAGGACGGGGAGCCGGAATTTAATCCACGTGCCTACATGAGGCACGACGAGGGTGAATTTATCGCTCACGGTTCTTTTGTGGATTTCAATCCACGTGCCCGCGTGGGGCACGACATCACCGACTTCCTGGACGGCGGGTTCAACGCATTTCAATCCACGTGCCCGCGTGGGGCACGACTAG
>JASUSO010000062.1 GCA_030446015.1 Methanobacteriota archaeon
GATTCCACGAATTATCATCGCGGGAACCCACAGCGGCTGCGGCAAGACCACGCTTGCAAGCGGCCTGATGGCGGCGCTCACCGCCCGGGGGCTCGCCGTCCAGCCCTTCAAGGTGGGCCCGGATTTCATCGATCCCACGCACCATTCGGCCATCTGCGGCCGGACGTCCCGCAACCTCGACCCGTTCATGATGGGGGAGGCGGGGGTGCGGGAGACGTTTGTCCGTGCCTGTGCCGGGGCGGATATCGCCGTCGTCGAGGGTGCGATGGGGCTCTTCGACGGGCTCGAAGGGACCGATACCGCGAGCACGGCGCACGTCGCAAAGATCCTCGACGCCCCGGTCCTTCTCGTGGTGGATGCTGGGGGTGCGTCGCGGAGCGTCCATGCCATGGTTCTGGGCTACGCGGGGTTCGATCCGGCCGTCCGGGTCGCCGGTATCATCCTCAACCGGATCGGGAGCCCCCGCCACCTCGCCATGATCGAGGAGACGAAGAGCCTTCCCATCTACGGCGGAATCCCGCGGCGAAAGGATCTTGCGGTCGAAAGCCGGCACCTCGGGCTCGCGATGGCGGCCGAGACCGGGATGATGGCGCGATTCGGCGCGGTGGTGGAAGAGACGTGCGACATCGACGGTATCATCGGCCTCGCCCGGTCGGCTCCGCCCCTCCCGGCGCCGGCGGAGACCCCCGGCCGGCAGGAGGCCGCGGTGCGGATCGGCGTCGCGAACGATGCGGCGTTCTGCTTTTACTACGCGGACAACCTCGATCGGCTCGTGCGGGCCGGGGCGGAACTGGCCTTCTTCTCGCCGATGACCGACCGGCTCCCGGACGTGGACGCCCTCTACTTCGGGGGCGGCTACCCGGAGCTCCACGCGGCGGCCCTCTCCTCCTCCCGGTGCCGGGAAGACGTCCGCCGGGCGGCCGATGACGGCATGCCCGTCTACGCCGAATGCGGCGGCCTCATCTATCTCACCGAGCGGCTCACGACCGGCGAGGGCGACTACCCGATGGCCGGCCTCCTCCCGGCGGCGGCGGAGATGACGGGCCGTATCCAGGCCCTCGGCTACGTCGAGGCCCGGGTTTCCGGGTCTGCACCGTTCCTTGCCCCGGGCTCGCCCTTCCGGGGCCACGAGTTCCACTACTCACGACTCGACTGTGCCCGTGACGCCCGGTTCTCCCTGGAACTCATCCGGGGACGGGGCATCGACGGCGGCCGCGACGGGCTGACCGTGCAGAACGCGGTCGGGCAGTACACCCACGCCTACTTCCCGGAGAGTATCGCCGAGCGCCTGGTCGAGGCGGCCGGGGCCTACCGGCGGGCGTAGGGGGATGCTGCCCCCCGCGGCCGCCGACGAAAAAAGAGTGTCAGGGGATGACGATGATCTCACCCTCAAATCCGCCGGTCATCGATTGGTAGGTGTAGTTGCCCACGCCGTTGAAGGTGTAACTGTATGAATCGCCCGGCTCAAGGAGCCCGGAGTCGAAGAATCCAGCCTCTCCAGTGGCCGATACGGTCTGGTTCGTCGAAGCTTCGTTGGTCCATCCAACTGTAGTCCCTACAGGGACGGTGAGCGAGTTCGGTGCGTACCCGCTGTCGGTGATGGCGACGATCTCGTCAGCGGCGAGTGCCGCCGGCGTTCCCGGAGGGGTCTCCGTTACACCCACGGCAACGGTTGTTGTGGTTGCTGCCGGTGTCTCCGTTCCCGTTGTCATCGTGGTTGCGGTTGCTGCCGGCGTTTCAGTCTCCATCGGCGTTGTGGTCTCTATCGGGGTCTCCGTCTCCATTGGGGTCGCTGTCATTGCCGGCGTCTCGGTCTCCATCGGGGTCTCGGTGAGTCCCGGGGTTGTGCCGGGTGTCACCGTCTCGTTGCCCGCTGGCTGCACACACCCTGCAATCATGATGCTCGCAATCACCATGAGAGCAAGGATACCAAACATCCTCTTCATGCGGTGGACGATGCTTCTTGGGGTAAATAAACTTAACCCCAGGCTCAAAAACCGAAATGCAGGGCTTAAAGCGGCTGTAGCAGCGCCACACCCGGTGATACCGGCATAGGGATTCTCTCAAATTTGCTCCGGGAAAATAGGCTCATGTCAGGTCGTACGCAATCGAACCGGGCTTTCTTGGAGCGGATTTGGGATCGCAGAGCACGCTCCGGATCGTGCCGGGGCCGGCGGTACCATCGCCCTCCCTCAGATCGGGCTGGTTCTGCCCGGTATCCTTGAAGGCGGCAGAGTGCCCCCGGCACAATCCGGGCCGCATACCCCGTACCCCGGTTCCGTGGTCAAGAATTTTATACGCGAGTCTGGATAGTGTGGCCCATGGCGGGGCTTGAGAAGCGCAGGTTCGGAACGACGGGACGCGAGGTCACCCTGGTGGGCCTCGGGGGAGAGGGCATCCTCAGGACATACGGGCGGCATGCGGAGGCGAATGCCGTCATCATGGAAGCGCTTGAGCAGGGGATCACCTACTTCGACTCGGCGAAGGTCTACGCCGGGAGCGAGGACTACTACGGCGAGGTCTGGCGGAACCGCCCTGATCTCCGGGAACAGGTCTTTCAGGCAAGCAAGTCGGCGAGCCGGGCGCACGCGGACGCCGAGACGGACCTCCAGGAGACCCTCCAGAGGATGGGCATCGAGACCCTCGACCTCTGGCAGATCCACGATATCCGGTCTTTCTCCGATATCCGGGAGGTTGAGGGGCCGTCCGGTGCCCTCGAGGCCTTCATCGAGGCGCGGGAGTCCGGTGTCGTCCGGCATATCGGGGTGACGGGACACCACGACCCGGACGTCCTCGCACACGCGGTCGAGAACTGGCCGGTCGACGCCGTGATGATGCCCGTAAACCCCGTTGAGGGAGCGCCCGGCGGGTTCCTCGATCGGGTGCTCACGACCGCGAAGGAGCAGGGGGTCGCGGTCATCGGGATGAAGGTGCTCGGCGGGTTGAACTACCCTGCCCCCGATGCCGGAGTGACGCCTGAAGTCCTCATTCGATATGCCCTCGCACAGGAGATCGCCGTCGCGATCGTCGACTGCTCGACGCCCGCGGAGGTGCAGGCGCTCGCCGCCGCCGGCCGGAGCGGACCTCTGCCCGACGACGAGGCGGCGGCGCTCGTCGAGGCCTTCCGGCCCCATGCCCGCGAACTCGCCTACTACCGCGGACTCCGGTGAGGCGGCCCCGGCAAAAACCCCTTTCTGCAACCGATATATCCCGGCGGCGCCAACGTACGGGAGAGAGCAGAACTCTCTGGAGATGAGTCAGCATGACGACCGAACGACCGCATCGGATCCGCACCTTCCGGGACCGCATCGCCGCATCGCCGGACGCGATCCTCGTTCTGGTCGTGCTCGTCATCTTCATGGACATGATGATCTACGGTCTCCTCATCCCGGTCTTCCCCGAGTACGCCCCCCGGTTCGGCGTGAACGAGTCGGTCATCGGGGTCGTCTTCGGGGTTTACGCCGCCATGCTCCTCCTCTTCTCCATCCCGATGGGCCTCCTCTCCGACCGGGTGGGCCGCCGCCCTCTCATCGTCGCCGGGATGCTCCTCCTCGCTCTCGCGACGGCGCTCTTTGGGTTCTCGACCACGATCGCCCACCTGGTCGTTGCCCGGACGGTTCAGGGGGTCTCGGCCGCGGCCACCTGGTCGGCGGGGCTTGCGCTCCTTGCCGACACCTGCGACCCTGCCCGGCTCGGGGAGAAGATGGGCGTCGCGCTCTCGGCGGTCGGGGTCGGGACGATCCTCGGGCCGGTCGCCGGCGGGCTGCTCTTTGAGTATGCGGGCTACACCGCCACCTTCATCGTCCCGGCGGTGCTGGCGGCATCCGTCGGCCTTGCGGTCCTCATAGCACCGTTGCGCACCTGCAGGCCAGTTGGCGGCGCGACCCGCTCCTCGATGCTGCCCCGCGGCGCCCTCCTCCCGCTTGCCGCCTGTTCGGTCGTCATCGTCGCGGTCTCCGGGACGTACGGCGTCTTCGACCCCTACCTTCCCGTCTACCTGCATACAGTCTTCTCCGCGTCGCCGGCGACGATCGGGGTCGTCTTTGCGGTGCTGGCGGTTGCGGCCATCCTCGCCCAGCCGGCTGCGGGGAGGATCTACGACCGTTACGGCGGCAGCCGGCACCTCATCGGCGGCGGGCTCCTCCTCTCGGGGGCCGCGATCGTCGCCGTCATGCAGGCGGGCGCCCTCCCGCTCACCGCCGTCGCCGTCTTCGTGCTGGGGATCGCGCTGAGTTGCGCCATCGTCCCGGTGATGCCGCTCCTCGCCGATATCTACCGCGACCATGGCTCGCAGGGCGCCGCGTACGGCATCTACAACACCTTCTTCGCCGTAGGGCTCTCGGCAGGGCCGTTTGCAGGAGCCGTCCTCGCCGGCCGGTGGCCGCTGCCGGCGATCTTCCTCGGGCTTGCGGCGTTCCTCGGTGTTACGGGAGTCCTGAGCTGGGTTGCCTTCGGGAGGCTTGGGCGGCGGTGAGTTACGTTCTTCATGCCGCCGGTCGACGGATAGTGGCATGCTGCCGGAACTCTTCCGTCGTTACACTCCCGAACTGCTGATCACGTTCTTCGGCCTCATCTTCCTGATTGCGGCCTTCGGCGAGATCGGCGGGGAAGCGGGAGCGTTCCTCACCTCGGCGCTCGACGTGGCGCTCTTTGTCATCCTTGCCCTGCTTGTGTACCTCGCCGGAACCCGGCACCCCGCGTATCGGTGGATCGCCTACCTCTGGCTGCTTCTCATCGTCGCCGCTCTTGCGGCCGCCGCGGTTGGGTTCGGGGCGATAGCGATCCTGCCTGAGGGGGTGCTCGAGACCGAGGAGATCGATCCGGAGACGGTCGACCTTGCCATGGCTGCGCAGGTCGCGCTTCTCCTCCTTGGTGTCTTTGTCGCAGGGCTTGCAAGCCTCGTCGGGCTCTCCCGCCGGTTCAGGGTATGGCTCGCGGGGTATCTCCCGTTCGACCCGGACTCGCTCCTCCATACGGTTGCGCTCGTGGTCATCCTCGCCATGATCCTCATTCCTCCCATGCCGCTCCTTGTCACGGGGGTTCCGCCCTTCCTCTCGGAGCCGTTCCTCGACCTCCTGCTCGAGTCCGGGGATCTCCTCGCGGAGACGGTCACGCTGAACGCCTATACTCTCTTCTGGACGCTGATCGGCTCGTTCTTCATCGCCGGGGTGTTCATCCGGAGGACTGGGCGCGAAACCCTCGAGCGGCTCGGACTCGTCCGCCCGACGGTGAAAGAGGTCACTTTTGCCGTCGGTGCGGGCCTCGTGCTCGTCGCCGTCTTCCACTTCATTGATCTGGCGCTCGCCATGCTCGTGGGCGCTCTCGGCCTTCCGGTTACCGACATGGAGGCCGTCAACCTGCTCTTTGCCGGTACGCTCACGCTCCCCGGGATCATCGTGGCGTCCGTTGCGGCGGGGTTCGGCGAGGAGGTGAGCATCCGCGGCCTGCTCCAGCCCCGGTTCGGCATCCTCCTCCCGGCGCTCCTCTTTGCGTCGCTCCATGCGTTCCAGTACAGCTGGGACGGCCTCATCTCGGTCTTCCTTGCGGGGATCCTGTTCGCCTATATCCGGCAGTATACGAACACGACGACGTCGGCGATCACGCACACCGTCTACGACCTGGTGCTCTTCTCGATGATGATGGTCGGGATATCGATCTGAGGCGGGGATACCCCTCCTCTCAATGCCCGATATGGTCCCCGTCGCAGAACGGCTTGTTCCACGATCTCCCGCACCCGCAGAGGGTGACCCGGTTCCTGACCGTATACAGGTTTCCATCACCGGACTCGACGGGGATCCCGCCGCGGACCCAGAACGGTCCATGTTCCCCCCTGGCGGGATCTTCGATCACGACGATAGACCTTTCGAGAACGGGCTCGATCGTCTCGCCGGTCCGTCGGTCGCGGAGAACGAGCCGGCCGGAGGGGCAGTTGCACGCTTCGTCTATCGCTGTATCCCGGGCGTCCGGGATATCGGACCGCTCCGTGAGGTTCCAGATCCCTCCTGCCCGCAGGCAGAACCGTGCGTGTGCACAGAGCCCTTCATGGTCGGCGAGCTCCAGTTCCGGCCCTCTGATGACGGTGGGACTCTCAAGATATGGTTCGTCTCCGGCGGTTTCGGTACCGTTGAAGCGAACCCGCGCGTGCGTCCCGTCGCAAAAGGGCTTCTTCTTCGAACGCCCGCAACGGCACAGGGCGTACTCGTCCTGCAGGGGATACTCCCGTACCGTTTGCCATGAACGGCAGTCGCCCCGTTCGTCATAGGTGATCTCCATCGCCATGAGCGGGACGCCCCCGGTCACGATGTACGGGCCGTTCTTGCTCACCCGGATCTTCATGAGATCGCCCCGGGTAAGCTCTCCTGCATGTTAATCTATGGGTGAGGGGGCCGAACCGGTGACCTTCACACAAAGTGGTTACTAATTGGCGAAATACGATCGGAGCCTGCAGTCGCCGCACGAGATCTGATAAAAGAATCAACCCTGTGTTAAAACGCTGAGGGGGAGATTTGAACTCCCGAGGGGCTCAACGCCCCACGGGCTTTCCAGGCCCGCGCCCTACCGGTCTAGACTACCTCAGCAATGTGCATCATTAGTTGGCGGTGTATTCTATTAATATTAGCTCCCGGCGTGCGTCTTCCAGCCGCGGGGGTAGGTGCCGGGCCGCATCAGGACGGTGGTTGGCGCAACGACGAACCCCGGTTCCCCGGGCTTCAGCGCCGACGAAGCGACGAGGGCTCTCCCGAGCCCGACGAGTTCGCCGCGCCCGGTCACGATCGCGACCGTCTCGCCCTTTGCGAACCCGCCCTCCTTCCCGACGACCCCCACCCCGGCAAGCACCGCACCGTGGCAGACGGCGTCGACGGCGGTGTCGCGGACGACGACCTTCGCGAGATCGGCGACGGCGGCCGCCGGGGGGAGGATCATCCTCTGCAGGGGCCCGGGGTTGCCCTCCCGGGCCATCGCGGCGGCATCGGCGAGTTCGTGGAGCGTGACGGCGGCGGTCTCGTCGAACGATCCCGAACGTATCCTCCGGAGTTCCTCCATGTGGGCGCAGACACCGAGCGCGTAGCCGAGGTGAACGCAGAGCGTCCGGATGTAGGTCCCGGCGTCGCACCTGACCCGGAAGAGGACGAGCCGGCCGTCCATGTCCAGGATCTCGATCTCCTGGATCTTCCTGATCCGGAGGTTCCTCTTCACCGCGCTCTTTCTCGGCGGCCGCTGGTAGATCCGGCCGGTGAACTCTTCCGCCACCCGCTCAACGGCCTCGCGGGATGCGTCGCCGTGGAGGCGCATCAGGCAGACGTATTCCTTGTTGTGGGAGAGGAGGACGGGGGCGAGCCGGACAGCGCCGCCGAACATGACGACGAGCACCCCGGATACCTGCGGGTCGAGCGTCCCGGCGTGGCCGACCCGCCGCCCGAGGATATCCCCGACCCAGGCGGTCACCTGGTGGCTGCTTGGCCCCCGGGGCTTGTCGACGACGACGATCCCGGACTCCGGGATGGGAAAGTCCTGGTCGGCCATGCCCTCACCTGCCTTCCGAATAACGGTTCAGCGCTTCGAGCGTTCCCGCGAGCGACCCGTCCCCGACGACCGCCGGAGGATGCCCGCCGGCCCGCATGGAATCGGCGGTGATCTCGCCGATGGCGATGAGGAGCAGGTCGTCGCGGGGCCGCCACCGGGCCTCCCGGTAGGACATGGCGCTCGTGAAGAGGACGGCGTCGGCACCGTCAAGCGCAAGTTCGGCACCCGTGGGGACGAGGGCGTAGACCCGCTCCTCCCTGACCGTCCCCCCGGCCGCGGCGATCGCCTCGAGAAGGCCCGGGTTCGGGACGTCGGCCCGCGGGATCCCGACTGTCCGGCCCCGGAGCCACTCGCCGAGGTAGGGGACGAAGTCGCGGGAGTAGAACGTGGGGAGAACCTCAGCCTCGATCCCGAACCCCCGGAGGACTTCGGCGGTCTTCGGGCCGATCGCGATCACCCGCGGCCACCGTTCGAGTTTCGGCCCGACGACCGCGGCGGGGAGGGCGCTTGAGAAGAAGAGGCAGTCGAACTCCCCGCGGTGGACGGCCTCGACGAACGTATCGACCCGATCGGGCCGCAGTTCCGAGCGGAGCGGCGAGACCGTGTAGCAGTCGTGACCATAGGTTGCGCAGAGGGCGCGGTCTCCCGCCGCCTTGTTCTCGAGCCGGGTGATGGCGATCTTCATCGCTACAACCTTCGTCCCGGTGGAATATGACTGTATCGGGGGACGCAATCCGGTTGGTTTATCCCCGCCCGCCTCGACCGTTAATTACCGTGCTCGCGAGTATCGTGCTCGGGGCCGCCGTCGGCATCGGTTGCGGTGTCGTGAGCGGCCTCGTCCCCGGCATCCATGCAAACACCATGGCTGGCGTTCTCCTCTCCCTCCAGGCGGTTCTGCTCGCCTGGTTCGATCCGGTCTTCGTCGCCTCGGCCATGTTCTCCACCCTCGTTACGCACACGTTCCTCGACAACGTCCCGGGCACCTTCCTTGGCATCCCCGACGCCGACACCTCGCTTGCGGTCCTCCCCGCGCATGCCCTCTGCCTGGAAGGCCGGGGGGAGGAGGCCGTCAGGATATCCGCCCTCGGGAGCGCCGCAGGCGTCGCCCTCTCCCTCCCGCTCGGGCTGGCGTTCGTCCTCTTCCTTCCCGCTCTCCAGCCGGCGATCGACTGGGGGATCGGCCTCGTCATCCTTGCGGTCGCGGGCTACCTCATCGTCGTCTCCGAATCTCCCGGGTGGGCGCTCGCGGTCTTCTCGGTGTCCGGGCTCCTCGGGCTCTTCTCGCTCGGCTACTCCTTTCTCGCCTGGCCGACGGGCGGCGAGTCCGGGGTGCTGATGCCCCTCCTCTCCGGGCTCTTCGGGATCTCGGTCCTCCTCAACGCCTCTCACGGTACGATGCCGGAGCAGCACTTCTCGGGGATCGACCTTCCCGCAGGCGCACTCCGGCGGGGCTCCCTCCTCGGCTCGGCCGCCGGCGCTCTCGTCGGCTGGCTTCCGGGCCTATCGAGCGCCACGGCAAACGCTCTTCTCACCTCGGTCATCGGCTACGACTCGAACCCCCGGGAGTATATCCTCGCTACGAGCGCTGCAAATACCGTCAACGCCTTCCTCGGGCTTGCGGCGTTCTACGCAATAGCCCGGACGCGGAGCGGGGTGATGGCGGCGATCGGTGCGCTTGAGGAGGTTCCGCCGGCGACCGCCATCCTTCTTGCGGGTGCGCTGGCCGCGGTCGGCGCCTACCTCCTCACCATCCGCCTCTCGTCGATGGCCGCGTGGTTCTCCGGCGTGAACGTCACGCGACTCAATCAGGCCGTCATCGTCTTCGTCGCCGCCCTCTCCCTCTTCCTCTGCGGCCCGTTCGGCGGGCTCGTCCTCCTGCTCGCGACGGCCGTCGGCTACGTCCCGTCCCTCGTCAACATCCGCCGGGTCTACTGCATGGGTGCGATCATGGTCCCGGTGATGGCCTACTCCTTTGGTCTTGCCTGACGCTCTTATATCGACTGCCTCCCACTCCCGCACCATGCAACTGCGCTACTGGTTGGGGGACGTCGAGGAGGTGGGGGGCCGGCCGGCCGGCACCGATCCGACTGAGCTCGCAAAGCGGGCCGCCGAGCTCCGCACCGGTATGGATTCATTTGTCCCCATCGAATGGGAGACCGCCCGGGACTGCGGGGTCGTCCGGACCCGGGAGGAGTACGTCGACCTGCTCCGCTCCGTCTGCACCGTCCTTGCCCGGCAGAAGATCGCCCAATCCTACCAGGGCAGGGACGTCGAGCTCCTCCAGATGGTCAGGATGCTTGATGAACTCGATAACGTCATCAACCTCCTCTCGGAGCGTGCGGCGGAGTGGTACCAGGTCACGAACCCCGCGTTCTCCCGGAAGTACCGCTCCCTCCCGGCGAAGAAGATGCTCGGGATCGTCCAGAAAGGGGCGCGGGGAGGGCTCTCGGACGTCGCCGACGAGATCGAGCGGCTCGCCGGGACGAGGAGCCGCCTGATGCGGGAGGTCTCGGCCCGTGCCGACGAGGTGATGCCGAATACGAGCGCCCTCATCGGCGGGCTGGTCGCGGCCCGGCTCCTCTCCCGGGCGGGGGGGCTTCCTGCACTCGCGAGGATGCCGGGGAGCACCATCCAGGTCCTCGGCTCGGAACGCGCCCTCTTCTCGCACCTCCGGGGCGGGACGCCGCCGCCGAAGCACGGGATCATCTTCCAGCACCGGCGGGTTCACAACGCCCCGAAGGCCGTGCGGGGGCGGGTGGCCCGGGTGCTTGCGGCGAAACTCGCCATCGCCGCACGGCTCGACTACTACCGGGGCGAGGCGGTGCCGGAGTTCCTCGAGGGCGCCCAGGCGCGGATCGACGAAGCGGGGGTCGAGGCATGATCCGGATCGGGAACGTGCTCGTCTCTCCCGGTGAGGGCGGGGTCTACGGCGAGCGGACGCTCGACGGTTACCGGGTATGGGATCCCTACCGGAGCAAGTTCGCGGCTCTCTACACCCTCGGCGGCGGGGTGGAACTGACACCGGAGATGAGGGTGCTCTACCTCGGTGCGGCGAACGGGACCACGGTCTCGCACGTCGCCGACTACGTCGAGACCGTCTACGCGGTGGAGTTTGCGCCCCGGCCAATGCAGGACCTCCTCGAGGTGGCCCGCCGGAGGAGAAACATCGTCCCGATCATGGCCGACGCAAACCGTCCGGAGGAGTATGCGCCGTTCATGGAGGCGGTCGACCTCCTCTACCAGGACGTGGCGCAGCCGAACCAGGTCGAGATCGCGATGAGGAACATCGTCTTCCTCAAACCGGGCGGTCATCTTGTCCTGATGCTCAAGACCAGGAGCGTGGACGTCCGGCAGGACCCGGCCGAGGTGCTCGCCGGGGCGCGGGCCGGGCTTGAGCGGCGCCTCGATATCGTGGACGCCCGGTGGCTCGATCCTTACCACCACGATCACGCCGCGATCGTCTGCACCCTCCGGGAGTAGTATATATTAGAGGGGAGAGCGACTCTTTCATATGGACCGGGTCGTCTTCAACCCCTTCTCCCCGTTGATGCTCCTCTTCTTCTTTGGACTGCTCGCCCTCTTCCTCCTCGCCGTCATCGTCTTTCCGATCCTCTTCTTGACGGCGATCGGGGCAACGTTCACGCGGCTCGGGTTCTCCTGGTGGCAGGCGCTCCTCATCCTCCTCCTGACGCTTATCGGGAGTTTCATCAATATCCCGGTGAGGACGCTTGAGGGCCGGCCGGGGGCGGCGGCCTACGACCGCTACGCCGTGATGTACGGGCGGCTCTACCGCATCCCGCAGCAGGCGCCGCGGACGGTCCTCGCGGTCAACGTCGGCGGCGCAGTGATCCCCGTCCTGATATCGCTCTACCTGCTCTATGACTCGGTCGTTCTCAGCGGCGGCTACCTGCTCTTCGCCCTCGCGCTCGCCGGCGTCGCGGTCGTGACGATCGTGACGAAACTCGTCGCCCGCCCGGTGCCCGGCCTCGGGATTGCGACGCCGTTCTTCATCCCGCCGCTTGCGGCCCTCTTTGCGGCGCTGATCCTCTCGCTCTTTGCGGGCGGCGTCCCGGGTTCGTCTGTGATCATCGCCTACGTGAGCGGGACGCTCGGCACCCTGATCGGGGCGGACCTCCTGAACCTCAACCATATCGCGGAACTGGGGGCGCCGACAGCGAGCATCGGCGGGGCGGGGACGTTTGATGGGATCTTTTTAACCGGGATCATCGCGGCGCTGCTGGCGTGAGGCGGTAGAGCATCGGGAGAAACCTGACGGCCAGACCCGGGTTGCGACGAAGCCTGAGAGACCTCAGTCGTTCCGGGCTTGTGCGGCGGGTGAATGCGTTAGATAGTTGCCCTGTCGAGGATCCTCTGGTGGAAGTATCCGTGCACGGAAGATACGAAGCATCTTCCTGACAGGCACAACCCTCTGGGTTGTGCCGTGTCATCCTCACACCTGTTGGCCGCGTTCTTCCCGCTTTGTCCTCTTTTACCCTGTAAGACGAAGGGGATCGCGACCGGCTTGATTTGATGGCGTTGAGGTATGAGATACCGGTGATCGAACCTGATATATACTACTGTGGTGGTACACAGTAGTATGTCGGAGATGACATCAATTAAGATCGCAACAGGGGTAAAGGATCGACTCAACCATCTCAAGATACATCCCCGTGAGACTTACAGCGATCTCATCTCCAGGCTGGCCTCCCGGGCGCAAGTAGAGGTGCCCCCATGGCAAATTCCTCTTATTCATGTCAGGATCAATGGCGTCATCCGGGAACTCAAGCACCCTATCGAGATCTCGGCTGAGATGGATGAAGGGGAATATATCCTGTACAATCACGAGTACCGACTACTGGTCGTCGCCCCGGATCTCTCTGAAGGGTTGAAGGACATTATCGACGAGTTTGAGGAAAACTGGAACGATTTCGTTCTGCAGGATGAGAGTGCTTTACTTGGAGGTGCTCGCGACCTGAGGAGGAAACTCATCGCACTCGTACCCGGAGAGGTCTGATCGTGCCTCGAAAAAACAAGGCTATCGTGCGCCGCCTCATGAAGAAGGGGTTTGATGCCAGGATGTCAAAGCACATCAAACTGGTATTCATGTACAACGGTTGCGACACAGGGATCCGTACATGGGTTTCCCATGGCACAAAGGAGATTAGCGACCGGCTGCTTTCTCGTATGGCGGAACAACTCAATCTCTCCCGGCAGCAATTCCTTGATCTCATCGACTGCCGACTCGATGAAGCGGGGTTGGTTGCAGTATATAAGGAGATGCATCTTTTGTGATGCCGGACGGATCTGCCGGGTCGGGGAGGTGCTTTTTGACCATATCGACGCTCTCGGTCATCTCCTGGAGTTTGATACGGATTGCCGCATCCCGGATCTTTCCCGTCATGCCATCATCTCTTTGCCGATGTAGTCGTACAACC
>JASUSO010000063.1 GCA_030446015.1 Methanobacteriota archaeon
ATGTACACGATGGGAGCACTGATACCCCACGACGCAATGCTTGAAGAATGCCAAGCAACGTCAGAACCCCACGTGCTTTAGCCGTGGGAGTATGTCAGGGAACACCAGAGAACGTATGCCGATCTTTTGGCCGATGGAACCGGGGACCGGAGGTGGTCTATCCTGACCCGGGGGTATCTCCCCTACCGGCCCTGCGGGCGCTCCTCTGCATCATCGCCGCGAAGATCAGGGTTCCAAAGAGGCTTATTGCGCCGCTCGCGTAGAAGACGGCGTCGATGCCGATGTAGTCCATGAAGACGCCTCCCATCAGCGGTGCGATGATCATGCCGATCCCAAAGACCGTGTTGTAAGCGCCCATCGAGGTCCCCATCCCGATAGTCCGGCCCGCATCGACCGTCAGGGCCATGATGGCCGGCTGCTGGATGGCCCCCCCGATGCCGACGAGGGAGGTGATCACCAGGAGGGGCAGAAACGATCCCGAGAATGGGACGATAGCGATCGCCAGCGCCGCTATTGCCGAACCGACGACGATCAGGGCGATCTTGTTCCCGGAATCGGTGATCTTCCCCGCCGGCACCTGGAGGAGCGCCATCAGGAAGGTGTTCGCGGAGAGGACGATCCCCACCTCGGTGGGACTGATCGCGATGAACGGGCCGAAGACCGGGATGAAGACCATCAGGCCACCGCGCCCGAGGGCGCTGATGAAGGAGAAGACCATGACCCCCCGCATGACCGGGAGCCGAAAGATTTCCCGGAGCGGGACGGTCCTCTCTTCTGAAACCGTGAATTTACCACGTTTCGTCTCGGGAAGAGAGATGCCGACGAGGAGCGTGGCGAACGCCGAGAGGGCGGCCATGACGTAGAAGACCGAGTCCAGCCCGAACGTGTCGTTCAGGATGCCCCCGAGCAGCGGCCCCACCCCCATGCCGAGGAACATCGAGATGGAGAAGTTCCCCATATGGCTCCCCTCCTTTCCCTTCTCCGAGAAGTCGGCGACGTAGGCCATTGCTATCGGGACGACCATGGCGGACGCGAGGCCGTGGGCGAAACGGACTGCCGTGAGAGAGTAGACGCTCTCGACGATGATGTATGCAAGCGACAGAACCGCGTAGGCGAGCATGCCGATGAGGATGATCCATTTCCTTCCCCGACGGTCCGAGATCCTGCCGATGATGGGCATGAAGACCGATCGGGAGAGCGCGAAGGCTGAGAAGATGATGCCGAGCCAGATGCCGGTTGCACCGAGGTTCTCTGCGTAGATGGGCAGCAGCGGGCTGACGATGCCGAGCCCGAGCATGGTGGCAAAGACAGAGATGAATAAGACGTTATAGATGCGTTTAGCGGTATTCATGCAGGTTACACTCGAATACGGATCAGGCCCGCGAGTCGGGTCTGTGAGGTTATTCTACAGTTGCGAGAAAAAAGGTTGGGGGTACTACGGCATATATATTGGGTCGCGGGCGAAGGTCACGTCCGCTGCGCAACGCAGCACCACCGGTCGTAGAGCGGATCACGCGGGTTCTCGAAGACCTCGGTCGTTCTGCCCGCCTGCGTGCACCACTCCTCCACCCTTACCACCTCCTCCTGTGTGCCGACGGTGATCAGTGTCTCGCTCGTGAGGGCGAGGAGGTTTGCGACGATCGTTCTCCAGAGCGTCGTATTGTAGGAGTAGATCTCACCGACCATGAAGGCCGTGCCGAGGGGCACCGGGTCGATATACCTGGTCGCCTTCTGCGCGTCGATACAGATGGTCTCGGAGGGTGTGAGGCGCCCTTTCGAGAGGCCGAGCGCGAGGAGCGCGGGGTCGTTGTCGTAGGCGAGCGCCCGCACCCCTTCCGCCCGGAGAGCCGCGGTGCCGACCCCCGACCCGCAGCAGCAGTCGATGCAGGGGACTCCCGCGCGGTCGCCCCAGACCTCGTCGAGGAGGTCGCGGATATTTCCTTCCCGGTCGGGGCGGAGGTCCTCGAGGGCAGGGAAGGTGGTCTCGAGAAGTTCCATGCTGTAGTACTCGCGGACCGCCGAGAGCCATGCCTCCCGGCTCTCCTGGTAGATCTCGCCGCCGACCGCCTCGAAGCACTCGATGGCCGCGAGTGTCGGCTCCCGGAAGAGGAACGAGGCTGCGTGCCACCCATCGTCGTCGTGGAGGGCGAGCGCGATCGGCTCCTCCTTCTCGTCGACCAGGAGCCGGGCCTCGTCCGGTGCGATCTGGAGGAGCAGCATCGTGCACGAGTCCACCGTCAGTTCCGCAAACGACGGTTCGACCAACCGGCACCTCTCGACCTCGAGGATCTCTGCGACCTTCATGCCGCCCGCCTCTCGATCTTCATGCCGCCCGGCGCCCGGATGACCCCGTCCACGCGTGCGTCCTCGTGCAGGGTGAGACATTTGCAGGAGACGTTTCCGAGGATATGCGCCTCCTGCTCGATCGCCACATCGCCGTCGCTCTGGACGTCGCCGTGAACGGTCGTTTTCCTGGCGATGCTCACGCCTTCGCGCGCATGGAGGCTCCCGAAGATCGTCGCCTCCTCCCGGACGGTGATCGAGCCGGCGCGGATGTTCCCGTGCAGCCGGCACCCGACCCCGACCGCCATCTTCTCCGGGACGGAGAAGGTCTGCATGTTGAGGACGGCGCCGCCCGGGATCATCAGCGGCGTGGCGGTGGGAGCGGTTTCGTCGTCGCCGAAGAGTTTCTCGAGGACGGAACTGAGTTCCTCCTCCTTCTCGATCCCGAGGACGGCCACCAGGTACATCACGATGTAGATGATGACCGGCATCGGGTTTCGGATGGAGATCCAGCCTTTCGCCTCGAACCCGCGCTCGATCTGGACGTTGTCCCCGATATCGAGGTCGCCCTTGACGACCAGTTTGCCCAGGATCTTCACCCCTTCGCCGAGGTAGGCGTCCTCCTCGACGATGACGTCGCCGTTGATCTCGCACCAGTTGTCTATCCTGGCGTCGCCGCTCGCAACGATGTTGCCGTTGATCTTGCTGAATTCACAGACCACGACGTCTTTCCCGGAGAGGCCGTAATCGATCCGGCACCGATCGCCGATGACGATATCCTGCTCGGTCTTGAGCGTCCTCTCCTGGAGTTCGGTATGGTCAGGGAGGGTGCAGCCCTTGATCCAGTCGTGGTCTCCTGTCGCTTCCATTTACCTGGTATAATCTTCATGCCCCATACTTATGACTCTTATTAATTAGATCCAGGGTGATCGGCATGAGATCGCGGCCGCGGATCCGGTGAAGCCCGCCCTCTGCGCACGAGACTTCGTCGAACCGGTTCGTCCGGTCGACCCGGACGCCGGGGCCCCTGATGACGACCGGAACCGGGTCGGCGCTGTGGTCTTTGACCGAGCAGGGCGTGCTGTGGTCGGCGCAAACGACGATCAGCGTCTCCTTGAGGTCGAGCAGCGGTTCGAGCGCTTTGTCGATCACCTCGATGAAGTCGCGCTTCTGAATGCCTTTGCCGTCGTGTCCGGCCTCGTCCGCGCCCTTGATGTTCATCAGCACGAAGTCCTTTCGGCCGAGTTCCCCTATCGCCGCCCGCACCTTGGCGTCGAGATCGGAGTCGACCGACCCGGTCGTCCCCGGCACCGGGATGTGTTCGAGCCCCACGACCTTTCCGATCCCGGAGATGAGGGTTGCCGCCGAGATGACGCTCCCGGTGAGGCCGTAGCGGTCGGAGAACTGCGGGAACGAGCCCATCTTCCCGGCGCCCCGGATCAGGAGGAGGTTTCCCGGCGGCAGCCCTTCCTCCATCCGCCGGACGTTTATCGGGTGATCGTAGAGGATCTCTGCCGACTGGCGGATGAACTCGTTGCAGGCATCGGCGGTCTTTCTATCTGCCGGGTCGTCGGTGCAGGGCCGGATCGTGAGCGGCTTTGCGCCCTCTCTCTTCGGGTCGTTCGAAGAGACCTTATCGCCGAGCCCTTCCCCGACGAGGGCGAGGGCCGCCCGGTGGCCGGCGCCCGCCTCGAACCGAAACTCCAGACCGAGCGCCGAGAGGTCGACGCCCTCCCGGATGGCCTCGGCGAGCGGTCCCGTCCCGGAGATCCGGCCGGCGCGGCGGTCGGTGACGAGGCCGTCCGCGTCCACGGTGGCGAAGTTGCACCGGAAGCCGATCATCCCGGCGGTCATGTGGATGCCGGTCCCTTCGGCCTCGAGCGGGCCGCGGCCGGTGTAGTACTCCTGCGGCGGGTAGCCGAGCAGGGCGAGGTGGGAGGTGTCGGACCCGGGCCGTATCCCGGGCGCGACGGAGTCCATGATGCCGCATATGCCTTCGGCGGCGAGCCGGTCGAGAACCGGGGTTCGTGCGGCGGCGAGGGGGGTCAATCCATTCAGATCTTCACAGGGGCGGTCGGAGATCCCGTCCAGTACCAGGAAGAGAACCTTACGAGCAATCATCGAGAACAGGTGAGATCCGGAACGTGATTATTTTTCCCGGTGGGCGGCGGCGATCGGGGCTGCCGGGCAGCCCTTCCCCTGCCGGACGAGCGCCAGGCACCGCTCGATCCGGAGAAGGGCCTCCTCAGCGAGGGTCTCGCTCTTCTCGCGGCACTCCTCCGCGCACCCGAGCATGATGAGGATGTTGGCCGTCTTGATGATCTCGGCCGAGATGCACCGGAGTTCTGCCGCGAGTTCATCGCCGAGGGCCGTCTTCATCTCGCACGCGCAGTTGTAGAGCCGGTGCGAGCACTCTTCGAGCATCGCGTTCGAGGCGAGAACCCGGGCGCTGCCGCTCTCCCTCTCCCGGAGTTCGTCCCACTCACGGCGGAACCGGACGAGCATCCTCACGATGATCCCGCGAGCCATCGTCTGCCGCGCATCAAGACCCCGGTGATCGAGCACGACCCGGTTCGTTCGCCACCCTTCGACCATCATTGCCGTCACCTCCTCTCCTCTTCCGGCGGAGGTATACCCCGTCATGGGGCATATACCCTTCGCGCCGCTCCCGCTCGGTGAGCGGTGCGGCGTGAATATACAGGGATTGCGAAAAAAAGGTGAGTAGCCGGCCTTATACGGCCGCAATCTGCTCGAGCTTGGACTTGGTGATCTCGACCCGGCGGATCGGGTAGATCGTCTTGACGACCTTGAAGATCTCCCGGGCCATGTCGCCGGAGACGATCTCCTTGACCAGAGTCTCGAAGTCGCTCTCGGCAGCTTTCGCGGCGAGCGTCTGCGAGATTGCCTGCCGTACGGCGTGGACCTGGCTCTGGTCGGCCCTCGAGAGGGTGAGACAGACGACCGTCACCCGCAGGAGCTTGCCGTCCTTGCTGATTATCGGGTGGATGGTGTCGATGCGGGATGCCCGCCGCTTGACCATCGATCGGAGGTAGTCGCGGGTCACTTCGTGCCCGACGAACTCGGTGTAGGCGGCGTCGCCTGCGACGTTGTTGATCTTGAACCTCATCTTGATGTGGGACTTGGAGTAGTCCTGCACGACTTCGCCGAGCGTCGCGGTCATGACGCGGCCGAGCATGTTCTCGGGGTCGGCGGAGATGGCGTCGCCGATCTCGGCTTTGCCGAAGGAGTCGGGTACGTAGACACGGTACCACTTCTTGGCCTTCCAGCCTTCCAACCTTCTTCCAACCTGTTTCTTCTTTGCCATGGTATCACTTCTCTCTCATTATCGATGTTTCAGCCCATTTGATCCTGATTCCACTCCGGAACCATCCCTTTTGCTCTGCCGTGTCGAGGCTGCGCTGCACACGTCCTCCGCTATCGCCAGGTTCATGAGGTAGTCGTCCACCGAGGCGATGATCGACCTGAGTTTTGTTCCGCCGATCTCGGCCCGCACCCCGCCCTCGATCGCGGTTGTCCGGATCAGGGTGAGGTTGTCGGGTTCGAGTGCCGCGGCCACGCAGCTCGGGTGGCGGTGCGGCGTCTCGATCGTACCCTCGATCCGGATCATGCGGGAACCGCCTCCAGGATTGCCTGCCTGAATCGGTCGGCCTGGTCGGCGGCGATCCGGGCGCCGGCTCTCAGGCGGTGTCCGCCGCCCCGGCCGCCGCACGCCTCCGCTGCCGTTCGCATCAGTGCCGCGAGGTCGAGGTCGATCCCGGGCGGGCAGCGTGCCGAGACGGAGCAGTCGTCGCCGCTCCTCCCGATGACGAAGACGGGGCCGGTCTGGACGAAGTCGTTTGCGAGCGCGTCCGCGACGTCGCTTGCAACCCGCCCGTCGTCCACCGCAAAGATGGCGAGGCGTTCGTCGAGGCGGCGCGCTCCGCGGATGCCGGCGACGACCGCCTGCCGGTAGCGGGCGGTGATCTCCCAGGCCTCCTGGATCGCGTGGCTCGAGCGGAGACAGAGCGATGCGCCGATATCCCCGTTCCCGGCCTTGCCGCAGGCGTCGACGACGGCGGCGAGATTCAGCGCCTCGTCGATCACCTCCCGGCCGAGGCTGTAGGTGGTGCCCCAGATCCCGCAGAGTGCGGAGACCGAGGCTTCCGGGGCGGCGGTGAGGACGAGCCGGGTGAGGAGCGACTCGGTGTCCATGTCGTCCTCGTCGGTGACCTCGGCAACGAGCGCCCTCGCTCTCTCGGGCTCGCCGGAGAATCCCGGGAGGTAGGGGTCGACGGCGAGCGCGAGCTGCTCGACGAGCCCTCTTCCCGGGAGGCGGAGGCCGCGGCGGGGTGTTATGAACCCGTTCGCGATGCCGTCGTTCACGATCTCCCGGTTCGGGCCGTCGAGTGCCTGGCCGTCCCCGATGATCCCGAGGAGCGCGAGCCCCGCGAGATCCCGGTTGTCTCCCATGCGCTGGGCGACGAGGTAGGCCGCGCCGGCCGCCGAGAGGTTCCGGTCGCCGTCGACTCCGGCGAGGTGCGGATTGACGTGATAGTCTCCCTCGAAGCGGGGCAGGTGGTGATCCACAACCATCACGTCGCCGGGGAGGTCCGTGAGTGCCGATCCGAAGTCGCAGAGCAGCACGCTGCCGTCGCCGGGGATGTCGGCCGTGGTGATGCCCGGGCGGATCCTCAGCCGGAACCGTCCACCCTCGCGGAACATGGCGTGGCAGAGGATGGATGCGGCGGCTATCCCGTCGGCATCGTGGTGTGCCAGCACCTCCACGAACTCCTGCTCGAGCAGGCGGTCGGCCAGGCGTGCAACAGCGGCGTCAAGCGACATGGATCATCAGCGGGTGAGCAGGATCTCCGCGGTCTCCGGTTTGTATGTCCAGCCTTCCGGCATCCGTCCGGACTTGACGTAGTATTTGACCAGTCTGCGCACCTTGGACTCGGCGATCTGCAGCTGCCGCGCGTTGTGGACGTCCTTCTTGTTCTCCGCAAGGTGTTTCCTGATCCCGAGCGCTTTCTGCATCAGGTTCCGGAGATCTTCGGGGATCTCGGACTCGAGCCCCTTCTCGCGGAGGATCTCGCCGATACGCTTGCCGGTGGCGAGCTTGACGTCGGGTACGGCGTACCGGTCCCGCAGCACAAGGCCGATCTGGCTGGTCGACATGCCGTCTTTACGAAGATCGACGATGATCTTCTCGATCTCTGCTATGTCCGTGTTGGACCACTCGGGTGCCTCCTTACGGTAGGGCCGGACGGAACCGGCGGTTCCGCGACGCCGAGCGTACATTCTTGCCATTCATGCACCTCCGTTAGATATACTATGCTAAGTCCAGAAAAGAGTCCTTTAACTGACTAATCTCTGTAATCCCGAGCCCTTTCGGGCAGTGCTTCCGGGAGCACGTCGGACTTACCATAGCCAGCACGTGATCGTGCTGCAACATATTCTTCGGGAGGAATCTTAAGGGTATCGGCCGGGTGCGCGCCCTGCGCCCTCTCCCGGCGATGGGGGCGAATGTTTAATCATCTCCCAGGTCAACATATACTGGTACCGGTGCGATAGTAGTCTAATGGCAGGACAGGGGCTTCCCAAGCCTCTAATCCGGGTTCGATCCCCGGCTATCGCATGGCCTTTTTACCCATTATTCTCTGGTTCGCGCCCCTGCGCTCTCACACCCGTTTTCGCCTTCCATGATGATCTCGAACCGGCAGTGATCGAACCCCATCGCGTAGCACCGGGTCTCGATCGCCGCCGTTGGCCGTCCGTAGTGGCGTGAGAAGAGCGCCCGCAGAATGCCCGAGTCGAGCGCGCACGCGGGTTTTCCCGTCACCGGAAGGTCTGCGCACTCGAAGCAGTCGTAGACGAGGAGGACGAGCGGTTCCATCTCCGCAACCTCGATCCGGCCGAGGCGGTGCTCCTCCCAGAACCGGGCGATCTTCGCGCAGAACGCCCCCGTCTCCGGGGCGGCCACCGCCGGGTAGAGTTCTTCGCCGATCCGCTCCCCGGCCCGGGTGAGGAGGGGGTCGAGGAGGACTCCCTCCTGCATGAGCGCCACCCGGATCGTGCGGAACGCGAGCCGATAGAATGTGTTCGGGTCGCCCGACCCGGGCCGATACGCCCCTGCATAGACGGCGAGCGCGTCGACGACCCGCTCATCGGGCGAGATGCTCGCGACGAGGCCGCCGGTGACGTAGAATATCTTCTTCCTGGAGTCCTCCGGGTCTGCCCGTGACCCGATCACGCCCGCCGCCGCCATCTCCTGGAGGTGCACCGAGACCGTCGACTTCGCCCGCCCCGCGAGTGAGACGATCTCATCGAACGTACGCTCGCGCTCCCGGAGGGCCGCGAGGATCGTGCGCCGCACCGGGTTATCGACCGCCCGCGGGCCCGAAGGAGTCGAGTAGAGGTCAATCTCCAGGTTCGCCTTCGGCCGCCCGGGTTGCCCCTGGCTATTCATCCCCTGCTCCATAGAGTAAGATCGAAAGGGAGATATATCAATTGTTCGGATATACTGGAATGTTCGTATGATCTCGAACAATGAGGTGATGACAATGATGGCTAAGGAACTTGCCCCCGGCGTCCACTGGGTCGGGGCGATCGACTGGAACCTCCGTGAGTACCACGGCTACACCCTCCCGGGAACGACGTACAACGCCTACCTCGTCCGGGGCGAGAAGACGGCGCTGATCGACGGCGCCTACCATGGGTTCGAGGGCGAAGTCCTCGGCCGTATCGAGTCCGTCTGTGATCCCGGCTCGATCGACTACATCGTCGTGAACCACATCGAGATGGACCACTCCGGCAGCCTGCCCGCACTCGTGCGGCGGATGCCCGATGTCCCGATCTACTGCACGGAGCGGGCGAAGGCCGGGCTTGCCCGCCACTACGACACGACGGGCTGGAACATCCAGGTTGTCAAGTCCGGGGATACTCTCGACCTCGGCGGAAAGACGCTCGTCTTCCTCGAGGCGCCGATGCTCCACTGGCCCGACTCGATGTTCACCTACCTCGCCGAGGACGCCATTCTCTTCCCGAACGACGCCTTCGGTCAGCACGTCGCGAGCGCCGCCCGGTTCGACGACGAGCTCGGGCGCGACGCGGCGATGGCCCACGCGCAGAAGTTCTTCGCAAACCTGATCATACCGCTCGCGCCGAAGGTCTTGAAGAAACTCGACGAGGTCGGGGGGCTCGGGATCGAGATCCGGATGATCGCGCCGAGCCACGGCATCATCTGGCGGTCGTATGCCGGGGATATCCTCAAGGCCTACACCGACTGGAGCCGGGGGATTGCAAAGGACAAGGTCACGATCGTCTACGACACCATGCACGGCTCGACCACGACGCTCGCGAAAGCGATCGCCGAGGGGGTCATGGCCGAGGGCGTCGACGTCCGGGTCTGCCTCCTCCGGGACGGGCGCTACGAAGGAACGCACAGGAGCGACATCGTCACGGAGATCCTCGACTCGAAGGCGGTCTTCGTCGGGTCGCCGACGCTCCAGGACGAGGTCCTCCCCACGGTGGCCGGGTTCCTCAGTTACCTGCGCGGGTTACGGCCGGGTCGCCTGACTGCAAAGAAGATCGGGTGCGCGTTCGGGTCCCACGGTGGCATGGGCGGCGCGGTCGCGCAGGCGGAAGAAGCCCTGAAGGCGGCAGGGATCGAGGTGATCGACGGCGGGTTCCAGGTGAACTACCGCCCGGACGCCGACGAGGTTGCCCGGGCGTATGAGCTCGGCCGGAAGGTGGCGCGGGAGATCCGCGCCCGGTAGTGCCCGGCCCCTCCATTGCGTCCTCCGAAAACATCAGAAGAATCCAGCGGTCGTGCGGGAACACCCCACCGCCCGCGAGATCCGCCGGATACCCAGCAATATGCCAGACAGATCGTCCCAATACCCCTTTTTTCAGCCCGCCGGTGCGGCAAACCCGCGTCGCATCCAGGCGAATGCTGCGAGCGCCCCGACCTGCATCACGACCAGGAACCCGACGACGAGCGGAACGGCGACCGTGTAGGCCCACCCGATGACGGCGCTCCCAACAAACCAGGCAGCCCCGTAGATGGTGTTGAATATCCCGTAGGCAGTCCCGCGTTTGCTGATATGGGTGTAGTCGGCGACGGCGGCCCGGAGGATCGTCTCCTGCGCACCCATCGCCGCGCCCCAGAGCAGAACAGCGGCAAGCGCGAGGGCGTAGCTCGTCCCGAAGGCGAGGAAGGGGATGCCGATGGCGAGCAGCGGCACGGAGAGGAGGGTGACAAGCCCGAACCGGTCGTATGCCCGCCCGATCGCGAGAGCCGCGACGGCGTCGACACCCATGGCGACGGCGTAGAAGAACGGGATCTCTGCCCCTGAGACCGTGCCGGTGACGGTGAAGTGGTAGGCGATGACCGGGAACGCCGCAAACCCTGCCATGGTGAGCGCGGTGAAGACGCCGTAGGGGAGCAGGGACCCGGGGAGGGCGGTTCCCTGGATAGCGGGGCCGCCGGCCTCAAGCGACGCCGGTTCAGGCGCCCGACGCCGGGCAACGAGGAGGGCGAGGATCATCAGCACAAACGGGATGGCGAGGAGGGCAAACCCGCCCCGGTAGTCTCCTTCCGCGAGGAAGATGGCGGCAAAGATCAGCGGCCCGATGATCGCCCCGACCTGGTCGAGAGCCTCGTGCACGGCAAACCCCCAGCCGCGGCCGACCGTCGCGGTGGCGTTTGCAAGGATGGCGTCCCGTGCCGGCACCCTGATACCCTTCCCCACGCGCTCGAGGATGAGGAGGAGCGCGGCGCCTTCCCAGGACCCGGCGAGCGCGAGGAGCGGGACCGCGGCGAGCATCCCGTAGCCGATGAAGGTGATCGCCCAGTAGTGCCGCGTGGTGTCGGCCAGATACCCGGAGACCAGGCGGAGGGCGTAGCCGAGGAACTCCCCGAGCCCCGCGACCACCCCGACGGCAAGAGCACCGGCGCCGAGGATGTAGAGGTACGGTCCGGCGACGCTCCGCGCCCCTTCGTAGATGATATCGCCAAAGAGGCTCACGATACCGAAGAGGATGATCACGGTGTAGGCCGCCCGGTGTCTGCCGTCCATGGATGATGATCTCTCGTTCATCGCCCATAATTTCTGCCTGAGGGCTGCCGGATCGAAAACCTCCGGGGGAACCATAATCACGGCCTGCCGCCACCTACCTTCTCTTGTGGTGCACCACTGGATAAGCAGCCGGGGAGGGGGGCGGGCATGAAGAACCGGTTCTGGATCGTCCTCTCGCTTCTGATCAGCGGCGCTGCCCTCGCAATCCTGCTTGCGGTGACCCTCACACCCGAGACGCGGGCTTACCTCGGGCGGGTCAGCATCGCCGCCATCCTCCTCGCGCTCGGGTTCCAGGCCGCATCATACCTCTGCCGGGTGGTGCGGCTCCGGGTCCTCTGCCGGGGCCTCGGCTACACCGTGCCGTTCCCGGCTCTCACGCTCACCCTGTTCCTCTCGCTCTTCGCGGGTTCCATCACCCCCGGCCAGGTAGGCGGGGAACCGGTCCGGATCCACCGTCTCTCGTTCTCCGGGCTCGCCGTCGGTGACGCCACCACCGTCGTTGTCGTGGAGCGGGTCCTGGACCTCGTGGTCTTCTTCTCCCTCACCGCCGCAGCACTCCTCTCCCTCCGGCACCTCTGGGGGTACCTCGCCGCCACCGTCCTCTACCCGGTCGCGGCCTTCCTGGTTCTGGTCCTGGTCCTTATCCTCCTGCTCATCATCCTGATCCGTCATCCGTCTTTTATGAAACGGGCGGTAGGCGGCATCACCACCCGCGTCCTGGACCGGTGCAGCCGGAGCCGGCGCTGGCTCCGGTTCTGTCCGGGCGCGGGGGACGCAGGTACCCTGGGAGCGAGGATCGACCACGAGATTGAGGCCTTTACCGCGGGCTTTTCCCGGTTTGTGAGAGGCGGCCGGCGGGCTCTCATCGGCGCGCTCCTGGTCACTATCTTCGAGTGGATCTCCATCTTCTCCGTGGCGTCAGCCCTTCTCGTCGCTCTCGGGCTGCCGCCGTCCCTGCCGGAGTCCTTCCTCTTCCAGGGGATCCTCCAGATGATCGCAGATATCCCGCTCATCCCCGGCGCGGCCGGGATATCAGAGATCGGCGCGGCCACGCTTTATCGCCGGATCGTGCCCGCCTACCTCCTTGGCCTCTTCGTCGTCCTCTGGCGGTTGATCCTCTACTACTCAAACATCCCCCTCGGCCTCATCGCGGGCGTCCTTGCGGCGAGGGAACGGTCCGGAGAGACCGGCGAGGGCGATCCAGACCCCCGGCACACCAAAAACCTATAACCCTTGTAAGACCCAAATTTATCCACTAACACGGATATGACCCAAAATATCCCGTTACCGAAACGATCGGAGAGCACCCCGATCTCCTGCCGGGGAGAGTCATGACCACCGATACCGAGATGTATGCCCTCTCGATCATCACCGAGAATCGGGCCGGCGTGCTGCGCGACGTGGC
>JASUSO010000064.1 GCA_030446015.1 Methanobacteriota archaeon
TCAGCACCGTCGACTGGCGGGGGCGGGCGGCCTGCACCGTCTTTCTCCGGGGGTGCCCCGCGCGCTGCTTCTACTGTCACAACGCCGCCATCCTGGACGGCGAGGACCTGCGCGACGCGGACGAGATCCTCGCGATGATCCGTGGGTCCCGCAGGATTGCGGGCGCCGTGGTCTTCTCCGGCGGGGAGCCGACCCTGCAGGGGCCGGCGCTCGCCCACCTCGCCGCCGCCGCCCGGAAGATGGGATTCTCCGTCGGCCTGCACACAAACGGCATCTTCCCCCGCGTGATCGAGGACCTCCTCGATAATGGCCTCGTGGACATGATCTCGCTCGATATCAAGACGACGTGGGAGCGCTACGACGACCTCCTGGAGATCCCCGCCGCCGACGCAGTGAAGCAGTCGCTCGCCGTCTGCAAACGCGCGAAGGCCGACGGCCGTCTTGAGACCTGCCTCGCTGTCGTCACCCTCTTCCGGGGCCGCGAGGAGGACCTTCCGGCCATCGAGAGAGAGACCCGAGGACTCGACCTCGTGCTCCAGCAGGGGGTGGCCCCGGGCTTCGTACCCCTGACCCGTCAGGAACTCGAGGCGGCTGCGGCGCCGCTCGGCCGCAGGGTCCTTGTACGCACCCGGGAAGACGGTGAGGTCGCCTACGGTCCGGTGCCCTGACCCGTTCCGGTGACGTTAAGCATAATATCGACGGGAACGCACGCTTATGCAGACGTTTGCGGCGGCCGCCGCAACCTGCATCGCCGGGACCCTGCAGCCGGTCTCTCGCCGGCACGGCCCGCTGTTCTGGATAGAGGAGGAACCTGATGAAGGTCATTGGAATTGTTGGTATGCCGGCAAGCGGGAAGGGAGAGGTATCGAAGATCGCGCGGGACCTCGGGATACCGGTCGTGGTCATGGGGGATGCGATCCGGGAACGGGTACAAGAGGCCGGTCTCCCCCCGACCGACGCGAACTGCGGTGCAATCGCCGGGAAGTTGCGCGCAGACCTCGGCATGGACGCTATCGCCCGGATCACCATCCCGCGGATCGAGGCGACGGGCGCCCCGGTGGTGCTCGTGGACGGCATCCGGGGCGACTACGAAGTAGCGGCGTTCAAGGAGCACTTCCCCGACTTCACGCTCATCGGGATCGACTCGTCGTTTACGACCCGTTACCGGCGGCTCACGAACCGGGGACGGTCCGACGACTCTCTCACCCCCGAAGAGTTCCAGACGCGTGACGAGCGGGAACTTGGGTGGGGGCTCGGGCGCGCCCTGGAGGGGGCGGACTGCCGGATCACGAATGAAGGATCGCTTGACGAGTTCTCCGCGGAGGTCCGCGCCCTGCTCCGCCGCCTCGGGGGTATGGAAGAATGAGCCTTGTCCCGTACTTTTCGGCCTCGTCGAAGGTCTGGGAGTCACGCGACTGGGTCTATGGGCTTGAAGAGATCGGGTATGCCGGGTGGGAGATCGTCGCCGACGGGAAGTATCGCCTGGACAACCCCGAGAACTTCGCCGCCATCCGGGAGAACCTCGAGAGCACTGGCCTTCTCGCGACCGTGCACGCGCCCTACAGCGACTTAAACCTCGCGTCCTTGAACTACCCGATCTGGCGCGAGTCGATCCGCCAGACCTGCTGCTGCATCCAGCATGCGGCCGAACTGACCGACCGGGTGACCGTTCACCCGGGTTTCGTCTCCCCGGTGGGGAAGCTCGTCCCCGAGAAGGTCTGGGAGATGCAGAAGACTGCGCTCGTCGAGATCGGGAAGTGCGCGGAGGATCACGGCGTCCTCGCGTGCGTCGAGAACATGATCAGCATCAAGGACTTCCTCTGCCGCTACCCCGAGGAACTCCTCGGGCTCATCGAAGGGATCGCGGGGATCGGGGTCACGCTGGACCTCGGGCACGCCAACACCAACGGTCTTGTGGATGCGTTCCTCGCACACATGCGGGAGGCCGATCACCTGCACATCCACGACAACCACGGGCAGTCGGACGAGCACCTGGCGCTCGGAGACGGGACCATCCCCTGGGAGAAGGCCGGGCGGATCATCGCCCGCGACTACTCCGGCCGGGTGGTCATCGAGGGGCGGAACCTTGAAGAGGCAGAGCGGAGCCTCAAAGCATTCAGGAAGTGGTTCGTATAGCAGGCGAAACTCTCCACGTTCACTTCCTCGGGACGGCGGGGGCGCTCCCCTCCCCGCAGAGGAACCCATCGTGTGTCCTGATCCGGCGGGGCTCCGATACCCTGCTCTTCGACTGCGGGGAGGGCACCCAGCAGCAGATGATGCGCGCCCGGACCGGGTTTACCGTGAACGCCATCTTCGTCACCCACTGGCACGCCGACCACTTCCTCGGCATCTTCGGGCTCGTCGAGACGCTCGCGTTCATGGGACGAACCGAGCCGCTCTCGATCTACGGCCCGCCCTGGGTCGGCGAGTTCGTCGATCTCGTGCAGAGGATCAGCCGCCACACCCGGAGTTTCTCCGTTACCGCCCACACCCTCGAGCACGGTTCGGTCGTGCCCTTCAACGGCTACACCGTCCGGGCGTTTGCGACGCTCCACGGTATTCCCGGGCTCGGCTACGTGCTCGAGGAGGACGAGCGCCCGGGCAGATTCAACCGCGAGCGGGCGATCGAACTCGGCGTCCCGCCGGGGCCGCTGTTCGGGCGGCTGCAGCGCGGGGAGGAGGTCCGTATCGTCCGCGACGGCGTCGAGACCGTGATCCGTCCCGCCGACGTGATGGGAGAGCCGCGCCCGGGCAGGAAGATCGTCTATACCGGCGACACCCGCCCGCTCCATGACCTGCCCGACGTCGCGGCGCTGATCCGCGATGCGGATCTCCTGATCCACGACGCCACCTTCGACGACCAGGAGGGCGATCGCGCCCGCGAGGTCCTCCACTCGACTGCGGGGGAGGCGGGAGAGGCTGCAACGGCGCTTTCCGCCCGCATGCTTGCCCTGATACACATAAGTTCCCGTTATGCAAGCACAGCAAATCATATACGCGATGCAAAGCGACAGTATGAGGGAGACGTGATTTTGCCGGCCGATCTGGCCGTGCAGGAGATCCCGTATCGGAGTTGATCGAGATGGACGGTGATTGCGATGGAGTCGGGCATATCCAGCCAGAGCCGCCTGATACTTGCCGGTCTCGGCGCCCTGCTCGTCAGTGCCGTCATCTCGAGCATTGCAGGGATCTACCTCGGTTCAGTACGTGAAGTCCTCGCGCTGATACCCGGCCTGATGGTGCTCCTGCCCTCGATCATCCATATCCGGGGGAGCATCGCCGGGGTCTTTGCCTCCCGCCTCTCCTCGGCGATGCACCTCGGCGAGTTCTCCATCGACTTCGAGGAAGGGAGCGTCCTCGGCGACAACATCCGCGCGTCGTTCGTGATCACCATTCTCATCGCGCTCGTCATCGGCATCGTCTCCTATGCGGCAAGCCGCATCTTCGGGTATCCCGTCATCGGCGTCACCGACCTCGTGCTGATCTCGGTCGTCACCGGGATCGTCGCGGGGACCGTGGTGACGGGGATCACCCTCATCATCGCCCTTGCAAGCTACCGCTACGGCCTCGACCTCGACATGATCGGCGCACCGACCGTCACCACCTCGGGAGACATCGTCACGCTCCCCATCCTCGTGCTCTCGGCGACGTTTGTCATGCTCCTCTCTCCCATGATGCGCATGGTCCTCGGGGGCATCGTCGTCGCCGCCACCATCGCCGCCATCGTCTACACCCGGCGCCGGCCGGAGGGGATCGGGCCGATCGTCCGGGAGAATATCTCTCTGCTCATCCCGCTCAGCATCCTCGGCACGCTGGCAGGTCTGACCTACTCGTTTCACCTCGACGCGCTGGTGACGATCGCGGTCTTCCTCATCCTGATTCCGCCGTTCACAGGCTGTCTTGGGTCAATTGGCGGCATTCTCGGGTCGCGCCTCTCGACCGGGATGCACACCGGCGAGCTCAACCCCTCGTTCCTCCCCGAGCGCGGCGTCGTGCATCATTTTATTATTTCCTATCTCTATACGTTGATACTGCTTCCACTGCTGGCGCTCATCGCGCATGGTGCGGCGGTGCTCATGGGGTTGAACAGCCCGGGTCTCGGGATGCTGGTCATCATCAGCCTTGCGGCGGGTCTGGTCGTCATGACACTGGTGAACGGTGTGGCATACGTCACAGCGAGCCTTTCATTCCGGTACGGTCTCGATCCCGACAACTTCGGAATCCCTGTCATCACAAGCCTGATCGACCTGATCGGCGCAGCCGCGCTCGTGACGGCGATCGGCCTGCTGTTGTAGTGAAAGAATTGAGAACGACGGTTAACAAACCATGATGGAACACGAATATCAACCGATCAGCTTCAAAGACGTCCTCATAGAGATGAAGGATGTCTCCGAGCTGATGGTCGATCTTTCTTATTCGGCGATCCTCTTCGACAGCAAAGAGATAGCGCTCGAGGTGATCAACCTCGAGGAGAGCATGAACAAACTGGTCTACCAGGCCAGGATCCAGAGCGTCCTTGGCGCACGACGGATCGAAGAGGCCGAGGCGATGAGCGGGATGCTCCAGGTGGCCGAAGCTGCGGAGAGGATCGCGAACTCGGCCTCGGATATAGCAAAACTCATCCTCAAAGACATCCGGTTCCCGGCAAAACTCAAGCGCGTCTTCCCGGAGGCCGAGGAGATCGTCACCCGCGTCATCGTCAGCCAGGGAAGCGAGCTTGCCGGGCAGACGCTCGGCGACCTCAAGGTTCAGAGCACGACGGGCATGCAGGTGATCGCCATCCGGCGCGGGAAGGGCTGGATCTACGATCCCGACAGGACCACCCGGGTGGAGAGCGACGACATCCTGATCGCACGGGGCCCGGAGGTAGGAGAGGAGGTCCTCTCCGAGATGGCGGGATCGGGGGAGCGCCGCCGGGTCGAGGTTCCGCCCGCAGCCGAGGTCGACGACCTCGACCGGGCGGTTCAGTTGATCATCGAGATGAAGAACCTCTCGGAGCTCTCTGTCGGTCTGGCGTACACCGCCCTCCTCTTCAACAACAAGGAGGTGGCGCACGAGGTGGTCGCTCTCGACTCAACGCTCGATGATATGCGCTACGACCTGGATCTCTGGGTCCTTGAAGCGGCACGAAAGATCGAGGACGTGCGCCACCTCCGCGGCCTCCTGTATATGTCTTCGTTCGCACAGGCGATCAGCGATTCGGCTCACTCGATCGCCGACGTCCTGCTGCGCGACATCGAGATCCCGCCGATCTTCAAGAGGATCGTCCGCGAGTCGGACGAGATCATCACGCGGATGACTGTAACGCCGTCGTCGCCGCTTGTGGGAAGAACGCTCAAGGAGATGTCGCTTGCGACGGTTACGGGGATGGTCGTGCTCGCCATCAAGCACGGCGACCGGTGGGTATACCGCCCGGGAAAGAGCGTTCGGCTGCAGAGCGGCGATACCATCATAGCAAAGGGCAGGCGGGACGGTGAGTGCCGGCTCTACGAACTTGCCGGGCACACCGCCGAGGTGTCCGAAGAATAGACTGGAGAACTACTATGGAAGATACAGAAGATACCATTGTTTATCGCCTCGGTGCGAACTGCGGTCTCGACGAGGTGGAGGAAGGAAAGACATACCTCGGGCGGGTGCAGGGATTTGCTCCGTTCGGCGTTTTTGTTCAGTTAAACGACCGGGTCAAAGGGCTGGTCCATAAGAGCAACGTGAAGGCTCAGCACACCGAGCGCGACCCGATCATCGTCCACGTTCTCCAGATCCGGAGCAACGGCAACATCGATCTCGAGGAGGTCACGCCGACTGTCTACCAGACAGAGAACGTGACCAAAAAGACGACGACCGTCCTTATTGCCGATATCGGGAAGAAGATCGGCAGGACGGTGCTGATCGAGGCCGAGGTCGCCCAGATCAAGCAGACGTCGGGGCCGACGATCTTCACGGTCGTGGACGAATCGGGCACCGCGAACGCCGCAGCGTTCGTCGAGGCGGGCGTCCGCGCGTATCCCGAGGTGGAACTCGGGGATATCGTCGCCCTCACGGGTGAGGTGATGCAGCGCAACAACCAGCTCCAGATCGAGGCCTCGTCCATCACGGTCATGGAGACGGGGGACGCGGCCCGGGTCAGGGAGCGGATCGACGCGGCGCTCGATAAGCGCGCGGAGCCGCCCGACATCCCGTTCCTGGTGGAGAGCGATGTCCTCGAAGCCCTCCGGCCGCAGATACGCAAAGTGGCAAAGGAGATTCGGAAAGCCGTCCTGACCGCACGGCCGATCATCCTCCGGCACCATGCGGATGCGGACGGCATATGCGCTGCCGTCGCCGTCGAGCAGGCGGTGACCGCGCTGATCCGGGAGAGCGGCGGCGACTTCGACGCGGAGTACTTCCTCTTCAAGCGTTCGCCGTCCAAAGCCCCGTTCTACGAGGTCGAGGACATCACGCGGGACCTCGACTTCGCCCTCAAGGACAACATCCGCTACGGGCAGAAGATGCCGATGATCCTCCTGATGGACAACGGATCGACCGAGGAGGATATGCCGTCGCTGAAGGTGACCAGGGTCTTCGGCCTCCCGGTGATGGTCGTCGACCACCACCACCCCGACGAGATCGTGGACGATTACCTGATCGGGCACGTCAACCCCTACCACGTGGGCGGTGACTACGGGATCACGGCCGGGATGCTCGGCACCGAGGTCGCCCGCATGGTCAACCCCTCGGTCGAGGACCAGATCCGGCACCTGCCGGCAATCGCGGCGGTCGGCGACCGGAGCGAAGCGCCGGAACGCGCCCGCTACCTTGCGCTCGCCGCGCCCGAATACTCGGAGGACGACTGCAAGAACATCGCGCTTGCGCTCGACTACGAGCAGTTCTGGCTCCGGTTCAGCGACGGGAGAGAGATCATCAAGGAGATCCTGAACCTCTCCGGTGAGCCCGAACGCCACGAACGGTTCGTCAACCTGCTGGTCGAAGAGGCGAACCGGGCGATCGAGGAGCAGCTCGAGGCCATCATGCCGCACGTCGAGAGCCGGGTTCTGCCGAACGGCGCCAACCTCTTCATGCTCGATGTGGAGATGTTTGCTCACCGGTTCACGTTCCCGCCGCCGGGTAAGACCTCCGGCGAGGTGCACGACCGGCTGGTCAGGGCGCATCCCGGAGAGCCGGTCGTCACGATCGGGTTCGGACCGGACTTTGCTGTCCTGCGTTCCCGGGGCGTCATGATGAACATCCCGCGGATGGTGCGCGAACTCCGCAGCGAAATCGCCGGCGGCGGCGTGAACGGCGGCGGTCACCTCGTCGTAGGGAGCATCAAGTTCGTGGAAGGGATGCGCGACGTGGTGATCGACGGCCTGATCAAGAAGATTGGTGAAGCCCCAATCTGATCGCCACCACTTTCTTGCGAGAGTGCCGCCGGGCAGTTCGAACTCTTCTGGATCCCTTTCCGGCACTGCCATCTTCTTCACTATCACCGTATGGAGCGGTGCATGCGGTCGCCATGTTGTGGGGCACACCGGGTGGTTAATCGTCGATGCGATTTTAACGGTGACCGAAATATAAAAATAGGTTTATTTCCTACGTGGGCTCTCATGACCACAAACCCACGGGCATGGAGAGCACTCCTGGTCGTGCTGCTTATGACGGCAGCGGCTGGTGTGCTCCCCGCCGCAGCCCAGAGCACGCCACCCACGGAACCTCTGACCTGGACGCTCCCTCCGACACCCGACAAGACCCCGACCGAGGAGACGACCCCCGACGAAGCAACCCCTGAGATCACGCCGGACGAGACGCTAGACGACGAGATTCCGCCCGAGGTTACAGAGGACATTACTCCTGAAGAAACCCTGTTCGGGGCGATGGAGAACGCGACCCCGGAGGATACTCCGGCCGGGACGGTGGAGGATGAGACACCAGGGGAGACCCCGGCCGTGACGGGCAGCAACACGACCAACGAGAGCGCCCCCCTGATCGTCGTCGAGACGGACGAGGCGACACCGGAGACGACGCCGGCGGAGACTGCCACGGCCGAGTTGCCGACGTTCACGCCGATCCAGGCGGCACAGGTCAACGTCAACGGGAGCACGACACAGGCCGCTCCTCTCTCGATCGTCGGCGCCATCCTGGCCGCAGCAATCGCCGGAATCGTCGTCGTTTTCGGACGAAACCGGAGGTGACGGCCGTTCGAGACCGGGGGGCAGGGATGCCAAAAGCACTCCTTCCCCCTCTGGTATCCGCGCTCACGGTGACCGTGCTGTGTTCTCCCGCTGCAGATGATGCGCTCTGCCCCGCCGATCGGCACGCCGATGTTTAATTATATACAACGATTAGTATATCGATTGCAATATTCTACAGGGACAAATGGGTAGATTTAAATATCGCTCTGGACAAAAAGCACTTGCGCACGAGGGAATCAGGCGATGTCGACAAAAGACCGTATCAAAGAGAAATATAGCGACACACAGCGGAGGATCCTGCACCACCTCAAGGCAGGTCTGCGTGCCGGCAAATCCTACTTCAAATCCAAGTACATCGCGACCGATCTCGGCCTCTCCGCAAAGGAGGTCGGCATCAATCTTGCTATCCTCTCCGAGATCTGCGACGAGCTGGATATCCGGCGCTGGAGCTATTCGAACAGTACGACGTGGCGGGTCACCTCCCGTGCATCATAATTTTATCCTGGTATGCTCTATTTTACGGCATGAAGATCATTGAGTTCGAAGCACCCGTCGAGTTTGTGGCCAACATCAACGAACACAAAGACTGCCTCATGTCCCAGGACAAGAACCACGAAAACCCGGAGGTGCTCTGGTTCAACATCGATGTCCCCAAGGGGCACGGCGTGCGGGCCGGCGATCGGGTCAGGGTGACCGTCGAGAAGATCTGACGATCCCCGAAACAACAAACCGCATCGCCGGGCGTCATCCGAGAGGGTTATCGTAGTATTCGGGGAGCGTCTCAAGGGTGATGCGGTACGAGTCCACGTCGTCCACACTGACGATGAGGTAAAAGTCCTTTCCTCCCCTCTCGACGTTTTTGATGATGCCGCCGGGGTAATGCATGTCGGCTCCCTCTACGATGGTTCCGCTCTCAAGGTCCACAAGCGCCATCCTGAAATGTGCTGCCGCCGGCCGTATCGTCGAGGAGACGCTACAGTTGAGCCGCCACACCGCGTACGGCACATGGAATGCCTCGGTGATACCACCTCGCCCCTCCTCGATGTACGCGAACGGGATGATCTCCTGCGTTCCCCTCCTCCACGGGGGGTCGGAACCACCGTACTTCGTGAGGTTGTCGGGGAGATGGCAGATGGGGTAGCTCCATACGTTGGTCGTGTAGGAGAGCCTGATCGGTTCGGGCGGCATGGCCGGTGTCGGGGCGGGGGTGACGGTCGGCGTCGGGGTTGGGATCTTGGGGATCTCCGGCCCCGCCTCCGCTACGGGCGGCCGAATGGCCAGCGCAAGCACGGAGACGATAATCAGGGCGGCAAGGATGCTGAATACGTCGCCTTTATCCACAGATTTAAAGGGATGTACAGGATGAAAAGTCCTTCGAAGTTTGATCTCACATCCCCGGCCGGAAGTCGGCGGGAAGAAGGCCTGCTGGCTGCGTTGACTGGACTTTTTCCAAACACTTCTCCACGATTGAGTTTCTAAAACGGAACCGTTAATACGGAGTGAAACCACTCTCCTGTGAGAGCATGGATATCAATGAGGTCCGCACGTGGGTGATATTTTACCTGATCTCCTTCGTGGTGCTTCTTGCGGCGACCTTCATCACAACCCAGAGCGGCAGCCAGCTCTGGATCAGCCTGACGCTCATCATCGTTGTCGTCGGCGTAAACTTCTACCTGCTCTTCTCTGAGTTGAAGCGGTATCAGGCTAAAAAAGCCTTCATGCACCGGATGTCGCAGTTTGAGGAGACAGAGACGGACGTGGAATCCGGTTACCTCTGGTGACGCTCAGGCGGCTCTGCGGAGTATCTTCTGCATACTGTTGTACGGTACGAAGAGGTGCTCAACCTCTCTTCCCAGGTACTCGGTCTTGCCCATGATATAGTAGCCGTCGGCGGCAAGCGCAGAGTAGAAAAGGTGCGCAAGATCGTTCTTCTGCTTCTCGGTGAAGTAGATGGTGACGTTGCGGCAGGTGATGGCGTCGAGGTACCGGGCGATGGGGACGCCCGACATCAGGTCGTGCTCCCGGAACCTGACCAGACTCTTGAGATGGAGACGGACCTCGAACGTGCCGTCGTCGTGGCTGATGAAGTGCTTGCGGAGCCTCTTTTCATCGACGTTCTCGAGCGCCTTCCTATCATAGACCCCGGCCATGGCCTTCTGGAGCACCACGGTATCGATATCGGTCGCGTATATCGTTACGCTGACGTTCTTGTGGAGGGCCATCAGTTCGTGGGCGAGGATGGCGAGCGAATAGGGTTCCTCACCCGTGGCGCAGCCGGCGCACCAGATCCTGATTGAGCCCTTGCGGTGGGCGAGATCCGGCAGCACCTCCCGGCGTATCACTTCGAAAACCTCCGGGTCGCGGAAGAATTTGGTGACGTTGATGGTGAGTGCGTTCCTGAGCAGGTCGGCTTCCTGCGGGTTTGAGAGGAGGTATTTGTGGTATGCCTCGAAGTCCGCCGTGTTCGTCAGGCGCATCCGGGAGAGGATGCGCCGCTTGATGTAGTCTTCCTTGTAGTTCGAGCACTTGATTCTGACCAGTCTCTCAATGCTTCTCTGAAGCGATGCGAATTCATCCATGGAATGACCTGCTCATGCTGAGTGTTGATGTGTGGAAGCAATCTAGTGGCTTCCGAGATCGCCACCGAGATCGCCGATGACTTTCTGAATATCGAGCCAGATGATGAGGGTCTTGGCTTTCCCGTCTTCCCCGTCCCCCATCTTGATGATTGCTTTGACGTAACTGCTGATGGACGATGTGATGCCGTCGCTGATGCGTTCGATCTGTTCGCTTCTGACCGATACGACGCTGTGAACATCGTCGACGATGATCCCTACGTTTGACCCGTTCGTTACGTCCGGCATCAGCACGACGATCTTCCGGTTCTCGGTCTCCTCCGATGCGGGGAGCCCGAGAAGGTCGCGGAGATCGATGATATTCGTGATCTCGCCTCGCAGGTTGATGACGCCCGCAAGGTAGTCGGGAGCACGGGGAAGGGGAGTGATCGGCATCATCTCCACGATCTCTCGTGCAATCTGGATATCCAGCGCGTAGTGCTCCTCCCCAAGCTGGAACTCTACCACGTCTACGGATGCTGCCATCGTTCCCCTCTAGTTCAGCTTGAACTGCGTCATTGCCTGCTTGAGCTGTTCGGCCATGTTTGCCAGTTCGTGGGACGCGCTTCCGACTTCCTCGGTCGATGCGCTGACCTCTTCGGCGAGTGCCGCCATATCCTCGGTGCGGTTCAGGCTCTCCTTGGTCATGTGGGTGGACTCGTCCATCTTCTGCATGACGTTGTTGGTGGAGTGCGCCTGATCCTCGGTGGCCTTGGTGATCTCGGAGATGCCCCGGGTGACCACTTCCACGCTCTCGACGATCCGATTCAGGCCCACGATGACCTTGTTGACGCTCTCGATGCCTGCCTGGATCTCCTGGTGAGAAGCCTGCATCGAGTTGGTGGTCTTCTCGGTGCTGGCCTGGATCGTCCGGATCAGGTCCTCAATGTCCTGGCTCGCGCGCTTGGACTCTCCGGCGAGGTTCCTGATCTCGCCGGCGACCACGGCGAATCCGCGGCCGTGCTCTCCGGCACGGGCGGCCTCGATTGCGGCGTTCAGCGCGAGGAGGTTGGTCTGGTTGGCGATGTCGGCGATCAACTTGACGATGTTGTTGATCTCCCGCATCTGGCTGTTGAGGGTGCTGATCTCGCCGACGGTCTGCGTGGAGATCTCCTCGACGAGCTGCATCTTCTTCGTCGCGACTTCACCAAGCGCTGCCGCGTCGTTCCCTTCCTTGGAAGCCTTCGAAGCCTGTTCCATGACCGACTGCGACGTGCTTACAATCTCTTCGATGGATGCCGAGAGATCGTTGATGTCCATCCCGATCTCCTCGATCTTCTCGAGCTGGCGGCGTGCGTCCTCTGACGACTGCTGTGTCGAGACGGCGACCTGCTCCGTCGCCCTGATGATCTCGTCGGTACTCTTGCTGACCTCCTTCGTCGTCATGTCCACCTGGTGGACGGCTTTTGCAACGTCGGCGAGGAGCGCGCGGATAGCGGTCAACGAGGCGTTGTAGTCTTTCTTGACCTCATGGAGCGGATCGTCGGCCTCTGCCTGCACGAACGCCGTCAGGTCGCCCTTTGCCATGGCGGCAAGCGCGTCTCCGAGTTCTTTCGCGCTCGCTCCGAGCCTCTCGCTCTCCCGCTTCGCGGTCTCCATCAGTTCGCGGATCTGGTCATCTCTCTCCCGCTGTTCCGTCCAGTCGTTCCAGACGTAGAATGCCATCTCGATCTCGCCGTTCTGATCGAGGATGGGGATGGCGTTCAGGGTGAGGTACTTCTTCACGCCGTCGGGCCACTTGACCATGACGTCCGTCCGCGCGAGTTTCTTCGTCTCGTAGCAGGCATAGAAGTGGTCGCCGTCGAGGATGGTGATGTCGTAGTCGTAGAGTTTCTTCGCGAGGGTCTCTTCGCGGGTTCCACGCCACATCCGGGCATACTCGTCGTTGATGTCGATCCGGCTCTTGTCCGCGCGG
>JASUSO010000065.1 GCA_030446015.1 Methanobacteriota archaeon
CTCGTCATCGTCGCGGGGTGGCGCTGGTCCTGGTCGCGGCCGACGTCGCAGGTCGGACCGGGGCGGAGTAGGCTCTTACAGCATCACCGTCGCGATCAGCGGTATCGTAACGAGCGACCCGATCGTCGAGACGAAGACGATCTGCGACGCGAGCTTTGAGTCGGCGCCGTACTGCTCCGCGAAGATGACGGTGTTTGCAGCGGCAGGCATCGCGGCCATCGTGATCATGATCCCGTTGATGTAGGGGTCGGCAAAGACCGGGGCGAGGAGGTAGCAGTAGGCCGCCGGGACGGCGAGGAGGAGGACGGCGCTCGCCGCCCAGATCCGCCAGTTCCCGACCATCTCCCGGGCCGGGAAGGTCGCGAGCATCGCCCCGACGATGATCATCGCAAGCGGCGTCGTCACTCCGCCGAGGAGGTCGATCGAGTCGATGAAGGGGCTCGGGATCTCGACCGAGCCGAGGAAGAGGGCGAGCCCGACGACGGAGGCCGCGATACCGGGGTTCGCGAGCAGTCGCGGGTCGAACCCCTTTCCCCTTCCTCCGGTCAGCATCGCGATCCCGACCGAGAAGACCAGGACGTTGAAGACGAGGTTGAAGATCGCGACGTAGAAGAGCGACTCCTCCCCGAAGAGCGTCAGGGCGACCGGGAACCCCATGAACCCGACGTTCCCGAAGACGATCGCGAATTGGAGCACCCCCTCCTCCGCGGCCGTGACCCGCATGGCCTTCGAGACCGCCCAGGCGAGTCCGAACGAGAAGACGTAGAGCGCCCCGGTCGCGAGGACCAGGGTCTCGGCGCCGGTGAGGCGCTCGGGGGTGAAGGGGACCTGCATCGAGGCGACGATCAGCGCCGGGATGGTGATGTTGATGAGGAGCCCCGAGAGCCCCCGGGTGGCCCGGGGATCGACGATCTTCGTCGCGACGGCGACGTAGCCTGCGGCAATCAGGAGGACCAGGATGAAGATCTGGTCAGCGACTATCAGGAAGTCCGTGATCGCGCCGTTCATGAGGGCACCGCTCCGTCCGGTTCATCAAGGTGGGCGCCGGTACCCCTTTACGGTTCTGCTCGGGGGGTATGGGGTGCAGTGAGCGAGCGGGAGCCTGCCCGGGTTTTAGAGCGGGGTTTTTCGGGATTGCGGCGTGTTCCTCGCACAGAGGGCGCCTCGCCCGCGTAGAGGGGAGGGGTGTGGCTGTCCGGGACTGTGGGTGTCGGCGGGTCCTGTCTCCAGGGGCGGGGATTATTGTCCTGCCATAAGAAGATTTATGATGTGTTCGGTTCCAGCCGAACGATGCCTGCTGATTTTATATGTTTTAATGACCTCAAAATGCGTAAGGTGCCGCATGTGGTACCCGTTTGTGTGCGGGGGTCGCCCATCCCCGGTTGACGCCCCGGATGACGCGCCCCGCAAGCCCGGAGGCAACAGGATGTACACATTCTGCGTACTTAAACGTGTGCTTCTCCTGCCTCCGTGGACAGAAACTGGAGGAAAACGAAATGAACGGAAAACTGGAATGCGGGTATTCTCCTTGCTCACGGCGCTGCTGCTGGTGGGCGTGGGGGTTGTGTCTGCGGTGAGCGCCCAGGATGTCACAGGGACCCTTCCCGCAGATAGCAGCGAGCCGGTCCTGGTCATCGGGGATTCTATGGATGTACTCATCACGGGTACTACATCGGTATCCGATATGCGAGCATCCGGAATCAACGCTCCAGAAGAGCTGAATATCCCGAAGGGCATTACCCGGTACGATCTCGTGACGTTCGATCATGCTGCACTGAACAAGCAGATACGGGGTGTACTCCCCCTCCGGGTCCACGGCAAGGAGTACCAGGCCGAACTGCACAGGATGGATTTTGAGCAGATCGACGACGGCATCGACTCGTACGAGGGGGTGATCGTCGGCGTTGGCGGGAGCGATGTTCTCCTGACGACCGGGAAAAACGTCCTCGTCGGGAGTGTAACCTTCGGTAACGAAACATTCTGGATCACCCCGGTCGAGTCGCGAGCGCGCGCAAAGGGAGAAGCATCGCCTCTGCATGTCATCTACAGCTCTCGGGATATTGAAAATCCTGAAAAATGGAGTCTTATCGATTACGGGACGCTCACGCCCCCGGAAGGATACACTCCGATCGAAGTTCCCGAGAATCTGGAATCTTCCATGAGAGAACTCCAGGACCAGTATGCCACGGTCAATCTGCTGGTGGTTACCGATAACCAGTTCTACCAGGATCAGGACAACTGGAAAACAGTCGCTCAGGATATCGTAGCCGAAGCGAACCGGCAGTTTGACCGGGACGATATTAGGGTGGCGCTCTGTGTAATGGCGTATACCGATTCAAAGCGGGTTCAACTCTCAAACCATTCTAACATCACGAGCAACCCCGTTGTTGCGGTCCAAGCGATCTATCCGAACACCGACCTTGATCTCTGGGCCGCAGATATTGCACTGTATGTTGGTGGTTACGATGCAGATGGTTCTGCACAGGGGGCTACTTACGGCTACTACCCATATCATCATCGGCATGCCTGGGCTCAGATGGTCCCTGACGACATCTTGTACCTGGGTACCACACACGGCCGCAGGTGCGTGAGCATCCATGAACTGGGGCACCTCTTTGATACCGGTCACCAGGAGCTGGATGAAAACCGGACGATCCCGTCTTACCGTAGGGCCTACCAGTGGTATCAACCGTTTTCTCCTCCCCTCAACCTCAAGAATACCGTGACATACAGTTACTTCAATGAGTTGATGAGTACCACTGAATTTTCATCGGACGACTACCACGGGGATGCCGATCACGACAACGCAAGGAGAATCCGGGAGACGAAATGGACAGTTGCGAACTATCACTCCTGATGGGAGCCGATGCGAGTCTCACCCCTACCACCTTTTTAAATTGTTACCGGGTGGTTTGGTGGTACGGAAACCCCGGGCAGCATGCGTCAGAAAAGAAGAATTGGGGCCGCCGGAAGGATCCGGGGCGTTCTCTTTCTGGCAGGATCGGGCGAAAGGGATAAAGGAGGTCACATGAAATCGAAACATGACAGACGTTTGGTTATCGAGGGGGTTCTGGCGTTCATCGGCGTCATCCTCCTCGTTGCGATGGTTGTGCTCATGTGCACCGCCCTCTTCAACTGGCTCGAAGCAAGCGGTGGATCCCCGAGATTGGACGTCTGGGAGATCAGGGGCGAACTGCCGCCGGAAAATGCATCGATCATCCACCTGACCGAGAAAGACTTCGAGCAGCACCCGGCGCTCGACTCCGCAATCCGGGGCGACAACCGGGGTCCCGGTGCCTGGTATTCGGGAGACACACCGTACGGTGTCCTCGACGAGCGAACGATTGGGAGCGCTCCGGTGACATACCTGGAACGGGAAGTACTTATCGAGTCGTTTGGTCCCGATGTCGAGGCGAGAAACCAGCCGTACATCGAATACGAGGGTGCGTATTACTACTTTCTCATCCTGATCCCCTAAAATCGGGTCAAAACAGGTGCTATTGGAATGGAAGAAGATAAAAATCCGAAATCAAGGAACCGGCTCAAAACGGCGGCCCTCGTCGTCGCCTGTGGTCTTGCCAGCGTCATCGCCATCGCGCTCGGCCTCATGCTCGCCGACGCCCTCATCATCTACGCTCACGAGAGTTCTGGGGAACAGCCGATGTTCTACGTTATGGAGAGAGCGGAGCCGGGGGGAAGCGTGATCGTTCCCCTGACTGAGCAGGACTTCGAACAGCACCCCGAACTCGCCGCAGTCATCCGGGGTGAGGAGCGGAACCCCTCGGCGTGGGAGTGGGGCTACCGGGATCAACGTGTCATCGGGGGAACTAAGGTCTCGTACACGGAGAGCAAGGCGCTCCATGATGCCTACGGTCCCCGAGAGGGGAGGGGGCTGTACCCGCTCATGGAGTACGAGGGTGCGTATTACGTGGTCCTGACGACATGGCCCTGAAGGGGAGTCCCCGTCGCCCGTGCTCGATATGCATCGCCTCTTTCCACGGGGGAGGCAAGTCGGAGGAAGTGAACTGAACCACAACATCAGTCTGGGCGTCACCGCCTGGCCTCGGGCCACCCTATCCCGCTATTATCCGGCCTTAGAGGCCGACTGGGGGAAAATCTCGGGAGGTACCATTCTCCCCCCTCAGCGAAGAAAAGGTTTGGGTTTTTCTGTTCCGAACCGGTTCTCCAGAGATCGGGTGAGTGCATCCTTTCGGGCACATCCCCTGGCGGGGACGGGGGCACACTGCCGTGCGATCGCCCCACAATGAGAAGGTTTAAGATGATTTCGGAAAAAACCGAACGATGGCTGCTGATTTTATATATTCTAACGACTCAAAATCGCGTTGGGTGCCGCGTGCGGTACCCGTTTGTGTGCGGGGGTCGCCCATCCCCGGTCGACGCCCTGGATGACGCACCCCGCAAGCCCGGAGGCAAAGGGAACGTACGCATTCTGCGTACTTAAACGTGTGCCTCTTCTGCCTCCGGAAACCAAAACGAGCAAAGAGGTAGAAAACATGGAAAAAAGAATCGGAATGCGAGCTCTCTCTATGCTCTTGGCAGTAATGCTGGTGAGCGTGGTGGTGCCTGCAGTGAGTGCCTGGACGGAAAACGATCCGATCTGTATCGAAGATCAAGCCAAAATCCAGGGGTTATTCAAACCTATCGACGAAAACATCCGTGTGATTACCGCAGAGGATTTAATGGTGTCCGATCGTGCGAGTTCAGTGAGATGTTCTGAATTGTTATCGGAAATCATGGAGAAATATGACCAAAACCTTGAGGACATTATCTCTATTCTGGAGAAGACCACAGATGTTCAACCTGACGAGAAGGACCGAACCGTTCTGAAGGAAGTGATTGTCGGTGAGCATTTCAGACGAGTGTGTGACGAAATACTGATGGAACAGCGTGATCTTCGGGAGGAGGACGCTCTGATCGTCCAGCCGCAGATCCTTGGTGTTGCGGATTGTCAGGAAGATATGGACAAGATGCTTGCAGAAACAGACAGGTGGGATACGTTCATCCTGGCCCAGTGCTCGCCGGATGTGTACGGCGGAACCGGACTTGACGGTGCAAATCTACCTTACTCAGTAAATGGAGGCAATAACCTCTATGAAGTGGGTGTCTGGCCTGGCAGCCCGACCACATATCAGCTGCGCTATTATGACGAGGATCACCCGAGCCCGGTGACGGATATCGAGTACGATGCATTCAGGCTTTTATATTACGGGACTCTTGAAGACCGTGCCTTGTTTGATGTAACGGGCTCCCAGATCTACTTCAATTATTGTTGGAATGATGGTTACACATATGCCTGGCTCTACGGAATTCATGGGTATCAGTACAGGCCCAAGACCTCCGTGATCTACACCAGCAATATCTGGAACCATGATATCGACACTTACAACAGCAACCCGAATATCGGGCAGCTTGTCATGTCGGTACCCTACATTCAACAGTAATCTCTTTTTTAGTTTGAGTAAATGAGAAATTGGGAAAACAGGCTGTAATTATGGAGACCACAACCTTTCACTATCCCCGAAGAAGTGCAATGTATGCAATACTCATTCTTCTTTTAGCGCTAACCATACCGTTCTTTGCCGGATGCATTGACAGGGGGCATAGAGACCTCACTCTGGACACATGGGTCCTCAAGACCGATTCGGACGGATCCCTCCAGTGGACTGCGATCATTGACGGCGACCCAAACGGCAGAGGGCAGGCGATGATTCAGACCCGCGACGGCGGGTACGCAATCACGGGCACGGGAACGAACGCCGATGGGAACGGCCCGGTCCCCCGCATCGTTACTCTCGACGGAGACGGGAATGTCATATCAACCATGACCTTCGGTACGTCGCCGGATTACGGCAGCTCGCTGGTCGAGGCACCGGACGGCGGATACGTCGTTGCCACGTATTCTGGGTTTCTAACACGGGTGGATGAAAATGGGAACGCCCTCTGGAGCACGCCGCTCGGCGGGGGGAGCGACTGGTGGAAGGTCGTCGGGGCGCCGGACGGGGGGTATGCCGCAGCCGGGGATGCCAGGATCGTCAGGGTAGGCGAGGACGGGGAGATCGCATGGACTGCAGCGTTTGAAACCGACCGGAACGTCGGTACGATCGCCGCGGTACCCTTGAGAGGTTTCATCGCAGGAGGGACCGCCGGAGCGGATGTATGGGTTGCGAGACTCGATGCCGAGGGAAATACCGTCTGGGACGAGACGCTCGGGAGCAGGTCGCGCGATGAACTCTACGTTGTCCGCATCTCTCCTGCCGGAACCTACGATCTCGTCTATGGCACTGTCCTGGATGCAGGGAATGAAACGGCTGACGGGCGGTTTACGGAGACGACCGAAGCCTCTCTCGCCGCGGACGGCAGATTGATCGGGGAAAAACCGGTAAATGTCTCCCGGGTCATCGTCGCGACGGAAGACGGTGGATACGCATATGCCGGTTTTATCGTTCCCGAGTTTATCGGACTCCAACCGCTGAGCTATCCGGGCTCTTCCCTTCACGTCATCAGACTCGATGGCGAGGGAATGATCGCGTGGGATGCATCGTACGACATCGGGGATGATAGATCGGTCGTCTCGATCATTCGGACGTCGGACGACGGGTTTGCTGTCCTTGGGAGCGTATATGATTTCTGAGCGCTATACTCCGTATCAAACATTTTTACAACTCACCGGGGAGCACGAACCGATGATACCAACTGAAAGAAACCTCCAGACCCTCGCGGCGGTTGCCGCGTTCATCCTGCTGACCGTCGCCGCCGGATGCCTCGACCGGCCGCTGACCCCGGGCCATCGTACGCTGGAAGGGGACGTCTGGGTGCTGAAACTGGACGATGCCGGGGACCAGGAGTGGTTCACTGTCATCGACAGCGGGAGGTTCGACGAAGCATTCTCCATCGTCGAGGTCCCCGACGGCTACGCGATCGCCGGTTCGGTCTCGGATGTAGGCGAGCTCCACCCGACGCCGCGGGTTATCCTCCTCGAGCGGGAAGGGGCGGTGGCATGGGATAGGACCTACCCGGCGTCGGAAGATCGCCGCGGGACGGGGATCGCGCCTGCCGGTACAGGAGGGTTCGCCGTCGCGGCCTCCCGCGGCCTCGTCATCCTGACGGATGCAGAAGGGCGTGAACGGCACCGCACGGACCTTGCCGCGGGGGGAGAGTACTGGGCGATCGCACCCTCGGACACCGGGGGCTGGATAGCGGTCGGGGGCGATCAGGTTGCAAAGATTGACGGCAGCGGCACCGTCGCCTGGCAGGAGCCGGCCGGGGGAGTGAGTCCGGGTTCGATCCCGGTCATCGTCCTGGACTCGGCGGGAGGGTTCCTCGTCGCCGGGGAGGCAGCAGGGGCGCCCGGAGCCATCACAGCGGCGAAGTTCGACGACCGTGGTGGACCGGCCTGGAACACGACGGTCCAGGGTGGCCCCGGGGAGCGGTACCTCCTCTCGGCGGCCCGGCAGGACCCGGCCGGCGGTTACGGCCTGCTTGCCGGGGTCACAGGTGCGGAGCCGGCGGGAGTTCTGGAGGTCTCGCTCGGCGAGGACGGGAGCATTCTCCGGCGGAGCACGATCAACGCCTCATCTCCGGTGACCTGGACCCCTGACGGCGGGTACCTCTCGGCGGTCCTTGCCGGAAACGACTACGGCGCCGCCCTCCTCCGGGTGGAGAGGCTCGATGAGGACGGAGCCGCGTCATGGACGTCGACGTAGCGGCTGGACGAGTACAGCAGGGTCGTGGCCCTCATCCCGACGGCCGATGGCGGATCGGCGGTGCTCGGGATGTACATGAAGTACTGATGCGGGTGAGGGTACCGATTTCTGAGGTGGAACCAATCCGGCAGGTCCCGACGCGTAGACGCGTGCCACAGAAATCGTTTATAGATGAATGTCGAGATCCCTCTCAACCAATGAGGTGACCGGGTATGCAGGCAATCAAAATACTCCTGATATTGGCGCTCCTCCTCCCGGCGGGTTCCGCCGCCGCTCCGGCGCCCTCCACCGGGGGCACCACGAACTGGCTCGATACCTTCGACGAGTGGGCCGGGCCCCGGGACATGTCGATGTACAATCCGGTCATTGAAACCCCGCAGAGGGTTCCGATCACTGAGGAGATCGCACGGCAGCACCCCGGTCTGATCCTGCTCGATGAGAACGTGACGTTCCCCGACGCCGGGTGCGTGGTGGCGCCGGGGCTGCCGTCCGGCCCTGCGATGCACGTGGTCATGACCGATCCTGCGTACTTCAGCCCGGTTCCGCCTGCCTCGCGGCCGAACCTCACAAGCCTTCCGCCCCTCCGGAAGTACGACCTCGTGACCGCCGACCCGGCGGCGTTCGTCGCCGACGCGGGTTTGGGGGGCCCGGTGACGCTCCGCCTCCCCGGCCGGGAGTTCGTGCTCGACCTCGAACCGGTGCCGGGCCCCGTTGCGGAAGACGCCCGGGCGTTCGTCAAGAACGAGTCGGGCACGTTCGCCGTCGCCCTTCCTTCTACATGGCGCTTTGAGGGGACGGTCGCCGGGGAGCCCGGGAGTTCCGCCGCGTTCACGGTCGGCACCGACGTGATCCTCGGGACGGTCCGGTGCGGCTCGACGTCGCTCGTCATCGGCCAGGCCGGGACTGCCGACGTCGACGGAGAGCGGAGGATAGTGCATGTCATCTACGACGAGCGGGACGTTATCCCGAGATTCCGGCCCCTCGCCGTCGATCGCTGCGTGCCGCCGGACGGGGACGGGGGCTCTCCGGAAGCTACCGGGGCCCGGGTTGCAAGCCTCGTAAAGAGCCTGATCGACGCTATGGGGCCGGGAAGAGCCTGATGACTGAGGGGTCGCTGCTGCAGGGGTACCGGCCGGCCCCCGGGTAGCCGGATCAGCTGAGGACGAGGCTTCCGGTCTCCGCGCCACCTCTGTCCCCCTCGCTACAGGAGATGGTCCACTGATAGACCCCGGGCCCCTCCGGCTCCAGCCAGAACCCGATCTCCTGTCGTTGGGAGTCGTTGAGGACCGGCAGATCAAAGAACTTCCGAACGCTATTCATGCCACCATCACCATCCACCCGGAACTCCGCTGCCCGCAGGAACGCATCCGCGGTGTCCCGGTAGTCGCACCCCACCACGATACGGTAGCGCTCGCCGGGAGTGTAGGTGCGGGTGTAGGTTCGAGCCGATGCCGAGCAGGTTGCCCCGCCGGTCTCATCGACCTGCAAAATTCCCCCGTCGAGGTCGACCATCCCGTAGCTCGAGATGGAGAAGTCGGCCCGGTCGGCCCCAAGGACCGCATCGTCCGGTCCGTAGGCCACGACCGTGAAGGAGTGCGGCCCCGGGACCGGGCTGACCGTCTGGCCGTCCTCAAGATCCCGGATCAGGATCCCGTCGAAGTAACCGTCGGCACGGGCGACCACTTCTGGCCGTTCGAGGCGGTAGGAGAGCGGGACGGCCGCAAAGGTGAATAGGACTGGAGGGCCTTCGTCCGGTCCGGCTTCGTCCCCCCAGGGGATGGTGATGACGCTCCCGGATACCGCCGGCGGCACGATCTCTACCCCCTCCCCCATGACCGTCGCGACCGCTTTCGCCCCGGTAGGGCCGTAGGTGGCCGCCTGCACAACGTGGGACCCTCCCGGGAGGGTGACCGATCCGGACGGGAGCACCCCGAGGCTGGTGCCGTCGACGATCACCTCGACCGGCGCGTCATCGGGGGTTCTGAAGGTGACCGTTCCGTTCTCGACCGAGAGATTGATCTCCGGCGCATCGCTGGCCGCATCAATTCCCAAAATCATCCCGCCGACGATCTCGGCACACTCCGCGGCAAGGGTGTAGTTGAGCCTCTCCGGCCGGTCGTCGGGGGTATGGATGATCGCATGACTGTCGCGCTCGTAGAGCCGGAGCGCCGGTATCCCGGCGGCACGGAAGGCGTGTTCGTCTCCCCGTGCAGCGTCGAGCAGCCGCGCCGGCGTCTCCTCGATGCACGGCGGGAGCAGATCGAGGGTCCACCGGTGCTGAGGGAGCGCTGTTGCGAGCAGCCGATCCCCGGAGGCGATGCAGTCGAGGTTTATCGCCGCGACGATCCGGTCGTGGAGGTCCGGGTTGTCGGCGAGCCACCGTGTGCTCCCCTCAAGCCCGGTCTCCTCGCCGCCGAAGGCGATGAAGTAGGTCGTCTGATTCAGGGGAGTGGCGTTGAGGATCCTGGCGACCTCGAGCATCGTTGCGACGCCTGCGGCGTTGTCGTCGGCGCCGGGAGTCTCCGGGACGGCGGTGTCGTAGTGCGCCGAAATAACGACGATCCGGTCGCTCGCCCCCTCCCTGACGCCGATGATGTTTGAGGAGAGGGCCAGCGGCGGGTCGAAGTAGCAGTTGGCGTACGAAAATCTCCCGGTGCTGACCGAGAGCCCGCGCTCCTCCATCGCGGTGGCGATGTAGGTAGCCGCTGCAGTCCGCTCTTTTGACCCCAGCGCCCGTTCGAACGTGCAGAGGTCATACGTCATCTCCTCGATCCGTGCAGGATCGGCCGTAAGATCGTCGAGGGCGGCCGCCGGCGCGATCCCGGCGAGCACCACCAGGAGCACAGCGGCGACCCTTAGTATTAATGGTTGTCTCATGGTTCTCTCTCGTTATAGGCGGCCCCCCTCCTGATCGAAGAGCTTGTTGTCGCGCTATAAGTGATTTCTGTGCCAGGAGTCAACTCTTCGGGCTGCCGGGGATGCGGGCGCCGGCAGATTCCTTTCTGATACTTCCGCGTGACTGGAGAACCCCCGGCAGACGAAATAACGTAGGCCGTCTCATCGGTCGCCGGGGTGGATCGCTATTCCTGTCCCCGGTTCCCGGCTCGCGGCATCGGTGGTTCCGGTAGGTGAGCGGGGTGGCGATCCCCCTTACCCCTCTCCCTGCAACGCTTCCGCTAGGCGCCCCCTCAGGACCCTGATGGTCTTCTCGCTCATCGCCCCGACGATGCCCGTGCATTTCACCAGGAACCGGGGAGCGGCCTGGATCAACTCGTCGCAGAAGAGATCGGGGATCTCTCGCGAGACATAATACTGGGCGTCGACCCGTGCTCCCCTTGCCTTTTCCACGAGTGTCGCCTCCTCCGGAGTGAAGTAATCAGAGAGAAGCCGTTCCATGAGCAGGATGGTGCAGGAGTGGTTTTCGCACCGTATCCCGGTTCGTGTGAGGACAGCGTAGAGGGAGAAGTACATCGCGTAGTATGCGGTCGTTATCCTCCAGTCGTGAGCGGTGATCGTCTGCATCGTCTCAAGGGCCTCTTCGGCCTTCTCCAGGTATGCCGACGCCAGGGTCTCGTTCGGGGCGGTAAGGGAGATCCCGTTCTTGATACGGCCGCACCATACGAGCTGGTCCATCATCCCACCGCCTTCTCGACGAAGTGTTCGGTGCCTTTGATCAGCACATGGTTCCGGAGCACTTCCTGGAGAAAGGGGTCTGTGTGGAGACTACGATCAAAGATCTCCACCGGGTAGACGGTGAGGTGAATCTTGATGCCGTAGGTCTTCCCGACTCTCTCGATCTCCTCCACCCGGCATTCTCCAGCGACGAAAAGGTCGAGGTCGGACTCCTCGTCCGCGGTCCCCTCGGCGTGGCTCCCGAAGACAGCACCGCATCCCTCGATAAGGGGGATGACCCGACTGAGAACTCCGGCGACGAAGGGTTCCTCTTCCCGGAGACAGATCCTCCGGTAGACTTCTGCAAGGGTGCAGAAGTCCCGTGCATGATCGCCCCGGCGCAGGGAGAATAGCCGCGTCCTGCCCCTGGTGGTGGAGCGGAGGACCTGCTTTGCCTCAAGGTATTCAAGGGTCGTCTGGGCCGTTCCACGGCTGATCGGAAGGCACCTGGAGACCTCCCGGATGTACATCTCGCGGTCGTAGCCCCGGGTGAAGAGAGAGAGAACCCTGAGATGGTCCTCCCGGATGTCCAATATTTTAGACATATGTCCAGAATGTTGGACAGTCCCCTGTATCAGGATTCCGGTTTGGGGTGGTTTCAATTTCTACTGTTTAGCGCGGCCCCGGTTCCCGGCCCGTTGCGGCCTGTTTTTGGTGTGAAACCGATTGGAAAGACCCGATGTGTAGATGCGTGTCACAGAAAAGGTTTATAGAAGGGCGTTGACTTTTCCGTCATGAATACCGGGATCGGTCTCCCGGGACGCGCCGGCAGGTGAAAATCGATGAAAGAAAAGCAATTCATGAACGGTACCGGCCGGAAAGGGCTGATCTGCATCGCCCTACTGGCCTTCATCCTGGCCGGTAGCGGCATAGCGTGCGCATCTCCGGGTGTATCACGGTTCCGAAAGTGCGTTCAGCATCTTCTACAGCCCCGTGCTTCTCGGGTGCGGCCTGGGAGCCGTGATCGTCCTCGCGGTGGGCTACTTCCTCATCCGGAGGTCCCGCGGGAAGGATGCACCGTGAGTGTGCTCTTCTATCCGGCCGTCGCCTTCGTCCTTGGATAGCGTTCGTTCTCATAGCCCCGATGGGTCATCCGGGAAGAGGGATCTCCGGCGAGAGCGACTTCCTCTCAGCCACTCGGACAGCGCGTGTTACCGCTC
>JASUSO010000003.1 GCA_030446015.1 Methanobacteriota archaeon
AGGTCAAAGAGATCAAGATCAAAGTGATCCTCCATAACCTAACGAAGGCAGTACAAACAGTCGTGATTGTCGTTGTCTGGAAGGAATTCAACAGAGCCCTATTTTTGCTTTAAACGCAAAAGCATAGGAGTATTTATCTTCAAATTCGTTTTCATATGGGTTAAATGGCCGGGCCTTGCCGTTAATATAGTAATTCTTACTTTGAGGGTGATCTTTTGATATTGAGAATATTTCTTCGAGGCCCTCCCAAAAATTGTTTTCATCTATTTTATGTGGATAAGGGGTGCCCTCAACATAAGTTATGCCTGATTTTAGATCTCGATGGTACTGTTTATGCTCTCCATGTACAAAAAATCCGAAACAGTTGTGGTATATCTCTTCATAATTTAATTCCTCATCGGCATCTCGTGTTAACTCACAGAAGATATAGATTGGTTCTTCAATGTTTCCGTCATGAAAGTCGTTTTCAACGATGTTCTGGGTTTTATGGTAAGCAGGGAACGACTCGCCCAAAACGATGTCAATCGCTCTTAATATATTGCTTTTGCCAGAGTTATTCCTTCCAATAATTACGTTTTTCCCTTTTTCGAAGTTAATATTTAACTCTTCTATCGAACGGTAATTCTTAATCCTCAATCTTGAAAGATACATTTAATTGGATAATTAATCTTCTGATAAATAAGATTTCTGATATTATTTTCTATAATTTAATTGAGAGACATTACACTGATGATTGTAGATTAGGCGTTTCGTTGAGCAAACGTTGATATCAACAATTAAATCCTATGTTGAGGATGGTAGTCAAACACGATATGCCATTTTGTATGGTTGGAAGATAATGTTACAATCCGGTTAATTTATCGATTGAAGAACGATATGGTCACTGAATTTCTGAATCTGGCGGATGAAATCCAGAATGATGTTGGAGTCTGGATAAGGCACTTGATATTCCATTCAACGACGAAGCAATTACTATTGGTATTGATCATTCCGACAAGTGTGGTCGGTATCTCCGGAGGAGATTGATGAAGAGGGGTATTCACGCACCGGTGAGGAAGAGGATGAGACTAGGAGCGGGCGAAGGCGGATGATTGCCGAAATTTGCCTAAAATAAGAACATCGCCTTCCTAAACCTCACACCGGCCTTCTCAGAACAGCCAGTCCCAGATCCTCATCCGGTAGTACTTACCGATGCTGATATTGGGGTCCTCGTCGAGCATCTTGCTCACCCGCTTCTTCATCTTATACGACTTTTTGATCTTTAAGAACGTCTTGCTGAAGAGCGTGTTCGCGGCCATCATCTGGTTGAGGTAGCTGTACTGCTCCTTGATCGACTCCAGTTTCAGGCCGGCCGAGATCTCGTCGCAGTCCTTTGACCCCACATCCCTGAACGTATGGCAGTCCCGGATGAAGTCCGTAAAGATCCTCACCCCCTGCTCGTTCCTGTTCATGGTTGCAGTCAGGTTCAGGATCTTGTCGGAGAACGAGATCACGAATATCAGGAAGCCGAGAAACGCAATCACGTTTCGCAGGTCCTGTTGATCGTGGAAAGGAAGCGACAACGATTCCAGGATATCGGGATCCACGATGCTCAGGAAGGCGATGGATGCCGAGAACAGCAGAATGGCCAGCGACAGGGCGGTCGAGATCCATTTGTACTTTCTATACTGGTAGGCGCAGATCTCCCTGGACAGACCGGCCTTGTCCGCTAAATTGTTAATCTCATTAACACAGTCTTCTACGGTTTTCCCGCTCATTGAAGTTCCTCATGGTGCAATGAATCGTCGATGAGTATGGTTGCCCCTTCTCCGAAGTCAGTATACAGAGGTGTCACGGCAAATCCTGCTAGGAAAAAATCATCTAAACAAGCGGCGGGATCGATACCTCTACCGGAAAGAAGCAGGCACCGTTTTACCATCATCTGGTCATGTACAGAGGTTAGTTACTCGGGTATATACGTTTCGGAACGCCATTCCTTCGGAATCGTCCCGAAACCGATAATTTGCCGTATCCAGCCCGGCAAAGATCAACTCCAGCCGGCAGCCGGACAAAAGATGGATAACCGATCCCCGCCCACGTCTCTTCCTGAAATCATGGGAAACGACACCGGCACACTGGCAATCACCATCTCTCTCGTTGGCATCGCGTTCGTCCTGCACTTCTCGGCCGCGCCCTACTACTTCATCGGCTCGGCGCCGACCGGGTTCAGCACCGGGACGCTCGGCCTGATCTTCTGCGTCCTCGGGATTCTCCTCGCCGGCTTTGCAGCCGCAAAGAAGGAGTGAAGGCCGACCCCTTACTTCTTCACCGCGTAGACGAGGTGCACCGTCCCCTGCTCCATCGGCACGGCCTTCCGGAGTTCGAGCGCCGTCCGTCCACCGGCCCGGCCGAAGAGTCTCTTCTCTCCCTCGCCGACGATGACCGGGTGAACGATCAGGCTGATCGTATCCGCGATCCCCTCCCGGATCAGGACGTCGTTTAGGTCCGGGCCGGAGTCGGTGACCACCCGGCGTATGCCGAACCGCTCCCCGAGTTCCCCTATGGCGCTCCTGAGGTCGACTCTGTCCTTGCCGCACCGGATGAAGGGGTACTCCCGTTCGCGGAGGTAGTCGAGGTAATCCTCCGGCGTCGTCTCCGCAACAAGGACGATGACGTCCTTCGTATGCTCCATGTTCCGGTAGAAGTGGAGCAGATCTTTGAGTATGCCCCTGCTGTCGACGATGACGCTGACGGGGCGCGGGTCGTCCGGCCGCACCTCGGGCCGGTGCCGGTCCGCCTCCTTCTCCGGCTCGTTGATGTCCATGAACATCTCGATCCCGGTCTTTGCGGTGGCCGACCCCGCGAGCACCGCCCCCGGCTCAAGGGCCAGGAGTGCGCCGTAGTGCTGCCCGAGATCGATCTCAAAGCCCCTCACCGCGTGATCGAGGCTCACGCTGTTGTGGATGATGACTTCCGGGTACATGCGGGGAGATTCGTCTGTTCGGGATATAGACATCGTGGATCCGCTCCCGCCCGCCGATACAGAAAGCCCTATCCCCTTTCCCGGCCGAGAACTCTTCACTGGAGGATACCATGGAGATCCCGCCCCACATCGCCGACCGGATGGCCCGGAGGATGGCCGACCGCGAATCCCTCCTCTCGCCCCGGGCGACCCGGAACGCCGATTACCTCCGGCGTTCCGGCAAAAAACCCGAAGACCCGGTCATCCGGCCGCCGTTCTTCCGGGACGCCGACCGGATCGTCCACTCGAAGGCCTACTCGCGCTACATCGACAAGACCCAGGTCTTCTACCTGGTCGAGAACGACCACATCACCCATCGCGTCCTCCACGTCCAGCTGGTCTCGAAGATCGCAAGGACGATCGGGCGGGCTCTCGGCTTGAACGAGGACCTGATCGAGGCGATCTCCCTCGGTCATGACATCGGCCACGTGCCCTACGGCCACCTCGGGGAGACGTTCCTCAACGAGCTCTGCGCCGGGCACGGTCTCGGGGGGTTCCGGCACAACGTCCAGAGCGTCCGGTTCCTCGACGTCGTCGAGGACTGCGACCTCACGCTGCAGGTGCTGGACGGGATCCTCTGCCACAACGGCGAGGCCAACGACCACGTTCTCACGGTCGAGGGTGAGGCCGAATGGGACTCGTTTGCGGAGAAACTGCAACGGATCGAGGACGGGGGCGACGCCCTCCCCCTCACCGCCGAGGGATGCGTCGTCCGGTGCGCCGACAGCATCTCCTACCTCGGCCGCGACCTGGCGGACGCCCTCGAGGTCGAGGTGATCGGCGAGCGGGATCTCGAGGAATTCCCGGAGAACTGCATGGACCTCTTCGGGATCGAAGGGAGGACGAAGGCCGCATTCTCCGATATCAACCGAAAAGTGCTCGATATCCTGATCCGCGACCTCATCACGGAGAGTTACGATGCCGACTGCATCGCCTTCTCGGCGGAGGCGTCGGCCTCTGTCGCGGCCTTCAAGGAGTTCAACATGGCGCACATCTACACAAACCCGCGGCTCCTCTCGAACCGGGAGAAGATCCGGTTCATGTTCCGGTACCTCTTCGACCGGATCATCGAGGACATCGAGGACGAACGCGAGGACTCGCCGGTCTACGCGGACCTCATCAACGCACCATGGGTCTCCCCACGATACGTCGCCACCGCCACGCCGGCGGAACTCGCGCGGGACTTCATCGCCGGGATGACCGACCGCTACTTCGAGTGGGTCTTCCGGCAGAGCATCCTCCCGGAGAGGGTGCGGTCGAGGTACCGGGGGTGGTGAACCCCGTGGCCGGCAGTTGGGGTTCTGCCTGTTGTCGCGATCGCTGTCCCGGGACGGGAGATCGGCCGGGACTCCGGGTACAGGGCTGAACCGGGCCCATCCGCTCCGATCTCGATGTGTGCCTGCCGCCGAAACCTACATCGCGGGCGGCGTCGGATCATAAGAGAATGAACCCGAGATGCCCGGCCGTCCTGGTCCACGGCTGGCGGAGCCATCCCGGCATCTGGAACCGCCTCACCCCGGCGCTCACGGAGGCCGCGGTGCCCATCTGGAACTTCGATTACACCGCGTTGCAGGGCGCCGGGACGGAGACGATCGCCCTCGCTCTCCAGGACTACATCCACAAAAAGCGTGAGGTGACCGGCTACGCCGGCCCGGTCGACATCGTCTGCCACTCCATGGGGACCTGCATCGCCCGCTACCTCCTCGAGGTCCTCGACGGCGGTGACCGGGAGGAAGACGTCCGGCAGCTCGTCGGGATCGGCCCCCCGAACAACGGCTCGGCCATGGCCGAACTCTTCAACGACCCTGAACAGGGCCCCGACGTGATCCGGCGGCTTGTCGGGGTCTTCGTGCCGCGGGACTACGACCCCGGGGAGGACACCATCGTCCAGGAGTTCCGCCCCCAGAGCAGGATCGTCCGGGACCTCCGCCGCGCCGGAACCCGCGACGAGATCGCCTACCGTATCGTCCTCGGCGCGAACCTCACCGGGGACCCGGCGTTCTTCCCGGCGTTCGGCGGCAGAACCTGGGAGTTCGCCCCGGACGGCGGCTGGCGGACGACGTATGCCGGCGATGGCATCGTCCCTCACTCCGACTCGCACCTCCCGGGCGCGGAGGTGGACATCCTCCCTGCGGATCCGGCGAACCTCGCCCGGAACCCGGAGTTCTACTGCCACACCCTGCTGCCGAGAAACCCCGAGGTCGTTTCCCGCGTCAGGGACTACCTCACTCTAACTTCAGGGCCCGCCGTGCGGACTCTGCCCAGGCGTTGATCGCCCGTTCGAGTTCCTCGCCGGCCTTCCGCGCCGCCTGCTGGATATGCTCGTGCCCTTCGGGCGTCCCGAAGAGGTGCTGGCCCGCGCTCACCACGTCGTTCACCGCTTTTTTGACCGACTCCGATGCCTCCTGCACCCGCTCCTCGACGGTTGGGGCGGCCGGTACCGGTTCCTCCTCCGGTTCGGGAGCGGGGTCGACGACCCACCGCCCCTTCACAAAGCGACCTTCTCTCTCGCTCATAGTCGTGGATGTAGGTCTTCACCGGATAATAAACCTGTTTTCTGTATCGTCGTGCCTCCCGCCGATGCGCAGGTTCATCTACCCGGAAGACTACAGAGGGTCTGATATGGTCCGGGTTGCCGTCTCCGAGGTATGCGGCCGGGCCCCTGCCGGCTCCGGGTTGCACGAGCCGCTGCGTTCGTGTTCCTCTTCCTCCTGGCCGTTCCGCTCCTCCTCGGCTTCGCCTTCGGCATCTCCCCCGCGGCGGCCCTTGCCCTCATCGGGTCGACCCTCCTCCTCCAGGCGGCCGCTGCCGTCGTCGGCCTCTCGCTCGGGTTGCACCCGGCGGTCGTCCTCCTCTTCCTGACGTCGGTTGCCGCTGCCGTCCTGTTCGGCATCCTCGAGGCCTGCGAGCTCTTTGCCGGGCGCTCCCGGATGATCCAGAGTCTTTTATCGAAGATCGACGCGAAGATAGGACGCATCGAGTACCTGAGACGTTACGGCGCCCTGATGCTGATCCCGGTCATCTGGATCCCAGGGATTGCCCTCTACGGCGCTCCCGTCGTCGCGTGGATCTTCCGGTACCCGCGGGCGGCCTCCCTCCTCTGCATGCTGGCCGGGTGGATGATCGCGATCCTCGCGGTCATGGCGGCGGCGTTGGGGCTCGTCCGCCTGGCCTTCTGAGCAGGCACGCCGGTGCCCACCTCTCCGCCCTCCTTTCGTGGGGATGCGGCCGTTCCGCCCTCCCCGGAGGATGGCATGATCCCAAGGTATATATGTTCACAATCGTTAACACTGATAGTCATAATTAACAATTGTTAATTCTACGCCGAGGTGGCGGAACGGCTACGCGGTTGACTGCAGATCAACTCCATCCCGGTTCGACTCCGGGCCTCGGCTCTCTATGAAGGAACAGGTCCAGAAGACGTTTGAAGCGCTCTTTGCGCTCGAGGATATCCGTGAGGTGCTCCGGGAGGCGCTCCCGACCGGTCTCGATCCCGACGAGGAGCAGGCCGTCCGCGAGGGCGTCGCCCGGGTCCGAGCCGCCCTCGACGACCTTGAGGCCGGGACGGGCTCTCCGCGGGTCACGAAGATCGCGGGCACCCTCGATATCCGAAACCGGGAGGAGGCGTATATCAACATCCAGCCGATCCAGGCCGCGGGCCGCCTGACCATCGAGGCCCGGAAGGCGCTCATCGCTTACGGCGACGGCTACTCCACCTGCGACGCCTGCCGAAAGCCCTTCCGGCTCGACAAGATCACGAAGCCCGCCATCGCGACGTTCCACGAGGACCTGGCCCGGTTCCTGAACATGGACGTGGTCCGGGTCGTCCCCGGCGCCCGCCGGGGGTTCCAGGCGGTCGCCTCCACCCTCGTCGAGAAGGGCGACCCGGTCATCGTCTCGTCGCTCGCCCACTACACGGAGTTCCTGGCCGTTGAAGGGGCAGGCGGCGTGGTGAAGGAGGTTCCGGTCTCGAAGGAGAACCTCGTCACCCCGGACGCCGTCGCTGAGAAGATCGAGGACGTCCGGCGGGAGACCGGGAAGAACCCGGCGCTCGCCATGATCGACCACGTGGACTACCAGTTCGGAAACCTCCACGACGTCGCCGGGATCGCGAAGGTCGTTCACCAGTACGACATCCCGTTCCTGCTGAACGGCGCGTACACCGTCGGCACCATGCCCGTCGACGGCAAGGCGATCGGGGCCGACTTCGTCGTCGGTTCCGGGCACAAGAGCATGGCCTCCCCCGCCCCGTCCGGTGTCCTCGCCGCCACCGACGAGTGGGCGCCGCAGGTCTTCCGGACGACGACGATGGTCGGGGATCTCACCCGCCGGAAGTTCGGGATCAAGGAGGTGGAGATGCTCGGCTGCACCCTGATGGGGGCGAACCTCATCGCCATGATGGCTTCGTTCCCGGCCGTCCGGGAGCGGACCCTCCACTGGGACGAGGAGGTGAAGAAGTCCAACTACTTCATCGACGGCCTTCTTGCCATCGAAGGCACGAAGGTCCTCTCCGAGTACCCGCGGAGGCACACCCTCACGAAAGTGGACACCACCGGGAGTTTCGATACGGTCGCCGCGACGCACAAACGGCGGGGCTTCTTCCTCTCCGACGAACTCTCAGCGCGCGGGATCGTCGGGGAGTTCGCCGGCGCCACCCGGACCTGGAAACTGAACACCTTCGGCCTCTCCTGGAAGAAGATCCGTTACCTGACGGATGCGTTCCAGGAGATTGCCGCCAAATACAATCTGAACGTCAGGAAAGAATCAGCATGAGCACGCACAATTATCGACCGGGCACGCTCGCCCTCCACGCTGGCCAATCGCCCGATCCGGCGACGGGAGCCCGGGCAGTACCGATCTACCAGACGACCTCCTACGTCTTCCGTGATACGGAGCATGCAGCGAACCTCTTTGCTCTCAAAGAGCCTGGAAACATCTACACGCGGCTGATGAACCCCACCACCGACGTCTTCGAGCAGAGGATGGCCGCGATCGAGGGTGGGACCGCGGCGGTAGGGGTTGCCTCGGGGATGGCGGCGATCACAACCGCCCTCCTTGCCGTCACGCGGCCGGGCGACGAGATCGTTGCCGCCGACAACCTCTACGGCGGGACCTACGAGCTCTTCAACTACACCTTCCCGAAGCTCGGGCGAAAGGTCGTCTTCGTCGACTCGACCGATCCGGAAGCGTTCTCGGCAGCGGTGACGGAGAAGACCCGGGCGGTCTACGCGGAGTCGATCGGGAACCCGAAACTGGACGTCCCTGACTTCGAGGCGATCGCCGCGATCGCCCACGATGCCGGGGTGCCGTTCGTCGTCGACAACACCGCGGCGGTCGGCCTCGTCTGCCCCATCGAGCACGGCGCCGACATCGTCGTCCTCTCGGCCACCAAGTTCGTCGGGGGCCACGGCACCTCGATCGGCGGGGTGATCGTCGACTCCGGCAACTTCGCCTGGGACAACGGGAAGTTCCCCGGGTTCACCGAGCCCGACCCCTCCTACCACGGGCTGCGATACTGGGAGACGTTCGGGAATTTCCCGGGGCTCGGGAACGTCGCCCTCGCCTACAAGGTCCGGCTTGAACTCCTCCGCGACATGGGTGCGTGCCTCTCGCCGATGAACGCCTTCCTCCTCCTGCTGGGGCTCGAGACCCTCCACCTCCGGATGGAGCGGCACTCGGAGAATGCTCTCGCGGTCGCCCAATTCCTCCGGGACCACCCGAAGGTCGCCTGGGTGAACTACCCGGGCCTCCCCGATCACCCATCCCACGCCCTCGCCCGGAAGTACCTCGCCGGCGGGTTCGGCGCCCTGGTCGGATTCGGGGTGAAAGGGGGGTGCGAAGCGAGCAAGAAGGTGATCGAGCGGCTCCGGCTCTTCTCGCACCTCGCAAACATCGGCGACGCAAAGAGCCTGGTCATCCACCCGGCGAGCACTACCCACCAGCAGCTGACGCCCGAGGAGCAGGCGGCCTGCGGGGTGACCCCCGACTTCATACGCCTCTCCGTCGGGATAGAGGACGTCAGGGACATCATCGAGGACCTTGATCAGGCGCTCGGAGATGAATAAGATGCCTGGATCGGTCGGCACTGTGAAGACGGAGTACGTCACCTTCTCCGAACCCCTCACCCTCGAGAGCGGTGCGGTTCTTGCGCCGGTGACGATCGCCTACGAGACCTACGGCCGGCTGAACCGGGAGAAGAGCAACGCGATCCTGATCTGCCACGCCCTCTCCGGCGACGCCCACGCGGCAGGCTACCACGAAGGCGAGACCCGGCCGGGGTGGTGGGACGGCGTCATCGGGCCCGGGAAGGCCTTCGACACCGACCGCTACTTCGTCATCTGCTCAAATGTCATCGGCGGCTGCAAAGGCTCGACGGGGCCTGCTTCCATCGACCCCGCGACCGGCCGGCCCTACGCCCTCTCCTTCCCGGTGATCACCGTGCGGGACATGGTCCGGGCGCAGAAACGGCTGATAGAACACCTCGGGATCGAGTGCCTCACCGCGGTGGCGGGTGGCTCGATGGGAGGGATGCAGGCGCTCCAGTGGGCGGTCGCCTACCCGGAGGCGGTCCGGAAGGTGATCGCCATCGCCACGACCGCACGCTCGACCGCCCAGCAGATAGCCTTCAACGAGGTCGGGCGGCAGGCGATCATGGCCGATCCCGCGTGGGCGGGCGGGAATTACCCGCCGGATAACCCGCCGGTACAGGGCCTGCGTCTCGCACGGATGATCGGGCACATCACCTACCTCTCCGACGGGGCGATGCGTGAGAAGTTCGGGCGGAACCTCCAGGGCCGCAGCAGCGTCGGCTACGGCTTCTCCACCGAGTTCCAGGTCGAGAGTTACCTCCACCACCAGGGCGAGTCGTTCACCCGGCGGTTCGACGCCAACTCCTACCTCTACATCACCCGGGCGCTCGACTACTTCGACCTCGCCGTGGACGACTCGCTCACCGCCGGGTTTGCCGGGGCGAAGGCCTCGTTCCTGGTCGTCTCGGTCTCTTCGGACTGGCTCTACCCGCCCTACCAGTCCGAGGAGATCGCAAACGCCCTGGCCGCAAACGGTATCCCGGTCCAGTACTGCGAGATCCGGTCGAACTACGGACACGACGCCTTCCTCCTTGAGGACGGGCAGTTGAACTACCTCATCGGCACGTTCCTCGATCACCTGCTCGTCCGGGACGTCATGGAGACGGGCATCCCGACTATCGCCGAGGAGGCGTCCATTCACGACGCCGCGAGGGTCATGATCGAGAACGCCGTCAACCACCTCCCCGTCCTCGCCGGGAAGGGCGACCTCGCCGGGATCGTCACCTCCTGGGACATCGCGAAGGCGGTCGCCTGCGGCCATAAGAGCCTCGACGAGATCATGTCCCGCTCGGTCGTCACCGCCGCCCCGGACGAACCGGTCACGGAGGCCGCCCGAAAGATGGAGGAACGCTCGATATCCGCCCTCCCCGTCGTCGACGCCGACCGGCGGGTGATCGGGCTCATCTCAAGCGATGCGATCAGCACGCTGATAGGACGATGCACATGACATCTCAGCAGAATAACGGACAGGCCCTCCTGGTATTCGGGTGCCCCGAGGTCCCGGTGCAGGCGGCGATCGGCCTCTACCTTGCAGGCCGGCTTGCCGGGGACGGCTACGACGTCGTCACGGCCGGAAACCCCTCGGTCCTCGGCCTCCTCCGCGTCTCGGACATAAAGAAGCACTACATCGGAAAGACCGTCGATCTCGACCGCTGTATCGGGGAGATCGCGGAGAAGAAGCGGGACGCGGACCTCTGCGTGGTCTTCGCCCATAACGATGCCGGCATCTCCTACGCCGCCTCGATGCGCTACCTCCTCCCGGAGGCGCGCCTCGTGGTCATCGTCTTCGGCCGGAGCGCCGAAGAGCTCGCGGGACAGATCGAGTTCCCCTGCGAAAAGGTCGTGGAGAAGGCGGTCCACAACCCGGGAAAACTAAAGATTGGGATCGACGAGGTCTTCGGATGGCATGCATCGACGAACTGAACCCGGAGGTCCTCCTCCGGGGGGCTTCGTTCGCGGAGTGCCGCGCTCTGGTTGAGAAGCGCTGCCGCGAGGTCTACTACGTCGACCCGGGCTACGCGATCTTTGATACACACCTCATCGGGGTCCCGCCGATCGCCGTCGGAGTGGAGGAGACCTTCATCGTCCTCCCCTACACCAAACCCTGTTACGGGACGTTCCTGATCCGGGTGCCGGGAGGCGAGGAGGTCGAGCGGCTCAGGCGGAAGGGGAGGCGGAGACCGTGACCGCCGGCCAAAACCAGATCTGGCTGGTGCGCTACTCCGAGGTCTTCCTCAAGTCGGAGCCGGTCCGCAGGAGGTGGGAGCAGACCCTTATCCAGAACATCAAGATGGTCCTCCCGGCGGCGGTTCCCCGGCGTGAGCGCGGGAGGATCTGGCTTTCCGGCGAGGTCGACCCGGAGGTGCTGAAGAGTGTCTTCGGGGTCGTCTCGTTCTCGCTCTGCGACGTCGTGCCGCTCGACGACCTGTCGACGGGCATCCTCGCGTTCTGCGAACGCCGCAGCATCGGGGAGGCGGCGACCTTCGCCCTCCGGATCAGGCGCGTGGGGAACCATCCCTTCACCTCCCGGGACGTCGCGGAGAGGCTCGGGGACCTGATCCGGGCGGAGTACCCACACCTTTCGGTCGACCTCGACCATCCCGGGCGGGAGATCTTCGTCGAGATCCGGGACGGGACCTGCTACCTCTTCGACCAGAAGATCCCGGGTGCCGGCGGGCTCCCCCTCGGCGTCGAGGGGACACTCGTCGCGCTCGTCTCCGGCGGGATCGACTCCCCGGTTGCGGCCTACCTGATGATGAAGCGGGGGTGCCGGATCGTCCCGCTCTACGTCGCGCTCGAGGGCTACCTCGACGAGACGAACCTCGCCCGGACGAAGGCCACGGTCGAGGCCCTCCGCCGCTACCAGCCGGAGATCGAACTCCTGGTCGTCCGTGACGGATACCTTGCCCGGGCGCGGCGGACGCTTGATTCGCGGGGAGAGGAGCGGTATACCTGCCTCCTCTGCAAGCGGCGCATGTACCGGATCGCCGCCGAAGTCGCCCGGAGAGTGGGCGCAAAAGGGTTCGTCACCGGCGAGTCGATGGGCCAGGTCGCGTCGCAGACCCTCGACAACCTGATGGTGCTCACCGATGCGGCGGCGATCCCGGTCTACCGGCCGCTGATCGCGTTCGACAAGGAGGATGCCATCCGGCTTGCCCGCGAGATCGGGACGTTCGATGCGTCGATCGCCCCTGCCTGCGGGTGCGGAGCGGTCCCGACACGCCCCGCCACCGCTGCAACCATCGAGACCGTCCGTGCGCTCGAAGAGGCGGTGGGGGATGTCGGAGATGTGGGAATGCTCTCAATTCAAGTATGTGAATGACCGAAAGGTGACTATATCTATGGGACGGATTTACCGTGACATCACCTGGACGATCGGGAACACCCCGCTCGTCCGGTTGAACCGCGTGACGGAAGGCTCCCGGGCGACGGTCCTCGCCAAGGTGGAGTCGTTCAACCCGATGGGAAGCGTGAAAGACCGGATCGGGGTCGCGATGATCGACGAGGCCGAACGGACCGGCAAGATCCGGGAGGGGACGACGATCGTCGAGGCGACGAGCGGCAACACCGGGATTGCACTCGCGTTCGTCTGTGCCGCCCGCGGCTACCGACTCAAGCTCGTCATGCCCGAGACGATGAGCGTGGAGCGGCGAAAACTCCTCGCGGCGCTCGGCGCCGAGGTGATCCTCACCCCCGGGGCCGAGGGGATGAGGGGAGCAGTCGACCGTGCCGCCCGGATCGCCGCCGAGGACCCCAACGCCTACTTCGTGCCCCGTCAGTTCGAGAACCCGGCGAACCCCGCCGTCCACCGCCGGACAACGGCCGAGGAGATCTGGCGGGACACCGACGGGACCGTGGATGCCATCGTCGCCGGCGTCGGGACGGGGGGGACGATCACCGGTATTGCCGAGGTCATCAAGGCGCGGAAACCCACGTTTGCGGCGATCGCCGTCGAGCCGGCGGAGTCCCCGGTCCTCTCCGGCGGCCAGGCCGGCCCGCACCGTATCCAGGGGATCGGGGCCGGGTTCGTACCGGACGTTCTTCGGACCGATCTCATCGACGAGATCGTCCGGGTCGCCTCCGCGGACGCCTTCGCGATGGCACGCCAGCTCGCCGCAAAAGAGGGCATCCTCGCCGGGATATCGTCGGGCGCGGCGGTCCACGCGGCCTGCGAGGTCGCCCGCCGGCCGGAGTACGAGGGGAAGGTGATCGTCGTCATCCTCCCGGACACCGGCGAGCGGTACCTCTCGACGGACCTCTTTGCAGCATGACGGAGGGCGGGGCGCGGTGAGCATCAGGGAAGATATCCGGACGGTCTTTGAAAAAGACCCGGCGGCCCGGTCGACGCTCGAGGTGCTCCTCTGTTACCCGGGCCTCCACGCGATCTGGGCGCACCGGATCGCGCACGCCCTCTACCGCCGCCGGCTCTACTTTCTGGCGCGGCTCATCTCTCATATATCGCGGGCGCTGACCGGGATCGAGATCCATCCCGGCGCGAAGATCGGCCGCCGGGTCTTCATCGACCACGGCTCGGGCGTCGTGATCGGGGAGACGGCGGAGGTCGGCAACGACGTCCTGATCTACATGGGGGTGGTGCTCGGCGGGACCGCGCTCGAGCGGACGAAGCGGCACCCGACGATCGAGGACGGCGTCGTCATCGGGTCGGGGGCAAGCGTCCTCGGCCCCATCACCGTCGGGCGCGGGGCGAAGATCGGCGCCGGTTCGGTCGTCGTCCACCCCGTCCCCCCCGGTGCGACGGTCGTCGGAGTCCCGGGCAGGCTTGCCGGCCCGAAGTGTCAGCGGGGTCAGGAGCGGCTCGGCCGCGGCGACCTCCCCGACCCGATGCTCCAGGTGGTCAGCCGCATCCTTGACCGGCAGAACCGGATCGAGGAGCGGCTCCGGGCGGTGGAGCGGTCGGGCCTGGTCGGCGGCAAACGGCAGGAGGAGATCGCGCTCGAGGAGAGTGTCCGGGAGGCGTTAAAAGAGGTTATCGACCCGGAGGTCGGGATCGACGTCGTCGACCTCGGCCTGATCCGGGGGATCACCGTCCGGGACTCCTCGGTCCTCGTGGAGATGGTCCTGACCACCGCCGCCTGCCCGCTCGTCGATCACCTCACCAAGCAGGTCCGGCGCCGGGTCCTCGACGTGAGCGGCGTCCGGGACGTCGAGGTGCAGATCCTCGACGAGCCCTGGGACTGGGACCGGTTCTTCGGCGAGCGGGATCTCCTCGGGAAAATTTAGGGGATCGGAACGTCCAGCATCCGCCGAATCGCCGCCCGGGCGCGGGCGGCGGTCTCCTCCGGCACCGTCACCCGCGGCTCGCACCGTTCAAGGGCCGCGAGCACTTTTGCGAGATCGGTCTTCTTCATGTTGACGCAGACCGCCTTCTTCGAGAGGGGGTAGAAGACCTTTCCCGGGCACTTCTTCTCGAGCTGGTGGAGGAGCCCGACCTCGGTCCCGATGACGAACTCGCTGGTCGGACTCGCGCAGGCGTGCCGAACCATCCCCGAGGTCGAGAAGACGTGATCGGCGAGGTCGATCACCTCCGGCCGGCACTCGGGGTGGACGAGCACCTCGGCGTCCGGGTGATCGCGGCGGGCGGCCATCACCTCGTCGGCCGTCATCCGGTCGTGGACGATACAGTAGCCCTCCCAGGGGAGGATCTTCTTCGTTGTGAACCTTGCGACGTAGCGGCCGAGGTTCCTGTCGGGGAGGAAGATCACCTCCTCCGCGTCGAGCGACTCGACGACCGCGACGGCGTTTGCGGAGGTGCAGCAGATGTCGCTCTCCGCCTTCACGTCGGCCGAGGTGTTGACGTAGGCGACGACGGCGGCCTCCGGGAACCGCTCGCGGAGCACCCGGACCTCGCCGGCGGAGATCATCTCCGCCATCGGGCAGCAGGCGTCGGCCGCGGGGAGGAGGACCGTCTTTGTCGGTGAGAGTATCGCCGCCGTCTCGGCCATGAAGTCGACGCCGGCAAAGACGATGACGTCGGCATCGACCTTCGCCGCCGCGCGTGCGAGTTCGAGCGAGTCCCCGACGAGGTCGGCGACCTCCTGCACCGCCGGAATCTGGTAGTTGTGGGCGAGGATGACGGCGTTACGCTCCTCTTTCAGTGCGGCTATCCGTTCGGCGAGGGTTTGATCGGGGCTGGAGGGCAGAATGGTATCACAACCTCTTCGTGCGGTCGGTGGTGCGGTTCTGTCCACAACAATTATCCCTATGGTTACTTAACAATTGTGAATGCGGTACGGCCCGATTGCCGTGCCGTAGTGACGATAGCATGGCGCGAATCTTATCCGAACGGGACGTGGCGATCCTGAAAAAATCCGCCCCGGAGTGCACGGGACTGTTCTGTGCGGGTTCGGGAGGGCCCTACCGGTCTGTCCTCCCCCCGCTTGCAAACCACTACGCGGCGGATGCCGAGGACTTCCACGTCCGCCTGGAACGGCTCGACGACGACGACCTCCGCTACCTCACCGGGCTGATACTGGACGGGAGCGAGAGCCTCGGCTGCGTCCCTCCCGAATACGTCGAGGTCTTCCTCACCTTCGTCGATAACCGGCTCGGCCGGGACGCCGCCCTTGCGATCCTGCAGAGCTATGAGAGCGAGGGCGGGTGCGCCCTCTGACAGGCCGGGCGTTTGCTCCGGCATCACGGGAGCGAACGACCTCTTGCCGCCTGCCTGTCCGGAGGCGTCGAGGAGGGGCGCGACCCACCGACTACCCCTGCCTGGGATCGCTTTGACCTGCAAAAGCCTTCAAACCGGCTCAGGAGATCCGTACTGCCCGCATCTGCGCCGATGAACTCGACAAAGTGGCGGATCTGCTCGTTCGTCTCCGGGGAGAGTTCGTGCTCCATGATACAGGCATCCCGGGAAGCAGCCGTCTCGGGCACCCGGATGAGCGTGAGGAAGGCCCGGAGCGTCTCGTGCCGGTGCTTGATGACCCCGGCGATGCTCCGGCCTTCGGGCGTCAGGACCACCCCCTCGTACCGGCGGTGCGTGACCAGGCCCATCGCGTCGAGTTTCCTGACCATCTCGACGACCGTCGGGGGCCGGACCGAGAGCTCCGCGGCGATGTCTCGCGTCTTTGCGTAGCCTTTCTCGAGGGATACGTTGAGGATCGCCTCGAGGTAATCTTCCGCTTTCCTGCTCAGGTTTCGCACAGTATTATGATCGTCTGATGCCGGGGCATATAATTGTTAGGGTGGCCTAACTCAGACAGGCTCCGCCGCCTGAGGCGACATTCGGCTTTTCCAGTTTTCTCCTAACATCTTTCAGGGAATTGTGCCGCCACCGAAACAATTTCGGCGTGAGATTATCCCGACCAAACGAGAGAGCAAGATCCATGGAACCATCGGATCGAACCGCTCCACGTGGCGGAGCGGTAACCACCCTCGATCGTATCGATCTTGGCTGCCGATGCCGCGTCGTCGGCATCCGTGCTTCCGGGGCGCTCCGGAAACGGCTTTTCGCCATGGGCATGGTTCCCGGGGCGGATGTGGAAGCCATAAGGGTCGCCCCGCTCGGCGACCCCGTCGAGTATCGGGTGAAAGGATACGCCCTCTCGATGCGGCGTGCCGAGGCGGGCCTCATTGAAGTCGTCCTGGAGGAGGAATGACGGGCGCCGTCTGCCCGCTCGCCCTCCTCTCCGCCGGGACCGAGGCGACGGTCGCCGACGTCAGGGCCGACAGGGGGATGCGGCTCCGCCTTGCCGGGATGGGGCTCTGCCCCGAGGTATGGGTGCGGGTGCAGTGCGCCGACTGGGGCTCGCTCATCGTCTCGGTCGGCGACGCTCGGTACGCCCTCTCGCGGGGGATAGCGATGAAGGTTCTGGTGAGGGAGGCTGCATGATCGGAATCCGGATTGCACTCGCCGGCAACCCCAACGTCGGCAAAACGACGCTGTTTAACGCACTCACCGGATCCCGCCAGCATGTCGGGAACTGGCCGGGCGTGACGGTCGAGAAGAAGACCGGCCGAATCAACCGGAACGGCCATACCATCGAGGTGATCGATCTCCCGGGGACCTACAGCCTGACCGCCTACTCCGCGGACGAGGTCGTCGCACGGGACTATATCCTTGAGGAGAAGCCGGACGTCGTCGTCCAGGTCGTGGATGCGACGCACCTCGAGCGGAACCTCTACTTGACGACCCAGATCACCGAACTTGAGGTTCCCGTCGTCATCGCCCTGAACATGGTCGATGAGGCTGAGGCCACTGGATGCACCATCGACCGGGAGAGACTCTCGTCGCTCCTTGAGATCCCGGTTGTGCGGACGGTCGGGACCCGGGGAGAAGGGCTCGACGACCTCCTCGACGCAGCGGTCCGGGAGGCGAAGACGTCGCCGCACCACGAACACATCGTCGGGTACGGGAACGAGATTGAGGCGATGATCGCGTCGCTCGTCGGCGTCCTCGCAGCCGACAAAGACCTTGGGGATCGGTATCCTCTCCGCTGGCTTGCGGCGAGACTCCTTGAAGGCGACGAGAACGCCCTCGCGAAAGTCAAGGAGAGCCCTGTCTCTTCCCGGGTGCAGGATATCCTCTCTGGAACCGATCTCGACGAGTACGAGGCTGCGATGGCGGACAGGCGCTACGACGTGATCGCCGCCGTCCTGCCGCAGGTGCGCACCGCCGGTGCCCGGAGCATGAACGTCTCGGAGATGATCGACCGGGTCGTCACGGACCGGTACCTCGGCATCCCGATATTCCTGGCCCTGATGTGGGGGGCGTTCGAACTGACGTTTGTGGTCGCGGCGCCCTTTGTCGCCCTGATCGAGGCGGGGCTTGCCTGGCTCTCGGCGGCCGTAGCCGGATGGCTCGGGCCCGCATGGCTTGCATCGCTCGTCGGCGACGGGATCATCGGCGGTGTCGGGTCCGTCCTCGTCTTCGTCCCGAACATCTTCATCCTCTTCCTCTTCCTCTCGTTCCTCGAAGACACCGGCTACCTGGCGCGGGCCGCGTTCATCATGGACCGGCTCATGTACGCCATCGGGCTGCCGGGGAAGGCGTTCATCCCGATGCTGATCGGGTTCGGGTGCAACGTCCCCGGGATCATGGCGGCCCGGACGATCGAGGGCGAGAAAGACCGGCTGATCACGATCCTGGTGAACCCGTTCATATCCTGCAGCGCGAGGCTTCCGGTATACATCCTCTTTGCCGGCGCATTCTTCGGGGCGGCAGCAGGCGCCGTCGTCTTCTTCCTCTACGTCCTCGGCATCTCCACCGCAATCGGGTCCGCAAAACTCTTCCGACACACGATCCTGCCGGGAGAATCGTCCCCCTTCATCATGGAGATGCCGCCCTACCGGCTCCCGACGGTAGGGACGAGCCTGCTCCACACGTGGAGTAGAGGGGCGATGTATGTCCGCAAAGCCGGGACGATCATCCTCGCCGGGGCACTCGTCGTCTGGTGCCTGGCATCGTTCCCGTTCGGTGTCGAGTACGGAAGCAGCGAAAGCCTTGCGGGCTCTCTCGGCCGCCTGCTCGAGCCGCTTGTCGCGCCGCTCGGGTTTGACTGGAAGATCGCGGTCGCGCTGCTCTTCGGGCTCGTGGCAAAAGAGGTCGTCGTCGGATCGCTCGGCGTGCTCTACGGGACCGGGGAGGAGGGAGACGCCCTCTCGACGGCGCTCCTCGCTGACCCCGGTCTCTCGGCGGCAACAGCGCTCGCCCTGATGGTCTTCGTGCTGCTCTACGCGCCGTGCCTCGCAACGATCGCGACCATCCGGAAAGAGGCGGGGTCGTGGCGATGGGCCGGCTTCTCGGTGGCGTACGGCCTCGTCCTCGCCTGGACGCTCTCACTGATCGTCGGGCGGATTGCCCCGTTCTTCCTCGGAGGTGCATAACATGAAGAATGTAATACAGGGAGTATTCGGAGCGGTGCTCGGGGCGCTCTACACAGGCTTCGGCGCGCTCCAGATCGTCGCCGTCTTCACGGGTCCGGCCGTCCCGTTCGTCCCGGCTTCCGTCTTCTGGGGATTCGTGCTGCTCGTTATCGGCGCTGTACTGCTGAGGGGGGCTCGGAACCTCTCACGGGGGCTTGACGACGGGATCGTATTCGTCAACGTGGGCATCCTGCTCTCGGTCGCGTTCGGGGCGATCGCGCTCCTTGCGGCCGGAGCGGGAGCACTCGAAGCGGCCATCGCAGGGGAGGCATGGTCGGTCGCGGATGCGATCACCCCGGCCGCCTACCTTGCGGTCATAGGAGCCGCAGGTTCCTCGCGTGGTGCAGAAGGTTCGTCCGGGGGCTCGGTGCAGCATGATGCAACGCATCCTTGAGCGGATCGGCGCGGGGGCGTTCACGCTCCCGTCGCTTGCGGTGGAGCTCGGCATATCGCGGGAGTCGCTGCTTGACCGGCTCGCGCTGATGGAGCGGCTCGGCCATATCGCCCGCGACCAGCCCTGCGAGACCGCCCCTGGCGGGTGCGGGTGCTGTTCCTGCGGGTGTGGGGGTGCGGCTGACGTCCCGGTGCGATACGTGCTCACCGAGAAGGGGAGGCGGCTCTGCGGGCGAGGCCGGTAACGATTCTTGCGGCCCCTCACACGTCCCAAAACGGGGTGAGATCGCACCCGGTGCAGGGGAGGCACATCGTCCTCGCCCGCCGCGCGTCGAGACCGTTCTGCTCCAGGATCTCGCGGGTCATCGCCGCGAGCCGGAGCAGCCGTTCCGGTGAAGGGCGCTCGACGACGATCTCACCCGCCCGGAGGGGGGATGCGGAGATCGGCCGGAGGATGGGGATGACGCCCATCTTCGCAAGAAGGGCGACGCCGTCCCAGACCGTCCCGTCGTCCTCGCCGAGGCCGATGATGAAGTTCGAGAAGACCGCGTTCCTCCCGAAGACTTCCACAGCTCCTTTGAGCGCGTCGAGGATGGATGGAAGGGAGAGGCCGGGGCAGACCCGCGCGAAGATTGCCGGATCCATCGTCTCGACGTTGTACTTGATCTCGTCGGCACCGGCGGCGCGGAGAACCGCGGTCGAGTCCGCGGTCGGGTAGACCGAGACGCCGATGGGGAGGTCGAACCGCGCCCGGAGCGCCCTCACCACGGCCGCCATCCGCTCCACCTCCTGCTCCGCCGATTCGGCGACGCCGCTCGTGAGCGAGATCGCAGAGAGGTTCCCGCTGGCAGCGGCCTCCTCGACCATCCTGATGATCGTCTCCGTATCCTTGATCGCCCCGTCGAGCTTCGGCACCGGGCAGAACTTGCAGTCGTAGACGCAGCGCTCGCTGACGGTGATGTAGGCCTGCTCCGGGCAGTGGCAGAGCGGGGGCTCGAGCCTGCCCCGTACAACCGTCTCCCCGTCCCGGACGACGGCGACCCCATCCCCGTCCGGGACGACCCGGAGCGGCGATCCCGGGTTGATGGAGAGGCGGACGCGCCGGTCGCCGGAGCGGATGAAGACCGACGATCCTCCGGCGCCCGGGCCTGCCGTCGCCGTCGTCGGAATGAGACCCGCACCGAGCGCCTCGTCGATGCTCGCCGAGCCGATGCTGACGAGGTATGCCTTCTTCTCGGGTGTCATGATGTGCATCTCTTCTCCTCCTCCCGGTCGGCGTTGCGGGCTTTGCCGGGGCACACGATTAACAATTGTGAATCTACTCACGAATCTCTCCGGAGATCCATATATTACTTCCTGTTTCGGCAGATTTGGCCGTATTTCGCTCCTACGTTTGAGGAGATTTATGGGGTCGCGGGACCAACACTCACATGCAGTATGCAGATCATCCTCCCGGACAGGAGCGTGCGGACTCTCGCCTGCACCTCCGCGCCGATAGAAGAGATCCTCCTTGAACTCGGGATCAACCCGACGACCGTGATCGTCGTGAAGAACGGCAAGATCGTCCCCGAAGACGTGATAGCAACCGAGGGTGACGAGATCCGGATCGTCCGGTTCTCGCACGGCGGGTGAGCTGGTGGCGTCGGCGGAGAACCGGTGCTCCCTCTGCGGCGAACCCGCGGTCGCCCGCCTCGTCGAGCCGGAGCGGCGGCTCTGCGCCGCCCACTTCATCGAGGACGTCGAAGCCCGCGTAATCGCCGCCATCCGCCGCGAACGCATGGTCTTTCCGGGCGACCGGATCGCTGTCGGCCTGAGCGGAGGAAAGGACAGTACCGCGCTCCTCCTTGTGCTCCACCGTCTCCTCCCCGCGCTCGGCGCAGACCTCGTCGCGGTCACCATCGACGAAGGGATCGCGGGCTACCGGGAGGAGACCCTCAGGGCCGCGGAGGCTCTGACGGCGGAACTCGGTGTCGAGCACGCCATCGTCACGTTCGCCGACCTCTTCGGGGACGATCTCGACGGCCTCCTCGTCGGCAGGGAGGCGCAGGGCTGCGCCGTCTGCGGCGTGCTGCGCAGGCGTGCGCTCGCCGAAGGGGTGAAGCGGGTCGGCGCGACGCGGCTCGCCACCGGCCATAACCTCGACGACGAGGCGCAGTCGGTCCTGATGAACATCCTCCGCGGCGACCTGCCCCGCCTCCTCCAGGACACCTCGACCGGTTCTCCGGGACACTTCGTCCCGCGGATAAAACCGCTCGCCGTCCTCTCCGAGAAAGAGATCGTGACCTACCTCCTCCTCCGCGGTTACTTCCGCGACCTGCCCGAGTGCCCCTACGCCGGGACCGCGCTCCGCTCAGAGGTGCGGACGATGCTTGCGGAGCTCGAGCACCGCCACCCGGGGACGATGGTTCGACTGATGCGGTTCCGCGACGGCATCAGGGAATCGTTCTCTCTCCCGGGGCCGGCGAAAGCGCTCTCCACCTGCCGCATCTGCGGGGAACTCACGAGCGGCGAGGTCTGCCGGGTCTGCGCGCTGCTCGGGCGGGAAGAGCGGTAGCGGCTGCGCGCCGATGGTCAGAGCACCTCGTCCATGCTCCCGCTCCGGTAGCCCTCCAGATCGAGTGCGACGTAGCAGAAGCCGATCTCTTTGAACCGGGCGACGATCGCCCTGCGCTCCGCAAGAAGGCGATCCATCTCCGTCGGTTCGACCTCTATGCGCGCAATCGCCCCGTGGCACCGGACCCTGGTCTGCACAAAGCCGAGTTCGTGGAGGAGTTCTTCGGCAGACTCGATCATCCGGAGTTTTGCATCGGTGATCTCCTCGCCGTAGGGGATGCGGGAGGAGAGGCAGGCGGCCGAGGGTTTGTTCCAGAACGAAAGGCCGCTTTCCCGGGCGACGCGCCGGATGTCGCTCTTTGTCATACCCGCCTCGATGAAGGGATGCACGATCCCCTCCTCCGAGCTTGCCGCAAGGCCCGGGCGGTGCTCGGTCGTGTCGGAGAGGTTGATCCCGTCCGCGACGACGGCAAGACCGCGCTCTTTTGCCTTCGCTTTCAGGATTGCCGCATCCTTCTTTTTGCAGTGATAGCAGCGGTCTGGAGGGTTTCTCCGGAAGTCCTCGTCAAGGTCGGGCATCCGGACGATCTCAAGCGAGAGATCGAGATCCCGCGCCATGGCCTCTGCCTCTGCGAGCGCCGATCTCGGCACGAGCGGACCATCAAGGAAGACGCAGTGCGCCTTCTCCCCGAGAAGGTCTCTCGCGACCACCGCAAGGAGCCCGCTGTCCACGCCGCCGGAGAAGGCGACGAGCATCGAACCCCTCTCTGCGATCTTCTGCTCAAGGAGGGCACGCTTTGGATCACGCGTCATGGCTTCTGGTCATCCCCTGTAGGATCTGTCTGCATATCGGTCGGCAAGGCTCTCCAAGCCGTCCGTTCTTGATCTCCAGTGCAAGGGACCTGATGGGCCCCCTCGCCTCTTCGTCGAATCCGGCACAGGAGCCACGTTTCCCTGATGGATGCAGGAAGACTCTGGAGGTGTATTCACAATTGTGAATCGGCGTGGGAAGAGAAAATGATTTGCGCACCGGGACTGAAACGGTTTGCCGTATTCAGCCTGCATTCGGCCAAAATGCGGAAAGAGTTGCCTGAAGAAGAACCATAATGGTATGGGAGGGAGTATAGTGGTATAGCGGATTCACAATTGTGAATCGCAGCGCCAGGGTGGCGGAGTGGCTACGCGGTTGACTGCAGATCAACTTCATCCCGGTTCGAATCCGGGCCCTGGCTCTTTGCGATTGCCCTGCCGGCAGATATGGGAGACTTCTCCCGGCAGTACGGAGGCATATGCCAATATGGGGGTACAGATGCTTTCACAGAATGAACGTGAACGGTATTCACGCCAGATCCTGCTCTTCGGTGAGGAGGGTCAGGAGCGGCTGAAGAACGCGACTATTTTCATCGCCGGGGCGGGCGGACTCGGCTCGCCCGTCTCCATCTACCTTGCGGTTGCGGGGGTGGGAAGGATCATCCTCGTCGATAAGGATGCCGTGGAGCGGACGAACCTGAACCGTCAGATCCTCCATTACGACCGGGATATCGGCAGGAAGAAGACGGCATCCGCGGAGGAGAAACTGCGGGCGATCAACCCTGATATCACCGTGGAGGTCCTCGATACGACGATCGACGAGACGAACGTGCACGAACTTGTAGGGAATGCCGACGGGATCGTCGATGCGATGGACAACTTCCCCACCCGGTACCTCCTCAACCGGGTTGCCCTCAAGATGGGGATCCCCCTCTTCCACGGTGCAATCCGGGGACTCTACGGCCAGGCGACCACGGTTCTTCCCGGAAAGACCGCATGCCTCCGGTGCGTGTTTCCCCATCCCCCGCCGAAGGAAGTATTCCCGGTCGTCGGGGTTACGCCGGGGTTCATCGGCATGGTGCAGGCCACCGAGGTGGTCAAGTACCTCGTCGGGACGGGCGAGCTGCTCGCGAATCGCCTCCTCCTCTGGGATGGAGAGCGGGCCGTGGTGGAGGAGATTGCGCTTGAACGGGACCCGTCCTGCGAGGTCTGCGGCGGGAAGAATCAACACGGTGATGCACCATGAAGGTAACTCTTCGTTTCTTTGCCCGGTTCGGGGAACTCCTCGGAAAGGACCGGGTCGTCGATGCGCCGGAGAATACGTCGCTTGCCGATCTCGTAAGGGATGCTGCGTCGCAGAACGGCGAGGGCTACGGATCGATCTTTGACGAACAGGGGAAGTTTCGCGATTACGTCATCCTGATGCGGAACGGAAAACGGGTCTCGGCTGCCGCTGCAGAGAGGACCGCCCTCTCCGAAGGGGATGAAGTCGCCGTCTTTCCGCCGGTCGCGGGAGGATAGCGAGCCCGGAGAAGGAGAACTCCATCTCCCGGGCGAGGCTACCCGCTCCGCCCCGAACTATTCTGCAGGTTTTTCCGGGCATCGACCACGCCCGTGGTCGTCGTTCACAGTATCGCCGCGGTCTCATCCTGATCGACACAGGGTGTTCGATCCCGGTCACGGTCGGGCTGGGTGTTGGAGTGTCAGCAGGTCGGAATTTCCGGGTACACGGCACCCGGTTCGAAAAGATGGGCAAGAAGAGGGGGAGGGGATGCCTTATGGCAGAAGGATCGCCTCCTCTTCGTTGTTCCGGTCTGATTCAACTACTTATTTCGTATGAGCCATTCGTCAAGGTCCACGCTTATGATGCCGTCGGCGTGGAGGTTCCCCTGTTCTGGCGCTCTCTTGTGGGGATATAGCGTCTCCTGACCGGTGATGCGATCGCCGGTTCGGAGAATGCGAACGTTTCTTCTGCGCATTTTGTTCACCTCGTATGGGTTCTGTCTTCAACCGGCTGTACGTCCGCTTAAGGGGGTGCGCTCGTTTATCACGGCGCCGTTATGGGATTATGGAGATGCAACCGGGTCGGCTGCTGCCCGGAATGCGGCAGAGGAGGAAACGACAGTACTCGTTCGCACCCCGGGCGCCGCGTTCCGTAACGGTGAACCTCTCCTGGTTCTTCCTCCCATCGGGGAAGGCTCCTCCGAAACCCGGTGTCGGTGTACGCATGGTCATCGCCTGTTCACAATTGTGAACACACTGTATCTGGCCGGCTTGACGATAACCGTTGGGAAAGCGGCAAGATTATGCGGCAGGAATTGCCGAAATATCCGCATATTTATAGGCTGACGGCCAACAGAATGAACAGGTCACTGGAAGATGACCTGACCTGCCAGGGTGGCGGAACGGCTACGCGGTTGACTGCAGATCAACTCCATCCCGGTTCGACTCCGGGCCCTGGCTCTCTTCTGTTGCATCGTTTCGCGGCGACGCTGTGATCCTGCTCTCTTCTCTGTGCTTCTGCTCTCCCGCCCGGTGCAGGTCGTTTCGCACCCCGGATGGGGATCAGTATTTCGCTAATATCAGCATCTGCAGTCGAGCAATGCAGCCTCGTCCGGCGACTGGATGCGGGATCAGCAGCACTCGAACACCGGCCCTCGCACCGCAGGTGTGACCCGCGAAGAACGTGAAGGGAAGTTGATGGGTTGACCTCGTGAAAACAGCCTCAGGTAGTTTAGCGAAACACTGACACTCCTGTGTCTTGCAAAGACCTCGCCGCATACCCCGTTTCCCCCCAGGTAGTGCCGCACATGTGTCGGCTCTGCTCCCCGCTCCTGCCGACCCCCCCGAACGGAAGGAAAACCGGAAAATTTCGCCGCTTTGTGAATCTATATCTATCTACATGGGCTACCTATTATGTAGAGTTCACAATTGTGAATTCAGGTGCCAAGGTGGCGGAACGGCTACGCGGTTGACTGCAGATCAACTCCATCCCGGTTCGACTCCGGGCCTTGGCTCTCTTCTGTTACATTGTTTCGCGGCGACGCTGTGATCCTCCACTCTGAGTCTCTCTTTCGCATCGTGATTTCCGGACCATGGCGAGGACGATCGCAAAGCCCGCTCTCTTCTCCATATATCCGCTCTCCGGGCCAGGTGCAGGTTGCGTCATCTCCCGGATGGGGTTTTAGGGCGCTACAGAGATCACGCCGCATATCTTGTCTCCCCCCTGGATAGTGCCGTACGTGAGTCGGTCCTGCTCCCCGCTCCTGCCAGACCACCCGAACGGAGGGAAAGCCGGAAAAATCCGCCGCTTTGTGAATCTATATCTATCTGCATGGGCTACCTACTATGCAGAGTTCACAATTGTGAATTCTGATGCCCGGGTGGCAGAGGGGTTATGCGTCCGACTGCAGATCGGAGAAGATGAGTTCGAGTCTCATCCCGGGCTTTTGAGGATACCATGAGTGTTAGAGTCCAGAAGACGTTCGAAGCCCTCTTCGCCCTTGAGGACCTGCGGGGAATCCTTCGCGGTTCGCTCCCGACCGGCCTTGACGAGGAGGAAGAGAAGGCGTTTCGCGAAAAAATTTCAGACTTAAAGTCCATCATCGCGGAGCTCGAAGAAGACCGGGGAACTCCCCGCACCACGATGATCGCCGACACCCTCCCCATCCGCTCGCGGGAGGAGAATTACATCAATATCCAGCCGATCCAGGCGGCGGGCCGGCTCACCACGGAGGCGAGAAAAGCCCTGATCTCGTATGGCGACGGCTACTCCACCTGCGATGCCTGCAGAAAACCGTTCCGGCTCGATAAGATCACGAAGCCCTCCATCGCAGGGTTCCACGCCGACCTCGCGAAGTTCGTGAACATGGACCAGGCGCGGGTCGTCCCCGGCGCACGGCGGGGGTTCCAGGCGGTCGCCTCCACCCTCGTCTCGAAGGGTGACCCGGTCATCGTCTCGGCCCTCGCTCACTACACGGAGTTCCTGGCCGTGGAAGAAGCGGGAGGCGTCGTGAAGGAGGTGCCGCTTGACGCCGGCAATCGTGTCACGGCGGATGCAACGGCCGAGAAGATCGAGGAGGTCATCCGGGAGAGCGGAAGAACCCCGGCCCTCGTGATGATCGACCATTACGACTACCAGTTCGCAAACGAGCACGACGTCCGCGGGATCGCGAAGGTCGCGCACCAGTACGACATCCCGTTCCTCTATAACGGCGCCTACACGGTCGGTGTCATGCCGGTCGACGGCAAGGCGATCGGGGCCGATTTCGTCGTCGGCTCCGGACACAAGAGTATGGCATCGGTCGCGCCGTCCGGAGTGTTGGCGACGACCGATGAATGGGCATCGAAGGTGCTGCGCACCACCGCGATGGTCGGCGACGTCACCAACCGGAAGTTCGGGATCAAGGAGGTGGAGATGCTCGGGTGCACCCTGATGGGAGGGACCCTGCTCTCGATGATGGCCTCGTTCCCCGCCGTGAAGGAGCGAACCCTTCACTGGGACGAAGAGGTGAAGAAGTCGAACTACTTCATCGACGCACTCCTCTCGATCGAGGGCTCGAAGGTCCTCTCCGAGTACCCCCGGAAGCACACGCTCACCAAGGTCGACACCACCGGGAGCTTCGATACGGTCGCCAGGACCCACAAACGACGCGGGTTCTACTTCAGCGACGAGCTCGCAGAGCGCGGGATCGTCGGCGAGTTTGCAGGAGCGACGCGCACCTGGAAGCTCAACACCTACGGCCTCTCCTGGAAGCAGGTCCGCTACCTGGCGGAGGCGTTCCAGGAGATCGCCGCAAAATACGATCTTCCCATCACTACGTAAGAGAGATTACCATGGCAGAGAAAGCATTTCGTCTAGGAACAACTGCAATCCATGCAGGACAGGAGCCCGACCCCACGACCGGGTCGCGGGCGGTACCGATCTATCAGACCTCGTCGTATGTCTTCAAAGACACGAACCACGCCGCGAACCTCTTCGCGCTCAAAGAACTCGGGAACATCTACACCCGGCTCATGAACCCGACGACCGACGTCTTTGAGAAGCGCGTCGCGGCTATCGAAGGGGGCCGTGCGGCCGTTGCGGTCGCCTCCGGCCAGGCGGCGATCACCTATGCCCTCCTTGCCGTCACCCGGCCGGGCGACGAGATCGTCGCTGCCGACAACCTCTACGGCGGGACCTACGAGCTCTTCAACTACACGTTCCCGAAACTGGGGCGAAAGGTCGTCTTCGTCAACTCGACCGACCCGGAAGCGTTCCGGACGGCCATCACCGACAGAACGCGTGCAGTCTACGCCGAGTCGATCGGGAACCCGAAACTGGACATCCCCGACTTCGAGGCGATCGCGGCCATCGCCCACGAGGCCGGGGTGCCGTTCGTCGTCGACAACACGACGGCGGTTGGGCTCGTCCGACCGATCGAGTACGGTGCGGATATCGTCGTCCACTCGGCGACGAAGTACATCGGCGGCCACGGGAACTCGATCGGCGGAACCATCGTCGATTCGGGGAACTTTGCCTGGAACAACGGGAAGTTCCCCGAGTTCACCGAGCCCGATCCGAGTTACCACGGGCTCCGGTTCTGGGAGGCGTTCGGGAACTTCCCGGGACTCGGCAACGTCGCGCTGGCCTTCAAGATCCGCGTCCAGCTCCTCCGGGACACCGGGGCGGCGCTCTCCCCCTTCAACGCCTGGCTCTTCCTGCTCGGGCTTGAGACGCTCCACCTCCGGGTCGAGCGGCACTCGGAGAACGCTCTCGCGGTCGCCCAATTCCTCCGGGACCATCCGAAGGTCGCGTGGGTGAACTACCCCGGCCTCCCCGAGCATCGGAGCCACGCCCTTGCGACGAAGTACCTCTCCGGGAACTACGGCCCGATCGTCGGGTTCGGAGTCAAAGGAGGAGAGGCTGCCGGAAAGAAGTTCATCGACCGGGTCAAGCTCTTCTCGCACCTCGCGAATATCGGGGACTCCAAGAGCCTGGTCATCCACCCGGCGACGACCACGCACCAGCAGCTCGCTCCGGAGGAGCAGCAGGCGACCGGCGTCACTCCCGACTACATCCGGCTCGCCATCGGCACCGAGGATATCGAGGACATCATCGCCGACCTCGATCAGGCGCTGGAGGGCGTGTAGGTGGTCTGTAGGCCCTGTTCTACTGCAATCGCCTCGGGGGGCACCCGTCCGCCCCGTTCCTCCTCTTTTGAATCTCACCCTACCGGGAGGGGACCCGGCGTATGAGGATACTCTCCATTCATGCGGATACCATGTGGTATCGTCCCACGAGGAAGACGAAGATGGCGGAGGCCGTTGAACCCCGGGAAGACAGGATGGACGAATGCGTGGTCCTCTTCTGCTGCGTTGAGAAACTCGACGAGAAAAACCCGTCGCACGTCGTCGCACATGCGAAGGCGAACATCATCGATCGGCTCTCGAAGTTGAAGGTGAACCGGGTCCTGATCTACCCCTACGCCCATCTCACGAGCACCCTCGGGTCTCCGGAGTGTGCGCTCTCCATCCTGCAGAACCTTGAAGACGAACTCCGCTCTGTTGGCGTCGAGGTGAAGCGGGCGCCGTTTGGCTGGTACAAGGAGTTCGAGATCCGGGGGAAAGGCCACCCGCTCGCCGATCTCTCCATGACGATCTGCCCGTACGAGGGATGGGAGTGCGACTTCCGGTGTCCGCATTGCAAAAACCCGATAAAAGAGGCCGACCTGGAGTCGTCCAGTACTTCTGATACCCGGACTCCGCCGGAACAGGGTATCGACCTGTAACGGGGGGGCCGCAACGTATCGACAGGCAGCCCTCGTGATCGTTTTTCATACCGCTCTCCTTCGCCCGGAATCCCCTCCGGCATAACTTGCCGCAAATAACTGCTTTTCACAAAAATCGAGCATATTTGGCCGTTTTGCCGGCTATTATCCCCTCTCGCGGCGACCTGTATATTCCACAAGGAGGTTCCATGACGAAGATCCGAAGTGTTGCCATCTATGGCAAAGGCGGAATCGGAAAATCGACGACGACATCCAATCTCAGCGCAGCCCTTGCCGATATGGGAAAACGCGTCATCCAGATCGGATGCGACCCAAAGAGCGACTCGACCAACAACCTCCGTGGAGGGAGATCGATCCCGACGGTCCTCGATGCCATCAGGAGCGGGAAGGTGGTCGAGATAGAGGATATCGTGTACGAAGGGTTCGGCGGCGTCCTCTGCATTGAGGCTGGAGGTCCGGAGCCGGGTGTCGGTTGCGCCGGACGCGGGATCATCGCCGCAATCGAGCTCCTCCGCCAGAAGAAGGTCTTTGAGGAGTACCGGCCCGACGTCGTCCTCTACGACGTCCTCGGAGACGTGGTCTGCGGCGGGTTCTCCGTTCCCATCCGCGAGGGCGTTGCCGAGCAGGTCTACACCGTGACGTCTGCAGACTTCATGGCCATCTACGCTGCAAACAACCTCTTCAAGGGGATACAGAAGTACGCCAGCAGCGGCGGTGCGCTCTTCTCCGGCATCATCGCCAACTCGGTGACGCTGCCGATCCAGCGGGAGATCATCGACGACTTCGCGTCGCGGACCAGTACCACCATTGCAGAGTACGTCCCGCGGTCCGATACGATCACCCGGAGCGAACTCCTGGGCCAGACCGCAATCGAGTACGATCCGGACTCAGAGCAGGCAGACGTCTATCGCAGCCTTGCACGAACACTGCTGCAGAACGAGGAGAAGTACGTCCCAAAGCCGCTCGAGGCAGCGGAACTGAAAGTGTGGGCGGAGTCGTGGTCGGATCGGCTCCTTACGAAGAAGAACGACGCGCGATCGACGTCCGGGTCACGGAATATCGCCTCGACGAGCACGTAGCGGCATGCACCTGAGATCGGGGAAATTGATATGGTATTTGCGACACGAGATGAGGCCGATTCGGCACTCTACGAGAAGAGGATAGACCTCTCCCAGGCGACCTGCCCCAACCGCGAACAGAGGGCGAACGGCATCAACATCTTCTACGGCAAGGCAAGCGACCTCATCGAGAAGGCCCGGTCGGGGTGCCTGCAGAACCACGAGCGTGGTTTTGCACAGTCATCCGGCTGCTCGCTGAACTTCTACCTCTCCGTCCGCGTCGGCACCATACGGGATGCTGCGACGATCTTCCACGCGCCGGTCGGTTGCTCCTCGTCGGCACTCGGGTACCGGGAGCTCTTCCGGGGGGTCCCTGTCGAGCTGGGAAGGCCGGCGGAGTACGACCTCCACTGGATGACCACGAACCTGCGCGAGAAGGACGTCGTCTACGGAGCGGGAGATAAGTTGAAGAAGGCGATCTACGAGGCTCAAGAGCGGTATAACCCAAAGGCCATCTTCATCCTCACCTCCTGCACCACCGGCATCATCGGTGAGGATATCGAGGGGGCGGTTGCCGACGTTCAGCCGCACATCGACGCACGGATCGTTCCCATCCACTGCGAGGGGGTGCGCTCCAGGCTTGTGCAGACCGGCTATGACGCCTTCTGGCATGCGGTGCTGAAGTACCTGGTGAAGAAGCCGGAGAAGAAGCAGACAGACCTCGTGAACGTGGCGAGTATGCTCTCGTATACCTGGCAGGACCGCCTTGAGATCCAGCGCCTGCTCGGCAAGATCAGACTCCGTGCAAACCTGATCCCGGAGTTTGCAACGGTCGAGCAGTTTCAGCAACTCTCGGAGGCCGCCGTAACCGCACCGCTCTGCCCAACCTACACCGACTACCTCTCGCGCGGGCTCGAACAGGAGTACGGCGTGCCCTACTTCATGTATCCTTCGCCGATGGGCATCACCAACACCGACGAATGGCTCAGGCAGATAGGGAAGTACACCGGCAGGTCCGACGAGGTCGAAGCCCTCATCGAGGAGGAGCATCGGATCTGGGAGCCGAAGATGCAGGCCATACGGTCCGAGTTCGATCGGATCGCCGCAGAGAAGGGCAGCAAGGTGAGCGTTCTCGGTTCGCTCGGCCAGGGGCGGCTGCTGGCGCAGATGCCCTTCTTCGACGAACTCGGACTGACGTCGCCCGCGGCGATGTCGCAGGACTACGACAACCTGATCCTCGAAGAACTCGAGGAGGTCGTCTCCCGGGTCGGCGACTTCGACCTGCTGGTCAATACGTTCCAGGCGGCGGAGCAGTCGCATATTACGAGGAAACTCGACCCCGACCTGACGCTCACCTGCCCGTTCCAGGGAGGAGCGTACAAGCGGATCAAGGGTGCGACCCGGATCCACGCCCTGCGCGGCGACCCGCATCCCTGGAGCGCCCAGAGCGGCTATACGGGGGCGGTGGCCTACGGAAACTTCCTGCTCCAGGCGTTGAAGAGCAGGTCGTTCCAGAAGACCCTCAAGGAGAAGACGAAGGACAGCTATCGCGACTGGTGGTTCAAACAGGGCAACCCCCTGTATTACATGAAGAAGGTGGTATAATATGACGAATTCGGAGGCAAAAGGGGCATATGGCCCGAAAGATGCCCCGGAGCCCTCTGCAATCGAGGCCCCCAGGTTTTCCTGCGCCCTCGGGGGAGCGCTTGGCACGGCGGTCGGGATCTACGGCGTTGTCCCCATCCTTCACTCCGGTGCAGGATGCGGTATCGGGCAGCTCTTCGGGCAGCTCTATGCCGGGGGACAGAACGCCGGCGGGCCGCAGGGAGGGACCAGCACCCCCTGCTCTTCGCTTGTGGAGCACCATGTGGTATTCGGAGGAGAGGAGAAACTCCGGGACCTGATCCGCGCCAGCACTGAGTTGATGGAAGGAGAGATCTATGCGGTCATAAACGGCTGCGTCCCGTCGCTGATCGGCGACGACCTGAACGCTGTTGCAAAGGAGTTCCGCGGGAAGAACGATATCTTCTTTGTGCGGTCAGCCGGGTTTGCCGGAAATTCGTACGAAGGCTATGAACTCTTCTTCGAAGGGCTGATAGAGGACCTCCTCAAGCCGGCGGAGGAGATCCGGCCAAAGACGGTGAACGTCTTCGGCATCGTCCCGTACCAGCATGTCTTCTGGAAAGGCGATGCGAGGACCATCAAGAACCTTCTCGCTGAGATCGGGATAACGGCCAACGTCTTCCTCGCGGAGTTCGACGGAGCGGCTCAGCTGCTTGAGATCCCTGCTGCGGAGTACAACATCGTGCTCTCCACCTGGAACGGCCACCGGACGGCGAGGCTGCTGGAAGAGAGGTTCGGCACGCCGTACCTGACCTTCCCGTCGGTCCCCGTGGGGCCGAAGCAGACCGCGGAGTTCCTGCGCAGGGTGGCGAAGGTCTTCGATATATCGGAAGAGATTGTCGAGCGGGTGATCGCACGGGAAGAGCAACGGGTGTACCGGTTCATCGAATACGGAGGCGATGCCCACATGCTCGTCCGGCCGCACCCGTTCTTTGCGATTGCGGCGGATTCGGGGACTGCGATCGGCATCTCGCGCTTCCTCATCAACGAGCTCGGCTACCTGCCGGATATCGTCCAGATCACCGACGACCCGCCGGAGGAGGTGCGTGCGGAGATCGTCAAATGGCTCACGCAGGACCTTGAGACCCCTCTCACACCGGAGGTGGTCTTCGAGACGGATGCGCACCTCATACGGCAGAACTTGAAGGGCAGGCCGTTCCTGTTCCTGTTTGCAAGTTCCCTCGAAGCCCCGATCGCTCTCGCGGAATGGGGCGCTCTCCCCATAACCGTCGCGTTCCCTGCGTTGAACCGGCTCATCCTGAATCGGACCTACGCCGGATTCGACGGAGCCCTGACTCTGTTTGAAGAGATCATCAGTTCGTTTGTCGGGCCCCTGTGACGGAGATCTCCGTCTTCCTCTCTTTTTTCCGGGTGTGGGCGATCGTCATCGAACGCGCCGGTGCAATTATAGTAAGCGCCCGGAGTTGAGGTCTCCGGCATGAAAAAAAAGTGTTCTGGTCTGTCCGCAACGGGACAGGGGAGGACGTTCAGGAGGATACGTCGATGAAACGCATAGGAGGCCGCATCATGCGGTTACCACCTCCGGCTCCGGGACGTTCAGCCCGTACAGGCTCTGGCGGGCATCGATGAAGTAGTGGCGCTCTATAAGTATCTTTTCTTCTTTGAGCCTGCTCAGGGCGTATCTCACGGTTCGCGCCGGCAGCGAGGTCTCGCGGATCAGGTCTTTCTGGGTGAACTGACCGCCTGTTTCGAGGACCTTGTACACGAGTTTTGCCGACGGCGGGAGGTGTCCGATCTTTGCCAGTATCTTCTCATTCACGTTGCTTTCATTGACAAAAACGATCCCTCATAGTGGAATCACCATACTCAGGTAGGGATTCACAATTGTTAACTTTTTCGATCCTTCCTGCTATGGGTTCGATGGGCCGTCATCGTGGCATAACCGTGATTAGAGGCAATTCAGGCCGCATAATCCCGAATTCGCCAAAAATTGCCGGTATCGGTGCGTGGATCATCAGGGCTCCGTATGCATCGAGGGGATGCAGCTGCCTGCAAAAAATTCTCGCCGCGCATGTGGGGTGCATCTGCGGCAGTTCATGCAACAATCGCCATACGTCCCCGATATCGGGTAGAAGGCGGCAACGATCCACCCCGGCGCATCATTCGAGGATCGTCAATTCGAACCTGCCTTCCATGCATGTGGCGGCAAAATCGAGGAAATCCCTCATATTTTCAGACATCTCCGACGAGAGCGACGGCGAGACGTAGACGATGATATGCGGGTTCTCCCTGTTCTTCTTTAACTCCAGGTACAGGTCCCTGAAGATGATGAGGACCGTCCTGAAGTTCACCCTTCTCGTGATCCGGATGTGGCCGGTGCCTTCCGAATCGATCAGGACCCGGTAACTCGGCGTCTTTCTAAAAAATGGGTCTTCTGACTGCATATCCTGTGCCGTATCGTTGTCTGCTCCTCTGCTCCTGCACAGTGTCTGTACACTGGTGGTACTGGACATTCCGTAGACCGAGCCGATCAGGATGGGGCAGAGCACACCCTGATGCTGTAACTATGGGGATCAGCATGATTCGGCCCGACCGTCAGTTTACCGACGCACGCTTTCCTGTGGATGGCCGCCTTCCTCTCTCCTCCCACAGGATCACCTTGTGGGGCGGAAAACCATTTATGCGCTGGTGATTCAGCAAGTTCTTGCGGGATAATTCGGATTTTTTCCTGACTGCGGCAAATGTTGCGGGATGTCTTCTCATCGTTCCGGCTGCTCCAGCTCCTTCTGGTACATCACGACGTCGAGGACCTTTCCCGCCACCTCTCCGACGTTCCGGAGGTGAGCGCATCGGGAATACTCCGCCGCCTCAAAAAGCCTGGTGCTCGCACGGTTCTCACCCGTGGCCGTTCCCAGGATCACACGTATCCCCGCCCTTCTTGCGTGATCCTCAAGGAACGAGAGAGCGATCTTCCCGATCCCTCTCCCGGTATACTCCGGTTTTAAGTAGATCGAGATCTCCGCCGTCCTGTCATATGCCCGCACGTTTTTGTACCTGCGTATCCCGCAATATCCCAGGACATCTTCATCATCCAGGATCAGGTACGCCCGGTAGACCGGATCGCCCGGCGGGAAGTCCCTGCTCAACTCCGCCGGGGTGATATCGCCGTCGTGAAACGTTGCGGTCGTGTGGAGGCTGTAATAGTTGTAAATCTCTGCAATGACCGGGAGGTCCCCTTCCCGCGCCAGCTGAAATCTGATTGCCGTCTGTTTCACCGCCTCTGAGCTGTATGATCCCGGTGTGTCGGTGCGATATCCGCCGAGATCTCGGCTGCAAATCGCACGACTGTCCGTTCGTATCCCGCCGTGGGGGTGCTCCGTACCCCCACCCCGTCGGTATCAGCGCCCACGGTACCGGAGCGTCTCGCTCTCGCTGAGGAGATGGACGTCAAGCCCCGGCATTGCCTCGCCGAGCCCGCGGGAGGCGCCGGCGATTGCCGCCGGGTCGTCGTAGTGATTCACCGCTTCCACGATCGCCCGTGCCGTCCGTTCCGGGTTGGCCGACTTGAAGATGCCCGAGCCCACAAAGACCCCGTCGGCGCCGAGCTGCATCATCAGCGCCGCATCCGCGGGGGTTGCAATCCCGCCGGCCGAGAAGTTCACCACGGGGAGCCTGCCGAGACGTGCGGACTCGATGACGAGTTCCGCCGGCGCTTCTATCTCGCGGGCGCGGTTGATCAGCTCCTGCTCGCTCATCCCCTGCAGGAGCCGGATCTCGCCCATGATCGCACGCATGTGCCGGACGGCCTCGACGACGTTGCCGGTACCGGCCTCGCCCTTGGTCCGGATCATCGCCGCACCCTCGTCGATCCGCCGGAGGGCTTCCCCGAGGTTCCGGGCGCCGCAGACGAACGGGACAGTGAACCGCTTCTTCTCGATGTGGTACTCCTCGTCGGCAGGCGTGAGAACCTCGCTCTCGTCGATCATGTCGACGCCGAGCGCCTCGAGCACCTGCGCCTCGACGAAATGGCCGATCCGTACCTTGCCCATCACCGGAATCGAGACAGCATCGATGATCTCCGCAACCTTCTCCGGGTCCGCCATCCGGGCCACGCCGCCTGCCTCCCGGATGTCGGCCGGGACGCGCTCGAGCGCCATCACCGCAACGGCGCCCGCTTCTTCTGCAATTCGTGCCTGCTCGGCGTTCACGACATCCATGATGACGCCGCCTTTCTGCATGGACGCAAACCCCCTCTTCAGGAGTTCGGTACCGGATCTGAGGTCTTTTAAGTCCATATTTTTCTCTCCTTTCCGGGATCTCGCTCAACCCGGTACCCGAATGCCGGGGCGGGTCACTGATGAGCGTATCTCCCCTGTCCTGAGCAAACGTCTGTTCCATGAGGTTTTAAATATATTCACAATTGTGAACTTTCTTCCCGTCTCATCCGGCATCCGGGCGGCGCATTCCCGTAATCGCGCATATTACGGCAAATTTTGTCGATTTCGGCCGAAATAAATACTTCCGGCGCGTACCCGGATATCGTTCACGGATGCGAGCGGGAGAAGAGAAGCAAATCTGTATCGTCCGGCAGGGCGAAAACCCACGCTGCAGCACAGCACCCCGCCCGTTCGATCTGCCCCCTCTCCACCATGATCCGGCACGGAGACGATGGTCGGGACAGAGCGCGTCTCTATGGATTCCTGTCGGGAGCAACTCCTCTCAGCCCCTCACCGGCCTGTTGCCGGGGCTCCGCCGCACAACCTCCTGGAGAAAAGTGCCTGTGCCGTCCCCCTTCCCGGTCTGTACCCCGGGAGGATGGGTCGGCTGCCTTCACCTCCCGCCGCACGCCCGTGAACGATTGCATCCGATACGGCCGCTCTTCTGCACAGTGCGTACGGTTCTGAGCCCGGGGAGGGGGGCATCGACGAATGCCGCGAAGACGCCCCGGCGCAGAGGAGCGGGGTCGTTCACTCGCCGGCGGCCGCCTGCGACGCGCCGCGGACCCGCTCCAGCCCGGTGTAGATGTTCATCTTTCTGCTCCGGACGAACCCGACGATCGTGAGCCCGCCCGCCTCTGCGGCCTCGATGGCGGTGGTGGTCGTCGCCCCCCGCGAGACGATCACCGGGATGTTTGCGACCAGGCACTTCCTGACCATCTCGGAGGAGATCCGGCCGGAACTGACTGCAAACGTCCGTGAAAAGTCTATCCCGGCAAGAAGGCCGTGGCCGATGACCCGGTCGAGGGCGTTGTGCCGGCCGATATCCTCGGCGATCTGGATCGCCTTCCCCTCTTCGTCGAAGAGCCCGACGAGGTGGATGCCGCCGGTGATCCGGTGCAGATCCGAGTCGAGCGTCTCCTTCGTCGCCGCCCGGATTACCCCGGCCGGGAGGGTGAGGTCGGAGCGGATCACAGGGAGGCGTCCGGCGTCGAGGAACGACGCGCTCCCGCCGCACCCGGAGAGGACGGTCTTGTGCGAGACGAGGATCGTAAACGGGTTCTTCGTGAGGACGCTCGCGGTATTCCCCTCGATCCGGATCGACTCGATCTCATCGATGTTCCGAACGATCCGCTCCGTATAGAGGTATCCCACGACGAACTCCCGGAGCATCGTCGGGCTCGTCATCGCGGTGAGAGCATGGCGGCCGTTGACGGTCACGGAGAGCGGCATCTCCTCGACGACGGGGTGGGTTGCGGCGACGAACGACTCGTCGTCGACTCTCACGATCGGCAGTTCCCGGTAGAGCATCAGATCGCCCTCCGGGAGATCTCTTCAACGGTGGCTATCAGCGTATCGATCTCCTCCTTTGTGGTGTAGATGTAGGTACTCGCCCGCACCGTCCCTTCCGGGAGGCCGAGGTGCTCCATGAGCGGCTGGCAGCAGTGGTGCCCAGACCGGACCAGGACGGCGGCGGCCTCGTCGAGGACCTGCGCCACCTCGTGCGGGTGCATCCCCTCGACCGTGAACGAGACGACGCCGATGCGGTCGGACCCGGCATCCAGGCCGGCGACCGTAACCCCGTCGAGCGCCGCAAGCCCGTCGATCAGCCGTGCGGTGAGCCGCTCTTCGTGCCGCCGGACCGCGTCCATCCCGATCTTCTGGAGGTACGCCGCCGCCCGGGCAAGCCCGATGGTGCCGGCGACCGGCGGCGTCCCCGCCTCGTAGCGCTCCTCGCCGGGAGCGAGGGTGTAGCCGTCGGCCGTCGCGCTCTCGATCGAGCCGCCCCCGACGAAGAGCGGTTCGAGGTCCGGCTCGCGCATCCAGAGCCCGCCTGTCCCGGTGGGCCCAAGCATCTTGTGGCCGGAGAAGCAGAAGTAGTCGCACCCGATATCGGCGACGTCGATCGGGATGTGCGGGACCGACTGGGCGCCGTCGACGAGGAGCCGCGCTCCCCGGTCGCGGCAGATCCCGGCGATCTCCCGGACGGGGAGGACGGTACCGAGGACGTTCGAGGCGTGGGTGACGGCGACGAGCCGGGTCTCGTCGCGGATGGCTGCTTCCAGGTCGGCGAGGTCGAGGACGCCCGCGGCGTCCGGCCGGACGACATCCACCGCGACCCCCCGTTCGCGGAGCCGGAGCCAGGGGAGGAGGTTAGAGTGGTGTTCGAGGAGCGTCGTCACCACCCGGTCGCCCTTCTGCCAGGGGATGCCGGCCGCGACCGCCCCGATCGCCTCGGTGGTGTTCCGGGTCATTGCGAGGGTGCCGCCCTCTCCCCCGATGAACGACTTTATGGCGTCGTGGGCGTCCCGGTAGCGGTGGGTGGCGACCACGGCGAGCCGGTGGATGCCCCGCCCGACGTTTGCGCGGTAGCGCAGGTCGTACTCGACCGTCGCCTGGACAACCGGCTTCGGGGTGAGGGAGGTTGCAGCGCTATCCAGATAGATGAGGTCCCGCGTGATGGGAAAGTCCGCTCTACAGTCTTCGATCCTCATAAGACCTCATCCATGCTCCCGCTCCGGTACCCGGCAAGGTCCAGGGCAACGTAGGCAAAGCCGATCGCGCGGAGCGCCGCCGTTACATCATCCCGCATGGAAAAGAGCCGCTCCAGGTCGTCGGGCGGCACCTCGATCCGGGCGACGTCGCCGTGCAGGCGGACCCGCACCTGACGGAATCCCCGGTCGTGCAGGACCTCTTCGGCCGCCTCGATCCGGGCGAGCGCCTCCTCTGTTATCTCGTCCCCGTAGGGGATGCGGGTGGCGAGGCAGGCCGCCGAGGGTTTGTTCCAGAACGTGAACCCGCACTCGCGGGCAATCCTCCGCACGTCCTCCTTCGTCGCACCGGCCGCGGCCAGGGGGTGGCAGACCCCCTCCTCGTCGCCTGCGGCAAGCCCCGGGCGGTAGGTCCCGAGGTCGGAGGCGTTCGTCCCGTCCGCGACCGTCTCGATCCCTTCCCGCCGGGCCAGACTTTTTAGCAGGCGGGCCGAGGCTTTCTTGCAGGTGTAGCAGCGGTCGGGCCGGTTCGCCCGGAAGGCCTCGTCCTCAAGGATCGGGAACGCCACGACCTCCAGGGGGAGGTCCAGCCGGTCGGCGGTCTCCCGCGCCTCCTCGATCTCGCGCCGGGGCAGGAGCGGCGAGTCCAGGAGGACGCACCTGACCCGATCCTTCCCGAGTTCCCGGACGGCCAGAGCGGCGAGGAGTGCGCTGTCGACGCCGCCGGAGTAGGCGATGAGGATGGGGCCTCTCTCTCTGAGGGCCCCGGCGACCGCTTCTCTGTTGCACCTCGCCTCCACCGGCTGCTCCTCCTTACGATTCTGCATCGCACGACCCGCCAAGCTGGTTCTCTTCGCGAATCTTCGTGCAGATCTCACAGATCCGGGCGGCGAGGTTGTCCACCCGGCCGTCCTTGAGGTCCTGCGCGAGCCGGGTGAGCGCCTCCTTCACCTCCCCCTCAAAGACGATCCGGTATCCGCGCTTTCCGGTGCGGTACTGGGAGATCGCTGAGGGCGTCATATCGAGAAGGCGGGCGGCCTCCAGCTGCGAGACGCCCATGCTGTTCAGTTCTTCGGCAATCGCAGCCCGGATTGCGGGCAATACGTTCCATACAATCAACTGGCAGGGGAGTTTCATCGCATACCACAACGTTTAAAGGTTCCGGAGCAGATCTAACTGTGATGTTAACAATTGTTAACTTTGTCCCTGGAGAAGAAATACCTTTGTGCAGTGTCGGGGTGCAGCATGAACGCCGCGATTAGGGGAAGATCGCGCCCGATCTACATGGATCATGCGGCGACGACGCCGGTGCGGCCGGAGGTCGTCGAGGCGATGCTCCCCTGCTTCTCGGAGCGGTATGGTAACCCCTCTTCAGTCTACGCCCTCGCCCGCGAGGCGCAGGTGACGCTGGAGAAGGCGCGGGGACAGGTGGCGGACGCGCTCGGCGCAGCCACCGAGGAGATCTACTTCACCTCCGGGGGGACGGAGGCCGACAACTGGGCGATCAAGGGAGTGGCTGCCGCGAACAGGAAGAAGGGCGATCATATCATCACCTCCTCGATCGAGCACCACGCCGTCCTCCATTCCTGCGAGACCCTCGAGAAGCAGGGCTACCGGGTCACCTACCTCCCCGTCGACGAGTTCGGCCGGGTTGACCCGGCCTCGGTTGAGGAGGCGATCACGGATCAGACCATCCTCGTCTCGGTGATGGCCGCGAACAACGAGATCGGGACGATCCAGCCGATCAAAAAGATCGCGGAGATTGCGCACGACCACGGTGTTCCCTTCCACACCGACGCCGTCCAGGCGATCGGGGCGATACCGATCGATGTGAATGAGATGGGCATCGACCTCCTCTCGCTCTCGGCCCACAAGTTCGGCGGGCCGAAGGGGACGGGAGCCCTCTACATCCGGCGCAAAACCCGCATAGCGGCGCTCATGGACGGTGGGGCGCAGGAGCGAGGGAAGCGGGCCGGGACCGAGAACGTCCCGGGGGCCGTGGGGCTCGGAAAAGCGATCGAACTCGCGGTCGCCGAGATGCCGGAGAAAGTCCCCCGGCTCGCCGCGATGCGGGACCGGCTGATCCGGGGGATCCTGGACTCTATCCCGGAGACCCGCCTGAACGGCCATCCGACCGAACGGCTCCCAAACAACGTCAACGTCGCGTTCCGCTACGTCGAGGGGGAATCGATCCTCCTCATGCTCGACGCCCTCGGGATCGCCGCCTCGACGGGGAGCGCCTGCACTTCGGCGTCGCTTGATCCCTCGCACGTCCTGATTGCCTGCGGCCTCCCGGCGGAGCACGCCCACGGTTCGCTCCGGCTCACCCTCGGCTCCCAGAACACCGATGACGATGTCGACTACGTCCTCTCCGTCCTCCCCCGGGTGATCGAGCGGCTGCGCAAGATGTCGCCGCTCAGCCCCGAACAATACACGTGATCACTATGTACAGCGAACGAGTCATGGACCATTTCATGAACCCCCGGAACATGGGGGAGATCCCGGATGCTGATGGCGTCGGCGAGGTCGGAAACCCGGCCTGCGGCGACATCATGCGGATAACCCTCCGGATCGAAGAGAACAGAATCGTGGATGCAAAGTTCAAGACCTTCGGGTGCGCCGCCGCCATCGCATCGAGTTCGATGGCCACCGAACTTATCAAGGGAAAGACCATCGAAGAGGCGCTGGCGGTCACCAACCGGGCGGTCGCCGAGGCGCTGGAGGGGCTGCCCCCCCAGAAGCTCCACTGCTCGGTCCTCGCCGAAGAGGGGATCCAAAAGGCGATCGAGGACTACCGGGCACGGCACGGGACGCCGACCGCGAACGAGGGATAACGGTATGCTCACCGAGCGGGAACGGGCGCGCTACGCCCGTCAGCTCCTCCTCTTCGGCGAGGAGGGGCAGGAGCGGCTGAAGAGGAGTAAGGTCTTCATCGCCGGGGCAGGGGGTCTCGGCTGCCCGATCGCCCTCTACCTTGCCGTCGCCGGTGTCGGGGAGATTCGCCTTGTGGACCGGGACACCGTGGAGCAGACCAACTTAAACCGGCAGGTTCTCCACTGGGAGAGGGATATCGGCACGCCGAAGGCCGGGTCTGCGGAGGCGAAACTCCGGGAGGCGAACCCGGACATCCGGGTCGAGGCCCTCGTGGCGACGATCGATGAAGCGAACGTCCGGGACCTGGTGGGCGATGCCGACCTGATCGTGGATGCGATGGACAACTTTCCGACCCGGTACCTCCTGAATCGGGAGGCGCTCCGGAGCGGCGTGCCGCTCATCCACGGCGCAATCCGGGGATTCAGCGGCCAGGCAACGACGATCGTCCCCGGCCGGACGGCCTGCCTCGAGTGCATCTTCCCGGAGGCCCCGCCCGCCGAGGTCTTCCCGGTCGTCGGGACGACGCCGGGGATCATCGGCCTCATCCAGGCGAACGAGGCGATCAAGTACATCACCGGGACCGGCGATCTCCTCACCGACCGGCTCCTCCTCTGGGACGGCCTCTCGGCGACGCTCGAGACGTTCGCCGTGGAGCGGCGGCCGGACTGCCCCGCCTGCTGCGAGGGGGTGGTTTCGTGAAGATCCGGGTGAAGGCGTTTGCCCGGTTCCGGGAGATCCTCGGGAGCGACCTCGCGCTCGATCTCTCCGACGGGGCGACGATGGCGGCGGTTCTCACCACACTCCGGGACCGTGCCGGGGATGAAGGCGATGCGATATTCGACGAGACCGGGACGCTTCGGACGCATGTCATCCTGATGCGAAACGGGAGACGGGTGAACAGAAAAGAACTTGATACGCTCGTTCTTGCGGACGGGGACGAGGTCGCCCTCTTCCCGCCGGTCGCGGGCGGATAGGAGGTATGAGGTTATGATTGGTATCACAAGGGACGTCATCGACGCGGGTTCGATGATCGAGGCGGCGAAGAAACCGGGCATGGGGGCTTTGGTCACCTTCTGCGGCGTTGTTCGGGACGACGGCGGGGTGGAGCGGATGGAGCTCGAGGTCTACGAGGAGGTTGCGATCCGTGAACTGGAGGCGATCCGCGACGAGGCGATGCAGAAGTACGCGATCGAGTCGGTGGATATCGTTCACCGCGTCGGGTCTCTCTCTGTCGGGGAGACCATCCTCCTCATCATCGTCGGGGCCGGGCACCGGAAGGAGGCGTTCGCTGCCTGCGAGCACATCATCGACAGGCTCAAGCAGACCGTGCCGATCTGGAAGAAGGAGTTTTACCGGGACGGCGAGCGGTGGGTGCCGGGGGAAGCCGGCGGTCAGGAGTGAACCTTTTCTCCCGCCGGGGAGAAGAGATCCGGTAGCCATGAACGACGACCTGAAGGCGGCCGTCCTCGAGCGGTGCCGGAGGATGGAGATCCCGCTCGTCGGGATCGCGAGCACGGAGCGGTGGGAGAACCCCCCGTTTTTGCCCTGGATGCCGGAGGAGTTCTACCCGCAGTCGATCTTTCCTGAAGCCCGGTCGGTGATCGTCATCGGCCTTCCCATCCACCTCCCGGTGCTCGATACATCTCCCTCGATCTACTACCACGAGTTGTATAAGACCGTCAACACCCTGCTCGACCAGTACACCTACCGGCTCGCCTCATTCCTCAACGAAGAGGGCTACCCCTCTGTCTTCGTTCCCCGCGACGGCTACGGGAGCATCGAGGTGCTCCAGAAGAACCCCGTCGCCTTCTTCTCGCACCGCCACGCCGCCCTCCTCGCGGGGCTCGGGACGTTCGGCGTGAACAACACCCTCCTCACCCCGGAGTACGGCCCCCGGGTCAGGTTCGGCTCGGTCCTCACCGCCGCGGACCTCCCGCCCGACCCGCTGCTCGCGGATGACCTCTGCACCCGGTGCATGCTCTGCGTCGAGGCTTGCCCCGCAGGAGCACTCGATGAACGGGATTACCCGGAGGGCCTCACGGACAAAGCAGCCTGCGCCGAAAACAGTGCGAAACTTGCCCGCCGCCACATCTCTCCCTGCGGCATCTGCATCAAGGTCTGCCCGATAGGGGAGGACCGGCGGCATTTCGGCCGGAGCACCGCCGCCGGAGACGGAGATCCGCGCTACTGGCGCGCCAGGGAACACGTGCGGAAATACGGCGGGCTGTAGGCCCGCCGGATAAAAATAGATTATTCTCTTCTGACTCTACCCATCATCCGGTCCATGATCTCCGGCGCCCGATCACGCAGGCCGAGCCCGACGATGATGGCGATCGCCGCGCCGATGCCGATCCCGACACCCCAGGCAATCGGGACGACGAAGACGTAGATGATCGAGAGGTCGAGCAGGAGCTGCTGCAGCGCGAGGATGGCGACGACGAAGTAGAGGAAGGCCCGCAGAAGCATTGCGATGAATCCGAAGCCCTCGATGCTCTGCACCTCCCCCACGTTCTGGAGGAGATCCATCAGCCAGTCGATCAGGATGAACCCGATGACAAGGATCAGGATGAACGCGACGATGTTCGGGATGTACGCCAGGATGGCCGCGACTGCCGCTGTCAGGGCCGGGATCTGCAGGACGCTGACCGCCGTGAGGATTGCGATGAGGTAGATGAACCATCGGACGATGAGGTCGAAGAGGTGGCTTATATTCATCGTGGAACGCTCGATCTGCTGGCCGACCGATGTCTTCCGGAGTGCGTCGTCGACACCGATCCGGTCGAGAACTTCGGAAACGACTCTCCCGAGGATGCGCCCGAGGATCCAGCCGATGATCAGGATGATGATCGCTGCAATGAGGTTTGGCAGAAACAGAATGACATTCCGGGCCATTTCTTCAACCGGCTCAAACACCTGAGCCGTGAGGTCTCCATTTGTCACGGTATATCACCGGGGGAAGGATATGGGAGGTACTATATAAATCTTGATGCATCTGCCGCCCGGGGAGCACGGGGAGACCGCTGCCGGGGGAGCACGAACACAGGCGATGTCGAAGACCCTCTAGTGCGCCGGATTGGAGCGTAACTCACGACCAAAAAGTTCTTCACGTTCTTCGCGGCTCGAAGCCTACGGCTTCTCAAATTCTTCCCCAAAGGGAAGTCGTTCTTCTCGTGAGTTGCTTGCTGGGATAACAATACAGCCTCACGCGAAGAACGCGAAGCCGCGAAGGGGAGTTACGGGTAATTATGTCGAACTTCGCGTTCTTCGCGGCTCGAAGCCTACGGCTTCTCAAACTCCTTCCCAAAGGGGAAGTCGTTGCGTGAGTTACCTGTCGGCGATAATAATACAGCCTCACACGAAGTGCGACGAAGTCCGATACCTTCGGCGGGCCGGAAAAAAGTGGGAGGCTACTCCGCCACCCCGGCCGCCGCTATAACCCGGGAACGGCCGCTGAAGCGGTACATCACCGCGAGGATCGCCGGCATGACGACGATTGCCCCCACGAGCGAGAACCCTACCGATATGACCGTCACGATCCCGAAGTTGCTGATGATGTTGAAGGTCGAGAAGGTGAGCGCCGAGAACCCGAAGACCGTCGTCAGCCCGGAGACCGTGATGGCCGTCCCGATCTTCTGGACGGCGGTCTGGACAGCGTCGAGGAACTCCATGCCCCGGCTGAGTTCCTCCTCGCACCGCTCCATGATCAGGATGGTGTACTCGGACGCGACGCCGATCGTCATCGACCCGAGGACGGCGGTCAGCGGCGTGTAATCGAGGCCGAGGAGGTACATGATCGCGCCGTTCCAGCCCACGATGAAGACGATCGGGATGACCGGCGAGATGGCCGAGAACTTCCGGTAGACGAGGATCATGAACCCGAGGATGAAGGCGAATCCGAGCACGGTCATGTAGGTCTTCGACTCCTCGATATCGTCCATGACGGCGGCAAACATCTCCATGCTGCCGGTGATCTTTGCCGTCACACCGGCGGGCGGGTTGTTCCATGCGACGTCGTCCTGTATCCTCCCTACAAGGTCTCGGGCGACGCTCATCTCCATATCGACCGTCGAGAACTCGAGCACCGTCTCCATGTTCCCGTTGAGGTAACGGGCGAGCGTGTTCTCCGGGATCCGGGCGATGACGTCGTCGACCTCTCTCTCGGTCGAGGGGAGCACGCCGTTGTTGTACTGCCGGATCAGGGTTGCGATACTCGTTACCCCGGTGATCTTGTCGTTATGCTCCTGCTCGTAGACGCCAAACTGATCTATCCAGGCAAGCGTCTCCGGGGAGAGGACGTCGTCTGCGGTCACGACGATTGGGATGGTGCTCGTCGAGCCCATGACCCGGGTGATCTTCTCGAGAGAGAGGAGGGCGGGCATATCGTCGGGAACGAAGGTCTTTTCATCCGCGCTGACGGGAACCTTCTCGTCGAGGTAGAAGCCCCCTGCTGCGACCACCGCAAAGAGCAGGATGACCGGGAGCGGGTGCTTCGCGACCGTATAGGCCAGTCTGCCGAGGAGGCGGTCGTACCGCTCGATGAGGGATTCCCCTGATGCCGGGGCGGACCCGGGGGCCGCGTCCTCCTTCCTCGGCCGGTAGCGGGTGACGATTGCAACGACCGGGACGATGATGAGCGCCGCGACATAGCAGGAGACGACCCCGATGGTGCAGACCATCCCGAAGTCGGCCACCATGGGCACCGGCGCAAAGAACATCGCGATGAACCCGAGCGCCGTCGCCGACATCGCGATCAGGATCGACGGCCCCATCTGCGTAACGGTGGCCCAGACGGCCTGTGGGATCGTGCCGCGCCGGATCTCCTCGTCGAACCGTGCGTGGAGTTGAATTGCGTAGTCGATCCCGATCCCGATCAGGACCGGGAACGCTCCGACCACCACCATGCTGATGGGAATGCCGAAGAGGCCCATGAACCCGAAGGTCATGATCAGCCCGACGGCCACGATCCCGACCGGGAGCAGGCGGTAGCGGACGTGGGAGAAGAGGAACGTCACCGCGAGGACCATCAGGACCATGGCCACCAGGATCAGCATGCCCGTCTCGGATCCCATTGCCTCGCCCATCTCCTGATCGAACGCCGGGTTTCCTGAGACGGTGACTGTGAGGCCGGGCGGGGGCTCCGATATGGCAATGACGGACCTGATGTTATTGAGAACCTGCTGCTGGGCGTCCATCGTGACGCCCGCTTCGAGGTTGATGACGCTGATCGTCATCAGATCCGAGGGCAGCATCCTCTCCACCATCTCCGGCGGAGCCTGGCCGATGATCGCGTCGATCTCCGCTGTGGACGACGGCAGGGTGCCGCCGTTGGCCTGTTTCAGGAGATCGACGACGCCGGAGACGGTATCGACGTAGCGTTCGTTGCGGAGATCCTCCTGGAGGTTATCGATATACGTCAGGACATCCGGGCTCCGGACGCTGTCGGCCTCGTAGATGATCATGATTGCGTCTGAGCCGTAGGTCTCCTTATAGTGGGCGAGGAGCGCCCCCCGGGGGGTGTTTTTATCTATATATGTGTCGTCGCCGGTCTGCATCGTCACCATTGAGAGTCCAAGGAGTGCCAGGATGAAAACAGCCACGGCTACTCCGGCGACGGCCCAGGTGTGGTTGTTGATGGCGGCGGCAAGCCACTCGTAGGGGTTCTTCATGCGTGCTCCTCCACCGCCGTTTCCCCGTACTCACCGATGATCGCCATGGTCACCGCGTGAGCAATCTCTCCGTCGCTCCTCTCGCTGCACTCGATCCCGTAGTCGTTCGCCATGCCCCGGAGTTTTACGGGGTCGAGGATCCGGTAGCCGCGGCCCCCCTCCCCGGCTCTGGTCGCTATCGTGAGAATCAGGGAGAGCAGGGATACCGCGGGCTCTTCGTCCATGGCGAGACGGTGGAGTTGGGCTACTGCCCGCCGGCAGTCCGGCGGGGGAATGAATCCCGCTTCAAGCCAGATCTGGTCGGTCTCCTCAGTATGCGGCTCTTTATGGGATTTTTTGCGATAAACCGGTCTTTTGCACTGTGATCTCCGGGATCCCCGGCAGGATCCGGTATTGCAGGTGGTTGCGCAGTTCACGTCTCTCCTCGTTATAAATGGCTCTCTTGCTGGGGGTAGTGTTTTTGAGGGACAGGATATGAACTTGCTGCAACTCCGGGTGGGGACTGGTTCCGCGGACCGCCCGGCTCGACCGGAGATACCGGAGCCGGAAAAGGGTACTTCGCCGTACGCCCTCTGCGGCGGGGTTTGCAAACGTCGTCTCCGGGAAGCCTCTGTCTTCGGGAGCGGGGACGCTTTTGGGTCTCAATTGCAGAAGAGTCGGGCATCGGCAGAACACCCCGATGGGCACCGTGCCCGGCCAGGGACCGCCTGCCGCCCAGGGCATATTGGGAGACGGGCGGTCCGGGCAACGGTTCATTCGTGCCCTGCCCCGGGCCGTCCGTTGCCGCTGGAGGCGCTCCCGGCTTTCGGAGGTGGATACATCCGGGCATCTGTTCAGGTGGTACCACTCTATGCTGCTCTCGCCCGTCTCTGCCGGAACGACCTTCAGCGAAGGTGGGTATGCCTGATTGGGTGTTCCGGCACATATTGCACGAAGCCGGATCACTGACGGGATACATCCGGTCTCCGGCGGGGGGCTGCTCTGGTGGAAGGGCAGTCTTGCGAGGAGGGTTGACCCCTCTCTCGCCGGTATATCCGTAGCTCGCCGCAACTCATAAGAGTGTTGCAACCAAACAGAGGTGCAATGGTTGCCGAGATAGTTCCCGGGCTCCGGGCCCTCGGGATGAACGAATACGAGGCAAGCGTCTACTCGACGCTCGTCGGCCTCCAGAAAGCGACCGCACGGGACATTCATGAGGCGAGCGGGGTACCCCGGGGGCGGATCTACGAGATCTTAAACGATCTGGCCCGGCGGGGATTCATCGGCGTGGAAGAGGGTTCTCCTTCCTCGTATTACATCCTCGATATCGACGTCGTCTTTGACCGGCTCAGGGACGACTACATCCGGTCTCTCGAAGAGACCCGCGAGGCGTTGAAGAGTCTCTCGGTCAAGCTGCGTCTTCCTCCCAACTCGTTCTTCATCCTCAGAAGCGACTGGGCAATCGAGAACCATGTTGCCTCGCTTTTCCGCCGGGTGAAAAAGAGCATGGTCATCCTCTGCTATGACCCGGAGTTCCTCCGGAAGCACTATGCGGACATCAAACCCCTCGAACGCAAGATCGATCTCTACGTGGTCGTGCGAAAGAAGGACGAGTATGCCGAGATCAGGCTTCCGATCTACGAGGCCAGGGGAGCCGTGCTTGAACTTCTTGAGTCGCGACCCGTGAACGAGCCAGAGGTCGATCTGAGGAAGGATGAGTGTACGATCCTGGTCGACGGCCGGGACTTCTTCATCATCGCCACCGGGGGGTCCGGGCGGCACGCGGTGATCGGGTCGGATATGCCGATCATCAGTTACCTGCAAAAGACGATCGTCGAGCGGCTCACCGGGACGTAAGGGTCACCGGCAATCAGTTGCTGCAAAGAGGAGAGAGGATGGGCCGGTCGCCCTCCTCCTCACGATCCTGCCGGGTTTACAATCCGCCCTGCAAAGAGGATCGCGCCGGAGTCCTCCTCGACGATGAGGAAGACGAATGGGTGGTCCGCCCGGAAGACGGGCGTCCGGTCTTCCATGGGTGCGCTTGCCAGGTTCACGACGACGCCGGTCGCCGCCGCGGCCTCGGTCCCCTCCTCGTTCACGTCGACGAAGGCCTTATGGACAACCTCGCTGATGAAGAGTTCTTCCGTCCCGTCCATCCCCGAGAAGTTGGCTGCGTCGGTGAACGCCGTCGGCATCCCCATCGCCGCGAGCGCCGGCGGGAGGCTGTAGGTCGTCTCAAGCGTGAACTTCGGGAAGACGACCCTGACACGCTGCTCGATCAGTGATTCTCTGATCTTTCCGAGCGTCTCGGCGTCGAGGGCCTCTTCCGCCGCCGTCAGATTGTCGTCCTTCGGGAGGAGAACGAGCATCGAGAGCTCGGTTCCGTTTCCGTGCGCATACGGCATCCTGAGCACCTGGAGACTCTCGGTCTCTGCGTACCCAAAGATTGCATCCTCGTCCGTCCGGCGCATCATCGAGACCCGCACCGCCTCGCCCGGAGCGATCCGGAACTCCTCATCGGTCGTCTCGGCGGGGTCGAACTGCTTAACCCAGGTGCCCTTGAAGTAGATGGCGTTTGTGATCACGAGCCGGGTCATGGAGTCGATCGAACCCGCCGGGAGGAGGTCGCGGATTTTGTTCTTGGTCTTCTCCTCCACCCAGCGGTTGATCGTCTCGCGAGACGCTTCGGCATCGCCGATGAAGTCGAGGTTCGTGACATTCGCTCCGTACCACCGTCCGGCCGTATCGACGTACTCCGGGAGGAACGGATGGGTCTCCTCAGCCCAGAGGGCGTTTGCGGTGCGGAGGGTGTAGGCCCCGTCCCCGCTGTGTAAGACGGCATCGAGCCCGGCAAACCCTGCCCGCCGGAGAGTCTCGTTCTCGGGGAGGTGGAGCACCGACCCGATCTCGTCGGCGGTCGTGCCTCTGGCGCCCTCGTAGGCGATCGCGAGGGCCGAGGAGATGCTGTAGGGCGAGAAGAAGATGTTCTTGCCCGCATTCTCCGGGTCACTTGCGATCTGCCGGTAGAGGTCGGCCGCGAACCGGTTGTTCCCCGCCGAGACGTTGCCTGTGCCATCCGCAACCGGTCCCGGCGTCTCCTGCCCGGCGGGAGGGGCCGACTGCCCGGACGTGGTCTGCGGCGTATCGGTGCATCCGGCAGCGATGCAGCCGATCGCGATGAGGCCTGCGAGGAGCAGCAGGCCGCTGGCCCTTCTGTTCATGGTCTGCGGTATGGTGCGCCGTCTAATTATACCTGGCGCTAACGACGAAGGTTTTTGGAGCCTTGATGGGGGCAGCACCATCGACGGGCTGTTCGGTAAAGGGCCGCGCCCGTATGCGGCAGGATGAACGGGCCTCCCCCCTCCCATGGTGCAATGGTATATATCGGTCATGATCATGAGTAGGCCGCGGGCTTGGAGTGAGACCAATGAAGGTTATCGGGATCAACGGGAGCCCCCGGGGCGAGAATAGCCGGACAAAACGTCTCATCGATGCCGTCCTGAGCGGCGCACAGGAGGCCGGTGCAGACGTTGAGACGATCAGCCTCATAGACTATGATTTTAAATTCCGGAATGCCTGCAGCATCTGTCTGCAACAGGAGAAGTGCGTATACCTGGACGACTTTCCCCGGGTCTACGCGAAGATCAAGGAGGCGGACGGCATCGTTCTCGGATCGCCGGTGTATATCGATCTCGTCACCGCCCAGATGAAGATGCTCATCGATCGGATGGCGGACGGAATCCAGTGCCAATCGCTTTATGGGAAGTATGGATGCGCGGTTGCTACATCGGGCGATCACGCGGAGGGATCGGTGGTCACCTATCTGAACCACTTCCTCCAGATGCTGGGGGCCAACCCGGTGGGAGGAGTGGGTGTGGCCCTGGGAAAGGATAGCCATGCGATAGAGAAGGCGGAAGGCGAGGCCCGTGAACTGGGAGAAACCCTGGCTCTGGCCATCCGGACCCGGCGAAAAGACCCTGCCCTGGAGGAGTTTCACCAGCGGTACCAAAAAAAGTTTGAGGATGTCCTGTCCAGAGAGAGGCCTGAGTGGCCCCTTGACTACGATTACTGGGTACAGCAGGCGTGGTTATGGTGAAACTCACATATGGTCCGCCACCGCAGCACTTCGATCTCCAGGGCGGCGTCCTTGGGGCGTTTTCGACGTGATGTTCCATGGTGGCAATGCCTGACGACCTCGTTGCGCTCCTGAGACGCTGGCATACCGTCCCCGTCGCGACCACCGGGGCCGATGGGATGCCCAATGTCGCAGCGAAGTCAATCACGGTCAGGGACCCCGAGACCATCGTCTGGGGCGAGCTCTATTTCATGCAGACCTACGAGAACCTCATGCAGCATCCGGTTGCGTCGATCTGCGTCTGGGAATGGACCCCGCCGTTTGCCGCGTACCAGGTGAAGGGGCGGGTCGCGATTCACAGGCGCGGCGACGTGGCGGCGGGGCTCGATCGGAGCGTCTGGACCGGACACACCGAGGAGTTCATAGCCCGCATAGAAGGGATGGCAGCGGTCGTCCTCACGGTCGAAGAGATTTACGACCAGACCCCCCGGCTCGAGGTGGCAGGGGAGCGAATTGCGTAGCAGGTCTTAGAGGATCGGAACAGAAATAGGAAGGCCAGGGCCGAGATTCGAACCCGGGTCGAGGGATCCACAGTCCCTTAGGATAACCAACTACCCCACCCTGGCAAGGTACTCACAATTGTTGGCGGTCTGATTTGATTAAGGTATCTCTTCACCGGGCCCGCGTTACGCACCTCCCCCGGGCCATGGGCGCAGTTCCGGCCGGGTTCGCCGCCGGTAACGTGATCCGACGGGGATCCTGCTATCGTGCCGCCCGATTCGGCCGCCTCCGGCTATGGAGGAGGGGCAGCGGGGTGAATTATTAATAGACTCCGTGCTCTATAACGTACCAGTGTTCCGGGCGTCGAGCGACGCCCCGGGGGTAGGGAATCACCCGAAATCTGGCGTGATTCGGTGAAAGGCGGCCAATATATCCGAATTTTTCGGGCTTATTCGTCCATATAGATATACCGAAGGTGATTATCATGGCAAAGCAATCAACGATCAGAACCCCCATCGTCTGCGTGATGGGCCACGTAGATCACGGCAAGACATCGCTCCTGGACCGTATCCGGGGCTCTTCCGTGGTATCCACCGAAGAAGGCGCGATTACCCAGCACATCGGCGCCACGCTCGTTCCCATCGACGCAATCACCCGCATGAGCGGGGCCCTGAGCAAGGTCAGCGTCAACGTCCCGGGCCTCCTCTTCATCGACACCCCCGGCCACCATGCCTTCACCACGCTGCGTGCGCGCGGCGGGGCGCTTGCCGACATGGCGATCGTCGTGGTAGACATCAACGAGGGTTTCCGCCCCCAGACGATCGAGGCGCTCCAGATCCTGCGCAACTACAAGACGCCGTTCGTCATCGCGGCAAACAAGATCGACCGCATCCCCGGCTGGCGCGTCCAGGAGAACCAGCCGTTCTTGAAGACCTTTGCGCAGCAGAACGAACGCGTCCAGGGTGTACTCGAGACGAAGGTCTACGAACTCGTCGGCAAACTCTCCGACCTCGGGTTCAACTCCGAGCGGTTCGACCGGGTCTCGGACTTCGCGCGGAACATCTGCATCGTCCCGACGAGCGCCATCACCGGCGAGGGTCTCCCCGACATCCTCATGGTGCTGATCGGGCTTGCCCAGCGTTACATGACCGAGAGCCTCAAGGTCAGCGCCGACGGCCCCGGCGCCGGCACCGTCCTCGAGGTGAAGGAGGAGCGCGGCCTCGGGATGACGATCGATCTGATCCTCTACGACGGGACCCTCAAGGTCGGTGACGAGATCGTCGTCGCCGGAAACGACCAGATCATCGAGACGAAGGTGCGCTCCCTCTTAAAACCCCGGCCGATGAGCGAGATCCTGATCGAGGAGCGGTTCGAGCGGGTCAAGTCCGTCTCTGCCGCCGCGGGTATCAAGGTCGCCGCCCCGAAACTCGACGGGGTCATCGCCGGCTCTCCCCTCATGGTCGTCCGCGGCGGCAACCGGGACGAGGTGATCGAGCGCGTCCGCCACGAGGTCCAGGACATCGAGGTGAACCTCTCCGATATCGGCGTCATCATCCGGGCGGACACCATCGGCGCACTCGAAGCGCTCTCGAAGGAGCTCGAGGGCCACCAGATCCAGGTGATGCGGGCGACCGTGGGGCCGGTCACCCGCCACGACGTCATCGAGGCGGGGACGATCAAGGACCCCCTTTACAGCGCGATCATCGCCTTCAACACCCCCGTCCTGCCGGACGCCGTCGACGCTCTCGCGGATTCGTCGATGTCCCACGTCAGCATATTCGAGGGCGGGGTCATCTACCAGCTCATCGACGACTACATCGAGTGGCGCGACGAGAAGAAGCAGGAACTCGAGCGGCAGAAGTTCGAGAAACTGGTCATGCCCGCCAAGATCCGGATCCTCCCGAACTGCGTCTTCCGGCAGAGCAACCCGGCGGTGGTCGGTGTCCGGGTCCTCGGTGGGAAACTCCAGAGCGGAGTCGATCTCGCACTCCCGAACGGCAAGAAGGTCGGCCGCATCAAGCAGATCCAGGCGAAGAACGAGACCGTCCAGGAGGCCGAGGCGGGCAAGGAGGTTGCGATCTCGATCGAAGGCCCGACCGTCGGCCGTCAGATCAACGTCGACGACGACCTCTACGTGGATATCCCGGAGCGGCACGTGAAGGTGATCGAGCGGGAGATGATCGATCAGTTAAGCCCGAGCCTGCGCGAGACCCTGGAGGAGTTCACCACCCTCAAGCGCCGGGAAGACCCCTTCTGGGGGAAGTGACCCGTTCGGGAAGCGTGACCCCTCTCTCCCGCCCATCGCTTCCTTCTAACCCTGCAGAGGTAGTCTTTTAATACCATATCCTCAAACTGTATAGGTACTTTCGAAGGAGTCGTCAACATGGCAGATTTCAAAATCATCCTATCCGACCCGGAGACCGGGCGTTCCTACAAGATCGATGCGACCGGCCCCACCGCCGGAGCGTTCATCGGCAAGCGCATCGGCGACGAGATCGGCGGGGACGTCCTCGGCTTTGCGGGCTACACGATCAAGATCACCGGTGCGACGGACAAGACCGGCATCCCCTCACGCCGCGACCTTCCCGGCCCCGCCCGGAGAAGGCTCCTCCTCTCCAAGGGCGTCGGGTTCCACCCCGTCATGGACGGGGAGCGCCGCCGGAAGTCGGTACGTGGCAACGAGATCAGCGCCGATATCGTTCAGATCAACGCCGCCGTGAAAGAGAGGGGTGCAAAACCCCTGGCAGAATACTTCAGCCAGCCCGAGGCGGCTGCTGAATAAATCCGCTCCCAATCTTTTTTGCAGCGCAAATTGCCGGGCAGATCCGCCCACATCACTGTCGTTCTACCGGCCATGGAGGGGGCGCGCTGTGCGTCCCGGCCGATACCAAAACGATGGTATAGATTCGGCCCTGTTGAAATGCTTTCCACAACCTCTGGATAACACTCGGTTATCGATAGAGATGGGCGATGTGGGTCTCACGCGAAGTGCGACTTTCCCGAAGGGAAAGGAGTTCGAACACCGAAGGTGTGAAGTGCGATGGACGGAATGTCCGGAGCATGAGCACCGGTAGGTGAGAAGAACGACGGGCTGAAGGGCCGGAGTTCAAGCACCGGTAGGTGAGAAGAACGACGGGCTGAAGGGCCGGAGTTCAAGCACCG
>JASUSO010000066.1 GCA_030446015.1 Methanobacteriota archaeon
TTGCCAATGCCAACGTCAGAACCAACCCGCGTCACGGCGCGGTCGCGTCGGTTCTCCATCAACAGGGAAACAATGTTTGTTTTCCATGTATTTAAACATCTGTTTCCCGCATCGGATTCAAGAACGAATCTCGAATCTTCATATCGTATCTGGATACAGGGAACACGACCCAAGAAGGTCGCTTGACATCACCCGTGTGAGGAGTTACGTTTGTGATTCAACACATATAAACATATCTTCCCCACCCCAGGATCTGCCCCGAAGATCCCTCGAGAACCTTCGGCCCGATCTGAGAACTGCCCGGAATTTGCGTTCCAGATTCCCAGATGTGCTTCCTGTGCAGGAACTTATGTTTGCGAATCATCGCATATAAACATTTGTCCCGGCCAGGAACTTCGAGCCGGAGTTCACCCATCGGATCCCCGGACACCTAAACATTGTCACCCTGCATCAGACCCGACATAACCGTCGGGCCCTCACAGCGGTTGAGGGGATCGGGATCAGACCACCCTGGAGGGGCTGCACGATCCGACACCCTGACAACACAGCCTCACTATGTTGTCACCAATGTCGTATAAACATTTCCCTGCATCGTCGGATCAAAGCACACGGCTTTGACCCCCACAAAGATTGAGATCTCCGGTCGTTCTGCACATCCGTGCAGAATTTACGCGGATTTCGATCCCAACTCGACCATACCCTGTTGATGCTGGAGGTATTTAAACATTCACCCTCCATCCGCCCGGAAAAACGGGATCGCGCCGCAAAATCCCCGGATAACACCCTCAATCGGCTTCACCGGGGGCCGAAAGCGCGGGTAAGATCACATGCGCGCAGTACCGCCGGTCGCGAATCAGGTAGGATCGGCACACAAACAAACCGATCGCCACTCTCCGGCCGGGGATCAGACGTCCTCGCCGGCCCCTTCGACATCGTCATCGGGGATGCACTCGCCGACATAGATCTCGCCGAAGAACTCGTCCTGCCAGAGCGCGAGCTTCCCCTCGAGCATCAGGAAGAGGAGCGGGATGTAGACCTCGCGGCGGCTCCGCCCCATGGAACCGGAGAGCTCGCCGAGCGTCAGGATATCGCCGTTCTGGGCTGCACGCCGAAACTCCTTCATGACGGCCTCGGCCGCACCCTGGTACCCCTCATCGTGCGCCACCGCCACCACATCACGGGCGTCGAGATCGAGGTCCGGCTCCCTCGGCACAGCGACCCGTTTGCGCTGCCGACGCCTCTGCTCCTTCTCCGCCGTCTTGAGTTGCTTGATGAGTTCGTAGAGCGTGACCGGCGGGCGTTTCCGCAGGTTCTTCCTCCCTAAACGGCGCTGGATCTCCCGCTCCAGGCGGCCTATCGGCTCGGCCTCCCCGGCAGACTCGAAGTCGAACCCGAGATCGTCGAACGACTCGTCCTCATCGTCATACGAATCCTCGTCCTCCTCTTCGCCCCAGCCGTCGAGGTAGTCCGACTTCAGGCGCAGCAGGCACGCGGCATAAAAGAGCGTCCTCCCCGAGATCCGGAGATCCAGTTCCTTACGCCGGTCGAGCTCGGCGAGGAACCGGTCGGTCACGTCCACGATATCGATGTTCCACGGATCGACCTCTCCCCGCTCGGCCATGCCGGCCAGGATCTCGACGGGCTCCTCATCCATTGTTCTGTACACCGGTCACGTAGGTGCTCTTGTCGGGGCGGATCGTCACGCCCACGATACGGTCGGCGCGCTCGATCATCGGTTTTCGAAGCGAGACGATGATCGACTGTGCGTTCCCCGAGAGCTCGCTCATCATGGCGGCGATGCGGCCGACGTTGTTCCCGTCGAGGAACATATCCACCTCATCGAGCGCATAAAACGGCGCTGGCATGTACTGCTGGATGGAGAAGATGAACGCGAGCGTGGTGAGCGACTTCTCCCCTCCCGAGAGCGCGGAGAGGAGGTGAACCTTCTTGTCGCGCGGCTGGACCTCGAACGTCATGCCGCCGGCAAACGGGTCCTCCTCGTTCTCGAGGATGAGCCTCCCGCTCCCGTCGGTCAGGCGCGCGAAGATCTCGCGGAAGTTCGTGTCGATCGCGGTGAACGCGGTCATGAAGGCGTCGTACTTCATCTTCTCGTACTTCTCGATCCGCTCAAGCAGCAGCATCCGCTCCCGCGAGAGAACCTCCTTCTTCTCCGTCCGCTCCTCGACGCGGGCGGCGACCCGGTCGCACTCCTCGATCGCGAGCATGTTCACCGCGCCGATCTTCTTGAGCGCCTTCTCGGCCTCCGCTATGCCGGCGTCGATGGCGGCGAGGTCGAGATCTGTCTCCACGTCGCCCGCCTGATCCCGGAGCACCGCGAGTTCCGCGAGAAGCGACTGCTCCCGCTCCTCGAGGGCGACGATCTGCATCCGGACCCGCTCCATCGCGCCCGAGAGTTCGAGAGCGCGCTGGTCGAGCACCCGGATCTCTGCAAGGATCCGGTCGCGCTTCTCGTGTAGACCGGCAAGCTCGTCGGAGAACTCCTTCTGGCGCGCCTCAAGCTCGCCGATCAGGCAGCGCTGATCCTCGATCTGCACCTGCGTAGCCGTGATCTCGTCGTCGATCTCCCGGTTCTTCGCCTCCAGGCGGCTCCGCTCCGCGGCAAGCTCCTCGATGCGGTTTGCGAAGTGCTGGCGCTCGCGCTTCGCGTCGGTGATGTCGGCGTCCTTGTTCCGGAGCCGCCGCTCGATATCCTCGACGGTCTTGCGGATGCTCTCGTAGCGCTCGGTGAGCTCCGGGACCTCGGTGTCGTCGAGTTTCTTCTTCAGGTCGTCGATCTCCGCCGAGACCTGCGCGATCTCGCCGGTGATCCGCTCGAGATCGCCCTCGAGCCGGGCAAGCTCCTCGCCGCCGGTCTTTGAGGCATCGAGCATCTCGCGCAGGCTCTCTTCGAGCGTCCGCTTCTCGCCGGAGAGCACCTCGATCCGCTTCTGGTACTCGTCCACGAGCATCCGGTAGCGGGCGACCTGCTCGTCTATCGAACTCCGCTCCGCCCGCTTCGCCTCCGCGGCAACGGCATAGCGGCCGATGGACGCCTCGATCTCGCCCGCCTCCGCCTCAAGTTCGGCAAGTTTCGCACGAACCCGCGCGATCTCGTCGTCGACCGCCACCCCAAACCCGCGGACCTTCTTTCCCTGGGACCCGCCGGTCATGGCGCCGCTCTTCTCGACGAAGTCGCCCTCGAGCGTGACCATCTTGTACCGCCCCATCAGCCGCCGCGCACGGTCGAGAGTATCCACCACCACCGTCGCGCCGAAGACGACCCGGAAGGCGCGGTCGAACGCCGGATCGAACTCCAGGAGATCGACGGCGTAGCCGATGATGCCCGGGTCGGCCTCGAGCGGCGAGAGGATCGGGGGCCGGAGTTTGTTGAGCGGCAGGAACGTGACCCGCCCGAGCCGGTTCTCTTTCAGGTAACGGATCGCGTCGGACGCCACCGCGTCGGTATCGACGATGACCCACCGGAGCCGGCCCATCGCCGCCACGTCGAGCGCGGTCGCGTACTCCGGCGGCGCCCGCCCGAGCTGCGCAACGGTGCCGTGGACGCCGTCCATGCCGAGCACGACCTCCATCGCCTTCCCGCCGGCATCGCCCTGCGCCTGCTGCTGCGCCTCGAGCCTCATCAGGCTCTGCTCGTTCTCCCGGATCTCCTTCTTCAGCCGGTCGAGCGCCGACCGCCGCGCAAAGAGCGTGCTCTCCGCCTCGGAGAGGTCCCGCTCGATCTGGCGTTTCTGCGCCTCGCAGTCGGCCATGCAGGAGGAGTACTCCGCGACCTGCTCCTGCTTGTTCGTGAGTTCCTCCTCGATCTGGGCGAGGCGGGCGTCCAGACGTTCCCGCTCCGACGTCCGCATCCGGCTCTTCTCGATGAGGAGGTCCTGCTCGCGGAGGATCTTCGACCGGAGCTCCTTCTTGCCCTCGAGGTCCTGCATCTTTGCGAAGAGCCGGTCTTTTACCCCTTCGACCTCCTTGCTCCCGCTCGCGATACGCTCCTCGACCTTCGCCATCTCGTCGCGCTGCGTCGCGAGCTCCATGGCGAGGTTCGCCCGGTCGATCGAGAGGTTGCGGATCTGCGTGGCGCACTCCTCGACCTTCGCCTCGGCGCGTTTGCCGTCGAGGTAGACCCGCTGGACGGCCTCGGCATTCTCGTCGCGGTTGGCCTTCAGCCGCTCGATGGTCTTCTCGCCGAGCTTGATCGTGCTCCGCGCCTCTTCGAGCCGCCCGACGAGTTCGAGGTACTCGGGGCCGCTTTTATGGCTGATCTCCTCCTCGACAGCCTGCTGGCGTCCGCGCGCCTCCTCAATCTCTCGTTTGACGGCCTCGACCTCGCCCCCGGTACGTGCGAGCGCCGCCTGCTGGTCGCGCATGAGATCGTGAAGGGTGCCGATCTCCTGCTCCTTCTGCCGGACGAGCGCCGCCCCCCGGCACCGCTCGAGGTGCTCGAGCTCGTCCTGCCACCGCCGGTACTCCATCGCCTGCTCGCGCTCGTGCTGGAGCGCATCCAGCCGCTCCACGAGTTCGTTCAGGAGGAGTTCCTCGCGTTCAAGCCGCTCCCGCACCACCTCGAGCTCCGAGAACGCCTGCTCGCGCTTGTGATCGAACTCGGCGACGCCCGCGATCTCGTCGATGATCTTTCGCCGCTCGGAGTCGGTCATCTCCATGATCCGGGTGATGTCACCCTGCATCACGACGTTGTAGCCCTCCGGCTTGATCCCGATCTTCGCGAGGAACTCAATGACGTCGGACTGCTTGCAGAGCCGGTTGTTGAGATAGTTGTAACTGTAGTAGCCCGTCGGCGTCCGTTTGATCCGGCGGCGTATCGTCGTGCCGTCCGAGAACGTGACCGTCACTTCGGCGGTGTTCTTGCCGGAGTTGACGTTGATGAGATCGGTCAGCTTCTCGGCCCGCAGCCCCCGCGCACCCGAGAGGGCCAGGACGAAGAGGATACTGTCGATGATATTGCTCTTACCGGAGCCGTTCGGGCCTGAGATGACAGTAAACCCTTCGAAAAAAGGAATTTTCGTCTTTCTGGCGAAAGACTTGAAGTTGTCGATCTCAAGCTGCGTGATGTACAAGGACGGGGCTCCCTTACCTATCTATCGAGGTCGACGGTGTCGTCCTCTTCAGCCTGGATGACGTCGTCAATCGGACGTTTCTTCTGCTCGACGAAGAGTTTGCGGTCGGCCCCGCCTTTCCCCCGGCCCTTCGCCGCGGCGCTCCCCGAACCGGTGCTGGCGATGATGTACTCGGAGGACCTCCTCGGCTCCGGCTTCAGGGTCCCATCGTTCTGCATGATGAGTTCGAAGTCCTTATCGTCTACCGGAACAGGCGCGGGCTGCCGCTGCTCCACCGCGCGCGCAGGGGCTTTCCGTTCCACGGCACGCACGGGGCGGGGTTCCGCCGCGGCGCGCGGCTCCGCCTGGAGCGTGACGGGGGCCTTCTTCGCCTCGACCGGCGCCGGCGCCTTCCGGCGCTCGTCCGCGTCCCGGGCGAGTTTCATCGCGATCGATTTGATATCCAGGATCTCTTCCGTCAGGCCTTTCACCACGGCCTCGAGCTCCCGCACTTTCCGCTCAAGGTCGCGCAGACGCTCGTCCCCCGCCTCCTGTCCACGGGACTGCACGCGATCCTCCGCCAGGCCCCTCATCATGTCCTCGAACTCCCGGACCTTCTGCTCGAGGTCACGCAGGCGCTCATCCTCTACCCCCGATACCGGCGGCTGCTCTCGCTCTCTCATAGTCTCCATCTCTTTCTCGCGCTCCGCGAGTTCCCGCTCAAGAAACCGTATCCTCGCATCCTTCTGCGCCATAATCTCCCTCAAACTAATCCTTGATTATAATTACGTAATAATATTACTATAGATTCCCCGAATGAAGAAGTATTACTTTTAATTCGGGGCGCAACCGGGGAGATCCCGGCAGCCGCAATCAGCCCCGTATAAAAGAAAGCATATTACCTCAACGGAGCAACCCTTTTTCTGCATGTCTAGTCTGGCAAACTTCGATCCAGAAGTCGCAGGCCTCATCGAGAAAGAGCGCCTGCGGCAGATCAATGGGCTGGAATTGATCGCCTCCGAGAACGTCGTCAGCAAGGCGGTGCTCGAGGCGATGGGTTCTATCATGACCAATAAATACGCCGAGGGTTACCCCGGCAAGCGCTATTACGGCGGCTGCGAGTTCCATGACGTCGTGGAGAACCTGGCGCGCGACCGGCTCTGCGAACTCTTCGGGGCCGAGCACGCGAACGTCCAGCCCCACTCGGGGAGCCAGGCAAACCAGGCGGTTTACTTCGCCTACCTCGGCTACAAGGACAGGATCATGAGCCAGAGCCTCACCCAGGGCGGCCACCTCTCGCACGGCTCGCCGGTCAATATCACCGGGCGCTGGTACTCCATCTTCCACTACGGCGTCGACCCCGAGTCGGAGACCCTCGACTATGCGGCGATCGAGGACCTGGCACGGACGGTGAAACCGCAGATGATCGTCTGCGGCGCGAGCGCCTACCCGCGCGAGATCGACTTCAAGGCCTTCCAGGAGATCGCAGAGAGCGTCGGCGCGAAGTGCATGGCCGATATCGCCCACATCGCCGGACTCTGCGCGACCGGACTCCACAACTCCCCCGTCGGGGTCGTCGACTTCGTGACGACGACGACGCACAAGACCCTGCGCGGCCCCCGCGGCGGCGCCATCATGTGCAGCAACGAGGACGCGGCCGCGATCGACAAGTCCATCTTCCCGGGTATGCAGGGCGGCCCGCTGATGCACACCATCGCGGCAAAGGCAGTCTGCTTCAAGGAAGCGCTGACCCCCGCGTATAAGGACTACTGCAGGCAGGTCGTCAAGAACGCACAGGCGATGGCCGACGTCCTCGCGAGCGAAGGGCTCGACCTCGTCTCCGGCGGAACCGACAACCACCTCATCCTGCTCGACCTGACCGGGGTCTCCACGAACGGCGAGCACCTCACCGGCCTTGCGGCCGAGACCGCGCTCGGCGAGGCCGGGATCACCGTGAACAAGAACACCATCCCCCGCGAACAGCTCAGCCCCTTCGTGACGAGCGGTCTTAGGATCGGCACGCCTGCCGTCACCTCGCGCGGCATGAAAGAGGAGGAGATGAAGCAGATCGCCCACTGGATCGCCAGAGTCGTGAAGGATATCGCGAAGGACAAGACCTCCAAGAAGGCGATCACCGAAGTGAGGGAAGAGGTTATAGCCCTCGCGAGCAAGTACCCCCTCTATCCAGAAGTAGCATGATACTCGACGGCAAAGCGGTCTCGGAGAAGAGGCTCGAGATCCTCAAGGAGAGAATAGAAGAGTCCGGGCTCTACCCGCGCCTCGCGACCGTGATCGTGGGCGAAGACCCCGCGTCACAGATGTACGTCCGTATGAAGCACCGGGCGTGCGAGCGCGTCGGGATCGGATCGGTCGGGATCGAACTCCCGGAGGATGCCACGACGGAACGGGTACTTGAGGCGGTCACGCGCCTCAACAACGACCCCGACATCAACGGCATCCTGGTCCAGCTCCCACTCCCGGCCGGGGTCGATACCGCCCGCGTCATCGAGGCGGTCGCGCCCGACAAGGACGTGGACGGGTTCCACCCCTGCAACCTCGGCAGGCTGTTCTCCGGAACCCCGCTCTTCGCCCCCTGCACCCCGCAGGGGATCATGACGATCCTCGACGAATACAATATCCCGATCCGCGGCAGGCGAGCGGTCGTCGTCGGCCGCAGCATCGACGTCGGCCGGCCGATGGCCGCCCTGCTCCTCAACGCCGACGCGACCGTCACCATATGCCATTCAAAGACCGAGAACCTCGAAGCGGAGATGCGAAACGCCGATATCCTGGTCAGCGCCGTCGGTAAAGCGAAGTTTGTCGGGCCGGAGATGGTGAAGGAAGGCGCGACGGTGATCGATGTCGGGATCAACCAGGACGAGCAGGGCAAACTCTGCGGCGACGTCGACTTCGAGGCGGTGAAAGACCGGGCGGGAGCGATAACCCCGGTCCCCGGAGGCGTCGGCCCCATGACCATCGCGACGCTGATGGAGAACACGTTCAGGGCGGCCAAGTTGAGGACATGCAACAGCACCACTGTATGGTAAACCGCCTCCGGATCGGCTCAGGCGCCCCCGTTCGCCTGATGGGCGTCATCAACTGCAGCCCCGAGTCGTTCTACCGGGGCTCCTATATCCCGGCCGGAGAGGTATACGACCGCGCCCTCGCCATGGTGGCGGCGGGCGCCGATATGATCGATCTCGGGGCGCGGAGCACGGCACCGGGCTCTCCTCCCATCCCCGTCGCCGAGGAGGCGGCGCGGGTGGACGCAGCCCTCTCGGAACTCGACGGGACCGGGATCACCCTCTCGGTGGACACCCGGTACCCGGAGGTGCTCGAGGTCTGCCTTCGCCACGACGTCCACGCGTTTAACGACATCTCCGGTCTTACCGACGAGCGGTATGCGCGGGCGGTCGCCGATTCAGGGCTTCCGGTCTTCGCGATGGCGAGCTGCCGGGTGCCCGGCGACGCCGTCGGCGTTGCCGCCACCAGAAAAGCCCTCGAAGCGGTCGTCGGCCGGTGCGCGCACTACGGTATCGAGGAGTACGTCCTCGATCCCGCCGTGGGGCGGTGGGTTCCCGAACGGACGAGCGAAGACGACTGGGAACTCTGCCGGAACTTTCGCTCGTTCCTGGAGTTTGGTCGTCCGGTGCTCGCCGCGGTCTCGCGGAAGACGTTCATCGGCGACCTGCTCGGCCGCCGGCCCGAGGACCGGCTCGCGGGCACCCTCGCGCTCACGGCGATGCTCGTCGACGCGGGTGCGGCCGTCGTGCGGAGCCACGACGTCGCCGAGACCGCCGACCTCCTGCGGGTCCATGCAGCAATGAGGCAGACATGACGACACCTTCATTCTCGGTATACGGTCTTGCGACCCCCCTGCTCCGCCCCGGCGACGATGTCGCGGAGCACCTTCTTTCGTCCGTCGAACGCTCGGCCGCCCGGGGATTCGAGACGGGCGACGTTGTGGTCATCGCGGAGTCCGCGCTCGCCACCGCCGAAGGCCGGGTCGTGCAGCTCGCCGACGTCGACCCGTCGGCAAAGGCCCACCGTCTCGCCGAGAAGTACCATATGGACCCCCGGCAGGCCGAGGTGGTGCTCCGGGAGAGCGACCGGATCGTCGGCGGCATCCCCGGGTTCCTGCTCTGCATGAAGAACGGGACGCTTCTGCCGAACGCCGGGATCGACGCCTCGAACGCCCCTGAAGGGTCGCTCGTCCTCCTCCCCCTCGACCCGGATGCCTCCGCGGCGCGTATCCGTGCCGCGATCGCCAAACAGTCGGGTGCCGACGTCGGGGTGATCGTCATCGACTCCCGGACGCACGCGATGCGTCTCGGGTGCTCCGGGGTCGCGATCGGGTGTTCGGGCATCCCCTCGGTGATCGACGAGCGCGGGAAAAAAGACCTCTTCGGCCGGGAACTCGAGGTCACGAAGAGAGCAGTCGCGGACTGCATCGCGTCCGCCGCTGAACTCGTGATGGGAGAGGCGGGGGAGTGCGTCCCCGCGGCGGTAGTGCGGGGAGTCGGACTCCCCGTCGGCGATTATGCCGGGGTCGAGACGATCGACGCCTCAGAGTGCCTCTTTATGGGCGTTGCGCTGCACGCCGACCCGTCCCTTCTCGTCAACGACGATAGAAAATCCTGAGTTCTCCAGGAACTCCCTGCTCTTTCTCCCTTTTCCGTGAATGAGGATCTCGACCAGGTCCTCCTTCTCGTCGATATCGGTCGACATCCGGAATGAGTCGATCACCTCGACGGAGTAGCCGCACTCCTCGGCGATCCGCATATGGTCGAGGAAACTCGCGCCGTAGTAGTCAGCACGGAAGCACTTCGGCTTCTTCAAGAAGATAACGTTCGTCCCGCCGCCCCGCCCCGGCACGATGGACATATCCTTCTCGGTCCGGATCAGCCGCTGGATGTCCCCGGCCGTCACCAGGGGGATGTCGGCCATGATGATCAGCGCCGGGCAGTGGAACTGCTTGAGCGCCCAGTTGATGGCGTCGTTCAAGGGCTCCGACCGGACGGCGACGAGGGCGTTCTCGTGTTTGAAGGGGTGGGTGCAGAGGAGGGTGGCGCTGCACCCGGACTTCTGCACGGCGGCGATCACGTCTTCAAGCATCGCCCGCGCAAACGCTTCCCGCTCCTCCTGGTTGAGGATGCAGGAGAGGCGCGTCTTGGGGTTCACCGGCTTAAAGGGGATGAGCGCGTGGAAGTACATCGAGAAACGGTTGTCGGGGCAGTATCAAAAAGGCATCGTTCCCGGTGCGGTGAGGATAGGCCCGGAACTCCGTTCCTGCCCTAAGGTTCATCTTCGGAGATGCCGACATATAGCCATGCACCGGCGCGTGATCACCTTCTCACGAAACGCGTTTCTCCCCTTAACGACGGTCTGCCAGAACCGTTGCGGCTACTGCTGTTTCCGCACCCCGGTCGAGGACGGGTGCGTCATGCCGCCCGACGAGGCCATCCGGACGCTGGAAGCGAGCGCGGCCCTCGGATGCACGGAAGCGCTCTTCACCTTCGGCGAGCGGCCCGGCGCGGTTCCGGGCTTTAACGAAGCGCTCGGGAGGCTTGGCTACGCGGATATTCTCGACTATGTCTACGACCTCTCCCTCGCGGCCATCGACCGCGGCCTTCTGCCGCACACCAACGCCGGCATCCTCACCTACGCCGAACTCGACCGGCTCCGCGAGGTGAACGCGAGCATGGGGCTGATGCTCGAGACGACCGCAGACATTCCGGCGCACAGGAACTCGCCGGGGAAGGACCCGGCGGTCAGGATCGAGATGATCGAGAACGCCGGGAAGCTCTCGATCCCGTTCACGACCGGCATCCTGCTCGGGATCGGCGAGACGGAGGACGACCGCGAGGAGTCACTCCGGGTCATCGCCGACCTCCACCGGCGCTACGGCCACATCCAGGAGGTCATCGTCCAGAACTTCTGCCCGAAACCCGGGACCGCGATGGAGGGGGCGGCTGTTCCCGGCCCCGACGAGATCGGTGCGGCGATCAGCCTCGCACGCGAGATCCTTCCGCGGGACGTGGCGGTGCAGATACCCCCGAACCTTGCGGACGCGTCCCGCTTCATCGAGTGCGGCGTGGCCGATCTCGGCGGGGTCTCCCCGCTCACCATCGATTACGTCAACCCGGAGCATCCCTGGCCGCAGATCGACGAACTCCGGCGGATCGTCGGGAACGCCGAACTCCGCGAGCGGCTCTGCATCTACCCGCAGTACATCGAGAAGGGCTGGTACTCCCCGCTCCTCGAACCCCTCATCCGGCGGCTCGCGGAGAGGATTGCCGCACCCGGCCGGGCGGGTGCATAACCTCATGACGAATCCCGGACAACAGATATCAGGAGATCCGACCATGAAACAGGCTGACCTCCTCTACACGGGGAAGGCTAAATCCGTCTATCGGACCGACGACCCGGACGTATACATCATGAAGTTCCGGGACGACATCACGGCGTTCGACGGCGAGAAGAAAGATACCCTGAGCGGAAAAGGAAGATACAACGCAGAAGTCTCGACCTTCATCTTCAGGTACCTGGAAGAGCACGGGGTCAAGACGCACTACCTCGAGAGCATCGAGCCCGGCGTCATCGCCGTGCGGAACCTTGAGATGATCCCGCTCGAGGTGATCGTGAGAAACGTCGCGGCCGGTTCGATCGTGCGCAAATACCCGTTCCGGGAAGGGGAACCGCTCGACCCGCCAGTGATCGTCATCGACTACAAGAGCGACGCCCACCACGACCCGATGCTAAACGACGACCTGATCTACGCGCTCGGTCTCGCCACGCCCGAGGAACTGGACCAGATCAAGGCCATGGCGCTCACGATAAACGAACTCCTCTCGGATTACCTCGACCTGCGCGGGATCACCCTGGTCGATTTCAAGATGGAGTTCGGCCGCTACAACGGCGAGATTGTCCTCGGCGACGAGATCAGCATGGACTCGATGCGTCTGTGGGACAAGGAGACCGGGACGTCTCTTGATAAGGACGTCTACCGCTACAACAAGGGCGACGTCATGGAGACGTACGCCGACGTCGCGAAACGGATCCTCTCCCCGCCCTGAGGC
>JASUSO010000067.1 GCA_030446015.1 Methanobacteriota archaeon
CCCTTCGCGACTTCGCGGCTTCGCGTGAGACCCGCATCGTCCATCCCTATCGGCGACCGAGCGTTATCCAGAGGTTGTGGAAGCATTTCAACAGGGCCCTTTTTTGAAGACTTTTTTTACGTTAGTGGGTATTTTTGAGATGCTGTGAGGCGTGGGGTAGCCTTGGCTGGGCTTTTATGCTCCTGCTGTTGTGCATCCCCGGGGACACTGTAACCCCACCCCGCCCGGCCTTCGGCCTCCTCATTCGCACCTGCGGTGCTCATGCTCTGGCTCTACGACCCTGTCGCACCCCACCCCTTAGGGGGCGGGGGCAGTGCGTGGCGATATCCACCGGAAATCCGTATCTTATGTTGCAGAGACAGGAGGGGCGAGCCCCCCTCCCCCTCTGGGCGATATTCCCACGGTACAGTTCATTGGGTTTCTTCCCCCGACCGTCTCGTATCTAAGGACAGGCTACCCTGGACTCCTAAGCATTGCCGCCTTCGGATCATTGAGCGCAACGACCCCACTGTGCTGCCCCTCCTGGCCCCACTCCTCCGTCCGCTCCCCACCATATCAAAAACCCCTGCCGCCTGTCCGTACCCTTCTTTAGGTACCGGGCCGAATGTATTCTGCATCAATGGCGACACTACAGGGAATGAGCGGGGTCGATCTTCGGGCGCTGGTAGCGGAGGCCGCCGATCGCCTCCCGCTCTGGGTCGGCAAGATCTACCAGTTCGACGCGAAGACCCTCGGCATCAGGCTGAACGGTGAGGACCGGGCGAAGTACTCCCTCCTCGTCGAGATGGGACGGCGCGCCCACTTCACCGCTGAGTTTCCTGTGCCTCCGAAGAACCCGCCGAGTTTTGCGATGCTGCTTCGGAAGCATCTCGAGGGCGGGAAGGTGCTCGGCATCCGCCAGCTCGGGCTCGAGCGCACGATAAGCCTCGATATCGGGAAGCGGGATACGACCTATCACCTCATCTTCGAGCTCTTCGACGAGGGGAACGCCGTCCTCTGCGACGAAGGGTATACGATCATAAAGCCCCTCTGGCACCACCGGTTCAAGACCCGGGAGGTCGTCCCTGGAGCGGTCTACGCCTTCGAAGGGTCCGACTGCTCGGCCCTCTCCCCGGAGGCGTTCCGGGCGATGCTCGCAGAGTCCGACCGCGACATCGTCCGGACGCTCGCCGTCGGGTGCATGCTCGGCGGCGCGTATGCCGAGGAGGTCTGCCGGTTGGCGGGTGTCGAGAAGAGCGCCGCCGCCGCGGAGGTGGACGCGGAGACCGTCCGGGGAGCGCTCGGGCGGCTGATGGCCGATGTTTCCGGGCGCCGTGAGCCGGTGATAACGGCGTCCGGGTGCTGGCCGGTGGTGCTTGCCGGCGAAGAGGTCCGCGAGCGGTTTGCGACCTTCAGCGAGGCGCTGGATGCGTTCTACCCGAAGACGGTCGGCGAGAAGCAGGAGGCCGCAGTCGAGAAGCCCCGCCTCTCCCAGGCGGAGGTGATCCGCCGCCGGCAGGAAGAGGCGATCAAGGGGTTTGAGAAGAAGATCGAGCGTAATCAGCGGATCGTGGAGGTTATCTACGAGAACTACACGGCCGTCGCCGGGATCATAACGACGCTCGATGAGGCAAGCAAGAGCCGGTCGTGGCAGGAGATCGAGCAGATCCTGAAAGCGAACAGCGCTAACCCCGCGGCAAAGATGGTCCGTGCGGTCCATCCCGCCGAGGCGGCGGTGGACCTCGATCTCTCGGGGGAGCGGGTGAAGATATACGTCCACGAGACGATCGAGCAGAACCTCGGCCGCTACTACGACCTGATCAAGAAGTTCAAGAAGAAGAAGGCGGGCGCGCTCGCGGCGATGGAGCGTGCGGTGCCCGAGAAGCCCCGGGTGAAGCGGAGCCTTGCCCTTCAGAAGAAGCGATGGTACCACCGGTTCCGCTGGTTCACCACCAGCGACGGCACGCTCGTCATCGGCGGCCGGGACGCCTCCCAGAACGAAGAACTCGTCAAGAAGTACATGGAAGGCGGGGATCTCTTCATCCACGCCGACGTCCACGGCGGGAGCGTCGTCATCGTGAAGGGCGCGACCGAGCGCCTCAATGAGGCCGTGCAGTTCGCCGCCTCCTACTCCAACGCCTGGAAGGCGGGGCATTTCACGGCGGATGTCTACGCCGCCCGGCCCGACCAGGTGAGCAAGACGGCCGAGTCCGGCGAGTACGTGGCGAGGGGCGCCTTCATCGTCCGCGGTGAGCGGCAGTATTTCAGGAACGTCCCGCTCGGGGTGGCGATCGGCCTCCAACTGGCGCCCGAGGTCGCCGTCATCGGCGGCCCGCTCGATGCCGTCAGGGATCGCGCGAAGGCGTGGGTGGAACTGCGCCCCGGACAGTTCGAACCGAACGACACCGCAAAGAAGGTTGTCCGGGCGCTCAGGGAGAAACTCTCGGAGGACGAGTGGAAAGGGCTCAAGAACGCCTTGAACACCGAAGCGGTCGCCGCCTTCGTCCCGCCGGGCGGCTCGGATATCGTGGAACCATGAAGGCTGAAGTCCGGGAGATGAAGAAGCAGTTCGGCGAGATACGTCTCTTCCCGGAGACGCTCGACGACCTCTGGCACCTCTCCCACCTGGTCGGGCCGGGGGATCTCGTCTTCGCGACGACCTTCCGGAGCGTGGAGGCGGCGACCGACAAACTCCGGCCGGAGAAGGTTGAGAAACGGCCGGTGCGGCTCGGAATCCGGGTCGAGAAGGTGGAGTTCCACCAGCACACGAACCGGCTCCGGATCGCCGGCGTCATCGAGAGCGGGGTGGACGTCTCCGCGCACCACACCTTAAACGTCGAGGCCGGGTTCGAGATCTCGGTCATCAAACGCTGGCGTACCGTCGACTGCGAGCGGATCCGGCGGGCGGTCGATGCATCCGCATACGGCGTGGTCCACGTCGTGAGCGTCGAGGAGGGGGAGGCGCAGGTCTACCGGCTGCGCCAGTTCGGCCCGGAGTGGGTGACGACCGTCACGGCCGGGAGCAGCAAGGGTGCCGATACCGGCACCCGGTCGGCGCTCTTCGAGAAGACGCTTGAGGCGGTCGCCGCGGTCACCGGGCCTCTCGTCGTCGCGGGCCCGGGGTTCGTGAAGGAGGAGTTCGCGGAGTACGTGAAGGCCCGTGCTCCCGACCTCGCCGGGAGGATGGTCGTCGTCGAGACCCGGCGCATCGGGCGGGGCGCCGTGCAGGAGGTGATCGGGCAGGGGGTCCTTGACCGGCTGCTCGGCGACCTGCACCTTGCCCGGGAGGTCGCGCTGATGGATGAGGTCCTGCTCCGGATCGCGACCAATGGCGCCGTCGCCTACGGTCTCGACGAGGTCCGGAGAGCGGTTGATTACGGTGCGGCGGAGACGGTGCTGGTCGCCGACACCCTGCTCCGCGACGACGAGGCTACGGGCGTCATCGAGCAGGCCGAGCGCGTCAACGCGACGGTCGTGGTGCTGAGCACCGAGTTCGAGCCCGGCGAGCGCCTCGCGGCACTCGGCGGCGTTGCCGCGCTCCTGCGCTATAAGATCGAGTGATCCCGGGCGTCGTCAGTTGACGGTGAACCGGCCCATCTTCTCCTTCAGCGAGAGGGTGAGGGCATTCATCTCCCGTGCGCCCTCCGCGACGGCCCCGGCCGATCCGCTCACATCCCTGACCAGGCCGGCGTTCTTTATCACGAGTTCCCGTGCCGTCCGCGTCATGGCCGTTGCCTCATCCATCGTCGCCATCACGCTATTTGATATCCGGGCCTGCTCCTCTGTCGCCCGTGCTATCTGCGTGATGCCCTCTGCGCTCTCTCCCGCTTTTCCTATGATGGTATCGAGCATACTGATGATCTCCTGAACCATCTCGATCCCGCCGGTCACCTCGTTGAAGGCATGGCGCATCTTCTCTGACGTCCTCCGGCTGTCCATCTGGATCCTCTCGATCAGGTCGTCGATCTCCCGTGTCGCCTCTTTCGCCTGATCGGCGAGGTTCTTCACCTCGTCGGCGACGACCGCGAAGCCTCGCCCGTGCTCCCCGGCCCGGGCCGCTTCGATTGCCGCGTTGAGGGCTAACAGCCGGGTCTGCGCCGTGATATCATTGAGGAGCTTGGTGATCGCCCCGATATTCACCATCTCTTCGTTTAAGCGGGTGATATCGTTCATACTCTCGCGGGACGTATCCTCGACCGCCCGCATCTTCCGGGTCGTCTCCTTCCCGATGGCCGCCGCAGTATCTCCGATGGTCGTGGTCTCGGTGGCGGTCTCCCGGACATGCCGTGCAGTCTCTGCGATATCCCGTATGGAGTCGAGCATCGAGGAGATCCTGCCGTGGGCCCCCTCGATAACTTCAAGTTGCCTATCTGCCTCCCCGGCTGAGGCGCTGCTGTTCTCCGCGACCGTGAGGAGGGCGTTGCTGATCTCCTCGATGTTTCCGGTCGTTCGGCCGGCGTGGCCTTCGAGGCTCCTGATGGTCTTCTCAACATCCCTGGCCAGCCCCTCTATGGCATTGAGAGCGGCGTTGTAGTCCTGCTTGACGCCTATGAGGGGATCACCGTCGGCTATCGTGGCTCTGACCGTCAGGTCCCCTCCGGCCAGGGACCGTATGGCAGAGCCGAGATCGGCGGCGCTCCGGTCGAGGGCCTCTGCCCGTTCCTCTGCACTCGCCATCATCTCCCGGATCTCGCGTTCCTGCCTCTTCTGTTCCGTGACGTCGCGGAAGACATAGAGCGAGACCTCCAGGTTGCCGGCGTCGTCGAGGAAAGGGATGGCGTCGAGGAGGACGTATCGGGTGTTCCCGTCCCTGCAGGCGAAGCGGTACTCCCCCTGCGACTTCTTCCCCGATCCGTAGACGGCGAAGAGATCGTCGCCGCTCTCTCGTTCGATGGCGAGACTCTGGAGAGGTCTCTGTAGCAGTTCTTCTCCCGAACGTTGAAAGAGGTGCTCGAAGGCGGTGTTCGCTTCCAGGATCCTCCGCTCCGGATTGAGGATCGCCATGGCGAGAGGGTTCTCCTGCATGAAGGTTCTATTGAGGAGTTCGGCTTTCTTCTGAAGATTTGCGATCGCTCTCATCTTCTTCTCGCGTTCGGCGACGTCCGGCGTCATGTCGCGGTTGCTCGAACGGTATCCGAGGAAACGCCCGTCCGGGAGGTCTACCCTGAGGCTGAGGTGACCGATCCAGCGGAGATCGCCATCCTTCCTGACGACCCTGAACTCGATGGTCTCGACGGCCCGTGCACCCTCCCCTCCCGCTCTGACGTTCTTGAAGTATTCAAGCACGTACGGGCGGTCTTCCGGGTGGATGATCTCCTCAAGAAGGCCGGGCCTCGCGTAGAAGTCACCGGGAGAGTATCCGGTGATCCGCTCGCAGGAGGGGGATACGTAGATGAAGCGACCGTCTTCGCCCTGAAGGTACTCCCAGTCGTAGGTGGCGTCGATGATCGCATGGTACAGCCGCTCCTTCTCCAGGTTGTGCTCCCTCTCTACGACATCCTCCGTGATGTCGCGGTTGCTGCTCCGGTACACCGTTCCGTAGCCTTCTATTCTGGTCCGGCGGGTGAGGTGGCCAATCCACCTGATGGTGCCGTCCTTCCTCCGGAGCCTGAGTTCGACGGTCGAGACCTCCCGGCCGTCCCTGATTGCCGCTTCGTACTCGTGGAAGGCCGGGAGGTCTGCGGGGAGGAGGATCTTTTCAAGGAGTGCGGGGTCAGAGAGGAACTCGTCCGGCCGGTAGCCAGTGATCCGCTCACAGGAAGGGGAAGAGTAGAAGAATGTCCCATTCTCTCCCCGGAGGTACTCCCAGTCGTAGGTCAGGTCGATGAGGGAGCGGTAGAGGCTCCCCTCATGGCCGCTGGTGATTGCTTGATCCGCGTGGGATCCCTCGATTTCTCTGTTCATTCTCATTCCCGGTTGCTCAGATCTCTGTTCATGATGCGAGACTCATTGGTGGAAGTACACTTCCACTTAGTCCCATATATAACTTCCCATTGGGCAGGTTTCGATGTTGCCCCGATTTCGCGAATCATGAGATACACCAATGCCCTTTGACCGGTTACCGGATATCCGTGGGCTTCCTGCTGACGGGAGGGCGGGAGGGCGATCCGTGGGTGGCCCGGCGGGCGACGGGTCCCTATCTTTATAAACGGAGAACGCCCTATTATGTAGTAATTTCGTCAATTCCGGGAAGCGGCCAGAAGTCGGTTTGCTCCCGCGGGGCTGCCGCCCAGACGGGGCATCCCTTTCAGGAATGGCGCAACACTGGTGTCACGATGAGCGAGAATGAGGTAGCAGCAGAGCCTGAAAAGACCCGGCCACGGACGCGTGCCGAGAAACAGGCCGAGCACAGGAATCGGATAACACGGACGCTTGTAGCCTGCTTCATGGGCATCCTGGTCGGGGGGCTCTCGTTCTACCTCTCCGGCGCGCCCGACCCGGTCACGGGTCTTCAGGAAAACGCCATCATTGGTATCCTCCTCCTCACGGCGGGCGTCGTCTTCCAGAAACACATCTTCATGCTCATCCGGATCGACCACATGGCCCTGACCGGAAAGGACTGGTTCTACCAGAGCTTCATGACGTTCGCGCTCTGGTTCATGACCTGGACGATTCTCCTGACCACCACCGTTCTGTGATCACCCATGCGTATTGCTGTTGTACACCGTGATCGGTGTCACCCCGTCAAGTGCGGCACCGAGTGCATCCTCTACTGCCCCCGCGTCCGGACCGGCGACGAGACCGTCATCATCGGTGAAGACCAGAAAGCCGCCATATCCGAAGAACTCTGTGTCGGATGTGGTATCTGCGTGAAGAAGTGCCCCTTCCAGGCGCTCGACATCGTCAACCTCCCCGAACAGCTCGACCAGCCGACCCACCGCTACGGCCAGAACGGCTTCGTCCTCTACGGCCTCCCGATCCCCGTTGAGGGGAAGGTCACGGGCATCCTCGGCCCGAACGGCATCGGGAAGAGTACGTCGGTGAAGATCCTCTCGGGGACGCTCGTCCCGAACCTGGGGAGAACCGATGCCGCGGCCTCCTGGAAAGAAGTCCTCGACCTCTACCAGGGGACCGAGCTCTTCGATTACCTCCAGCTGCTCTCGCAGAAGAACGTGAAGGTCGCCGTAAAACCGCAGTACATCGACCAGATCCCGAAGGTCTTCTCCGGTTCGGTGCGCGACCTCCTCGCGACCACCGACGAGCGCGGCAGGCTCGACTACTACGTCGACCGGCTGACGCTCAAGGCGATCATGGATCGGCCGATCACGACCCTCTCGGGGGGTGAACTGCAGCGGGTGGCGCTCGCCGCCTGCCTTGCGCGTGACGCCGACTTCTACTTCCTCGACGAGATCACGCCCTACCTCGACGTTTACCAGCGGATGGCCGCCGCGAACCTGATCCGGGAACTCGCTCAGGAGCGGCCGGTCGTGATCGTCGAGCACGATCTCGCCATCCTCGACATGCTTGCCGATACCGTGCATATCGCATACGGTGAACCGGCGGTCTTCGGTGTCATCACCTACCCGAAGGGCGTCCGGGTGGGGATCAACCAGTACCTGGAGGGCTTCCTCCCGGAGGAGAACGTCAGGTTCAGGGCGTATGCGGTGACGTTCGATACCCGGGCGCATGCTTCCGACGTGGATCGCGAGGTGCTGCTCGAGTTCCCGGCGATGACGAAGGCATTTGAGCAGTTCTCGCTCACCGTCGACGGCGGGGAGATCCGGAGCGGCGAGGTCCTCGGGGTGCTCGGGGCGAACGGTATCGGGAAGAGCACGTTCGCCCAGCTCCTTGCCGGGGTGCTCAAACCCGATACGGGGGCGATGGATACCCGGGTGCGGATATCCTACAAGCCCCAGTACCTCAAGGGCGATACCGAGGCGACCGTCGAGGAGGTCCTCCGGCAGACGACGACGAAGTTCGACACCTCATACTACCAGCACGAGATCCTGGAGCCGCTCTCCCTTGCACAGCTCCTCCAGGCGCCCATCAACACGCTCTCGGGCGGCGAGCTCCAGCGTGTGGCGATCGCGATCTGCCTCTCGCGTGACGCTGACCTCTACATCCTGGACGAACCGAGCGCCCACCTCGACGTCGAGCAGCGGGTGAAGATCTCGAGGATGATCAGGAAGCACGCCGAAGGGCGGGAGGCGAGCACGCTCGTGATCGACCACGACATCTACGTCATCGACATGATCAGCGACCGTATCCTGGTCTTCGAGGGCGAGCCGGGCATCCGCGGCAAAGCCGCCGGGCCGTTCGACATGGCGCCGGGCATGAACCGGTTCCTCAAGGCTCTCGGGATCACCTTCCGGCGGGACAAGAGCGGAAGGCCGCGGATCAACAAGCCAGGATCGTTCCTCGACCGGGAGCAGATCGCCGCCGGGGAGTATTATTATACGGAGATCTCGAAGTAGAGGGCGGGCGGGAAGTCCTCTTTTTGACTTTGTTGAATCCCTCTCCCTGAGATCGAACCTCCTGCGGAATCATTCATGAATCTCGACTCACGCGAAGCCGCGAAGAACGCGAAAAGAACTGTCAATACCTATTCAAGCTTCGCGCCTTCGCGTGAGGTCACATCACCACCAACTCTTGGTAATTGAGCATCATCGAGAGAGTATGCGAAGCATTTCAACAGAGCCCTCTTTTTTCTGTGGGACCGCTGGATTTAGTCTGAAGGTATAATTGGAAACCGGAGCGTATTCGTCAGCGTTTCCGGGCTTGGATTTTCTGGTGGAGATCGCGTCTTGTATAATCCAGTAACGAAGAGTGGGTGCCCTTTGGACACCGGAGTTCGCCGCTTCGCGGCTCGAAGCCTACGGCTTCTCAAACTCCGTTCCCTAACGGAACGTCGTTCTTCGCACCTGACGGTGCTCATGCTCTGGCCCTTCAGCCTGTCGCACTTCACACCCTCGGTGTTCGAACTCCTTTCCCTTCGGGAAAGTCGCACTTCGCACCTTGCGGTGCTCAAACTCCGTTCCTGACGGAACGTCGTCCTTCGCGTGAGGCTCTCTTGAGTCGTGCACTGAGACCTCACGCGGAGATGCGAAAGAAAATTGATGGTTTGATCCCTAGGCGGACTGTCTTAAACAGTTTCGCGAAGTGCCGAGCCCGTTCACCCGGGGATCACCGCGCCGATCAGCCCCTCAAAAAATGCCTGGAGCCCGTCAAATAACCCGGCAGCCTCTTCCGGGGTCGTCGCCGGCGCCGGGGTCGAGGGTGGGGGCGTTGCGGTCGTCACCGGTGTCGGCGCCGGAGCGGCTGAGAGATCGAGTACGGCGTGCCCCGATGTCAGTGGAATATAGCCCACGTTTCCGGGAACGACGAACCAGCACCGGCCGTAGGCGTCGATGAAAAGTTTCTTGACGAAATTCGAGCGGATTCCATCCCTGGACGTGATGTGCAGGTCAACGCCGGATCCGTTCCATCCATATATCCCGTTGTCGGATGCGATGTAGAGTATTCCTCCGGGAGTCGCTGCAAGATCGTTGATGACGACCGGGAACGCGCTCAGGTTGCTGGCGTTGAGGACCGGCGTAACCCCTGTATCGGGGGCATAATGGAGAATCGTTGTGCGATTGAAGAGGTACACCCCGCCGAACGGATCGACCCGCACTTCCGAGACCCCACGAAGCGTGTCGTTACCGTAGGTGACCTGCTCGAAACGAGCGTCACCCGCCCGGTCCCTGAGAACCCGGATGCCGTCTCTCTCCGATCCGATGACGAGCGCATCGTTCGCGGCATCGACCGCCATGCTCACGACGGTATAGCATCCCAGCTTCTCCGGCCCGGCAGGTTTGTACCACGTCCAGTCGCCGCCGTGATAGCGGTGGAGGCCCGCTCGCCCGGTGGCTACCCAGATCTCGTCCCCCCACCGTGCGATGCAGTTGATGTTGAGGTTCTTGAGGAGATCCAGGTCCTGAATGGTGTGGTATCCCGTCTTATCCCCGAACTGCAGCCCGTTCGAATACCCGAGCCAGAGGCGACCCTCCGCGTCGAGCGCGACCGCGGTGACCGTGGTGCCGAGAGGCGCGAGCGACCCGTAGACTGTCTCCCCGGGGTTCCTCGCGTTGACCGAATACCAGGTGCCGTTCTCCGTGTACACGGAGATGCCGCCGTCGGTTGCAAAGATGACATCTCCATAGCGGCCGTTGATGATGTCCTTTACCCCGGCCGACGCGATACTCGAATGATAATCGGGCACCTCGACGTAGATGGCTGATACAGAGGGGCAGAGAAGAGCTGCCGCGGTTAATATGAGTATCAGAATGCTTCGCATGTCCCGTCCGCCCTCTTGATGATGAGGCGGCCCTTTCCTTCCGGCCAGTAATACACGGACCGCCCGACCTTTCCGCCGGTCTCTTCATACTCAATGCGGATGCCCTGTTTCCGGAGCTGCTCCTTCACTGCGGCGGCATTTCGCTCGCCGATATTCAGGGAGTTTGCTGAGAACTCGAACATGCTTGCACCGCCGACCACGATTGCGGTGATCGCCGATTTTGTGCTCCCGGCTTTCTCCATCTCTTCAAGGAGAGCGGACAGAGCAGTATCTGCGAACTTCCCGGGGCGATCGGTCTCCCCCCGGCTCTCGGGGAGCATGATGTGGGCGAGCCCCGCAAGCGATCTCCGTTCGTCGTGCAGAATGAGCGCGATGCAGGACCCAAGCCCAATCGTCCCCATCGGGCACTTACTGACCCGGTGTTCGCCCAAACCCAGGATTACTGCCGTCTCTTCACCGAAAAAATTGTTCTCCATGGTATATCCCGGATGCCGGTTATGAGATCGGTTCCATCATCCGTTCAAGCATATGGAAGAGCTGCTGGGTAAGTGCGGCGTTAGGGAGCATGTAGATGCTCCCGTAGACGGGCGGCGCCTCGCTCGTGAGTTCGGTGTTGAAGATCAGGACGTCGTTCACGTCACCGGCCACCTGTGCGACGATGGCCTCGAAAGCGGCATGCGCCATATCGATTGCCAGCGCCGGGGGAGAGGGCAGCATGACGATGCCCAGCAGTTCGGCGGTCGCATCGAGAAACGCCGATATCATGATGTTCCCGATCTCGATCGCAGCGCTCTGATCCATCTCGTTGATCTCGCGATCGGTATCGGTGATGCCGAGCATCTGGTTGGTCAGCTGGATGACGGTCTCCCGGGGCATACTGACGACGACGTATCCGCCGTCTGCGACCTCCCCTTGAATCTGGAAGACAACCATGGCAGTTATCTCGTTGCTGATATAACTGTGCAGATCGGCGATATCGATGGCCAGCACCTCCGGCACCGTCATCTCGATAGGGCTCATCAGCATCTGCGATAGCGACGTTGCTGCATGTGCGGCACCGATATTCCCAAACTCTGCCAGTGCGTCTTTCTGAAATGGATCCAGTTCCATGAGTATCCTCTCTCAAATCATTGTATTTACATCGAGTACCGGCACGACGTCCCCATCTCCGGGGATGGTGATCCCGCTGATCCCGCGGCAGTTGCCTGCAATGCTGGAGAGCGGTTTCACCACCACTTCCTGCTGGCCGTCGACTGAATCGACGACGATGCAGCATCTTTTGCCGTCGTTCTGCAGCACGACCAGCGTGTTGCTCTCCTCTGCCCGGCCGAACATATCCTCAAGGCGGTGCATGGGAAGGATCTGGTCCCGGAGCAGGATCGCTTCGCTGTTACCGATCCGGTGGATCGCCTCGGGCCTTGTTTGCGCCACCTCGACGACGTTACTGATGGGGATGGCGCACCGTCTGCCGTTGATATGCACCATCATGACATCGATGATCGCCATCGTCGGGGGGAGGACCAGTTCGAACTTCGTCCCCTTGCCGATCTCCGTCTCGACCTTGATCGAGCCTTTGAGCGATTCGATCGTCTTCTTGACCACATCGAGCCCGACACCCCTGCCGCTGATGTCGGTGATCGTTTCGGCCGTGCTGAACCCGGGCTCGAAGAGCAGACCGATGAGTTCGTCTTTCGTTGCGTTTGCCGCCGCTTCAGGCGTCATGAGGCCCTTTTCAACGCCTTTC
>JASUSO010000004.1 GCA_030446015.1 Methanobacteriota archaeon
AGCCGCGAAGAACGACGGGCCGAAGGGCCGAAGTTTGAGCACCGCTAGGTGCGGAGGGGAGTTGCTCTTGGATAACCGATCTTCGCGTCCTTCGCGGCTTCGCGTGCGTTGACAGTAGAGGCTGAGGCTACGGCCTCGCGCGAAGTGCGGCGGATGGGATGTCCGGTACGACAGGTCGCCCTTTTCGCGAGAGGGCTGTGCAGGGGGCTGACTCGCCGCACTGGCCTCACGCCGGCCGGAGTTCCACCAGTTTCAGCGCCCGGCCCCGCTCGCAGACGTCGGGAGCGTTGCCGAGAACCTCCCCGACGACGTACTTCTCCCCTTCGATGATCCCGTCGGGGCGGCAGAGCTGGTAACTCCGGCACTCGGTCCTCGGGCAGGAGAACTCGTAGCTGACCTTCGAGTTCGCGATCGCCATATCGGCGCCGATCAGCGCGATGACGGGGGCTTCCATGACGTCGACCGCGATCACCGCCTCGTGGTGGACCGGGCATTCGTGCCGGGTGTTCGTGCGGACGGCGTCGACACGGTACTTTCTGCCCGGCTGGAGGTTGTGGCAGGTCTTGCGGACCTTGCAGTTCTCGCACTCCTGACACGGGTTCCCTTCGTAGACGAAATCAAGCCCCTGTTTTGCGAATGCGGCGCCGATCAGCGTCACTTTTGTCTTCCCTTTCATCATCCTGCCTCACTCCCGGTAGAGCATCTTCACCAGATCCCGTGCCGACTCCTCGGTCAGTCCTATATCCAGGATGGTGAACCGTTCCGGCCGGATCGTCCGTGCAGCGAGCAGCGCCGCAACGGCCGTCTCGTCGTCGACCCCGATCTCGGCAGGGGTCGTCGGTGCGCCGATCTTCCTCAAAGAATCACGGATCCCTTCCCAGTCCCCGCCGTGGAGGTACATCGTGATGATCGCCCCGATCCCGCACTTCTCCCCGTGGAGCCCTTTCCCCGGCGCGAGTTTCTCCAGCGCGTGGGAGAACTTGTGTTCGCCGCCGCTCCCGGGCCGCGACGACCCCGCGATGCTCATTGCGACGCCTGACGAGACCAACGCCTTCGTCACGAGCCAGGCGCTCTCCTCGGAGTGTGGTTTGATGAGGTCGGCGTTCTTAAAGAGGATCTCGGCGGTCATCCGGGAGAGCGTCAGCGCGTACTCCGAGAGCGGTTCGCCCCGGAGACGATGGGAGAGTTCCCAGTCGAGGATTGCGGTGTAGTTCGCGATGATGTCCGCACACCCGGACGCCAGCAGCCGGTGGGGGGCCGACGCGATGACGGCGGTGTCGGCGACGACGGCGATGGGGGGTTCGGCCGCGAGCGAGACGTTCCCCTCGGCGGTCGGGACCGAGGCACGCGACGAGGCGATCCCGTCGTGCGATGCGGCGGTGGGGACGCTGATGAAGTGGCGGTCGGTGTTGTAGGAGGCGATCTTCGCCATGTCGATGACCCGGCCCCCGCCGACGCCGATGACGAACGCCGCCTCTGCCGCTGCCTCCTCGGCCTTCCGGATCGTCTCGAGAGGATCCCCTTCTCCTGCGGCGAACGTCGCGATATCGTACGAGCCGGCAAGGAGCGCCTCGACCCTCTTCCCGGCGACGTCCCGTGTCTTGCCTCCCGATACGATGAGCACAGAGTCGCCGAGGGCAAGGTCTTCGCAGACAGCCGGGATCTGCTCGATGACATCGTGGCCGATCACGACGTCACGGGGGAGCTGCATCCATTTCGACTTGTCGAAGACCTTGGTTCTGAGTAGGTTTATGCGGTCTGCGCTCATTTAAGATCAACAATGATTAGGGAGTTCCTCTACAAATATTACATAGATCCCATCCGTTACGGCGAGGCGTATACGCTCGTCGATACGCTGACCTATGCCCTTATCCTCATCGCAGCGGTCTATCTCGTCTATCGGGGCCTCCGGCGGTATGGAATTGCCGTCGATGAGGAGCTCGTGCTTGCGACCCTGCCCTTCGTCGTCCTCGGCGGGCTTCTCCGGGTCGTCGAGGATACCGGGATGATCACCTCCGACCTCCGGTTCCTCCTGATCACGCCCCTGATCTTCTTCACGATCTTCGCGGTTGCGATAGTCGCCCTCTTTGCCGGGAAGTTTGCAGAGAACGCCGGCCTCGTCGCCCGCTACAGCCGCTTCTACGCGGGGGCGGGAGTCCTTGCCTGTCTTCTCGCCACAGCGGCGCTCGTCTGGTTCGGCCTCACCGAGACGACGATCGCGCTCGACGTCCTCGTCACCATCCTGGCGCTCGCCTCCGTTACGTCGCTCGCCCTCTGGGCATTCCTCGTTTACGTTTTGAAGTGGGATTACGCCTCGAACATCCTCTACAAGCTCCTCATCTTCGGCCACATGCTGGACGCGAGCGCCACCAGTTACGGGATCGATATCCATCCTGTCCACTACGTCGAGCAGCACGTCGTGGGCGGAGCCCTGATCGATGCGACCGGAACCGCCTTCTCGATGTTCCTCCTGAAACTCGCGGTGCTCATCCCCGCCATCTACGTCCTCGAGATGTACCGGCGCGAAGGAAGCCTCGGCCTCTGGCACCTCATCCTGCTTGCCATGATTGTCGTCGGGATGGCGCCGGGGATCCGCGACATGGTACGGATGGTGCTCCATGTCTGAGACGTCGCTTGCCCGGTCAACGATCTTCGCGGCCGTCTTCTTCGCCGTCTCGATCGCCATCGGCGTTGCTGCCGTCTCCCGCGACCCGGAGATCGGCGCACAGGCCATAGCCCTCTTCAACGAGCAGGTGATCGGGGATCTCCTCTCGGACTCCCCGCCCGTCCTTGCGCTGAAACTCTTCCTGAACAACCTGGCCACCTGCCTCCTCCTCTTCCTCGGGGGGGCCTCGCTTGGGGTGGTCACGATGCTGATCCTCTCGGTCAACGGCCTCCTGATCGGCGCGATAATGGAACTCGTGCGGCAGCAGCAGGGAACGCTCTTCATTGCGGCGGCGCTCGTTCCGCACGGCATCTTCGAGATCCCGGCCTTCCTCATCGCGGGGGGCCTCGGCCTCCTCCTCGGGAGGGAACTCATCGCCGAATGGCACGGGGCGGGCGACGCAGCCGCAGAAGCCCGGCCTCTCGCCCGGCTCTTTCTCCGTCTGGTCGTCCCGCTCCTCGCGGTTGCGGCGGTCGTAGAGGCATTTATTACGCCGGCAATCCTAAGTATGATGGCTTAGAGAGGCAGATCAACAGTTTTTGAGGTACGAGTCGGATGGAAGAAGATACAGGAGCACTCCCCCGGAAAGAGAATTTTTCCGAGTGGTACAACGAGATTCTCTGGCGAGCCGAGATCATGGACGTCCGCTACCCGGTCAAGGGACTGTACGTCTGGTACCCCCATGGGTTCGGCATCCGGAAGCGTGCATACGGGATACTCCGGGACCTGATGGACCGCGACCACGCTGAGACGATGTTTCCGCTCCTCATCCCGAAGACCGAGTTCATGAAGGAGGCCGAGCATATCAAGGGCTTCGAGGACGAGGTCTACTGGGTCACGCACGGCGGCAGGAACGAGCTCGACGTGCCGCTCGCCCTCCGGCCGACGAGCGAGACCGCTATCTACCCGATGTATGCCCTCTGGATCCGGTCGCACACGGATCTGCCCCTGAAACTCTACCAGATCGTCAATACGTTCCGCTACGAGACGAAGCACACCCGCCCGCTCATCCGTCTCCGGGAGATCACCTCGTTTAAAGAGGCGCATACCGTGCACGCGACCCGGGAGGATGCGGAGGCCCAGGTCGAGGTCGCACTCGCCCTCTATAAGGAGTTCTACGACAGCCTCCGCGTCCCGGTGATCCTCTCCCGTCGCCCGGACTGGGACAAGTTCCCGGGCGCCGACTACACCATCGCGGTCGACACCATCATGCCCGATGGGAAAACGCTTCAGATCGGGACGGTGCATATGCTCGGCGACCACTTCTCCCGCACCTACAACATCACCTACGAGGACGCGAACGGCGAGCAGCAGTACGCCTACCAGACCTGCTACGGCATCTCCGAGCGGTCGATTGCGTCCGTCATCAGTATCCACGGCGACGACAAGGGGCTCGTGCTGCCACCTGAGGTTGCGCCGCTTGAGATCGTCGTCGTGCCGATCATCGTCGGGAAGAGGCGCGACGAGGTTCTCGCGTCAGCCGCGGCGCTTGAAGCGGAACTCCGCGACGCCGGATTCGCCGTGAGACTCGATGCCCGGGATATGCGTCCGGGCGCGAAGTACTACCACTGGGAGATGCGCGGCGTCCCGCTCCGGATCGAGGTCGGGCCGCGGGACATCGACGCGAACACGGTCGTCGCCGTCACCCGCACGGGCAAAAAGACCACACTCGACCGCCGGGGCGTCGTCGAGGGGATCACCTCCGTTCTGCGGGAGTTTGGGGAGGAACTTTTGCAGGCGGCGCGGCAGGCGATGGCTGAAAAGATCACCGTGACCGAGACGCTTGAGGCGACCGCCGAGGCGGTGAAGACCGGGGTCGCGGTCGTTCACTGGTGCGGCTCGCAGGAGTGCGCAGAAAAGGTCGAGGCGGCGGTGGGTGCGAGCATCATCGGTTCCGAGATCCGCTCGGACCTGATCGCCGTCTCGGACGGTCCGTGCATCGCCTGTGGAGGCAATGGCACGTCCGCCCTGGTTGCCCGGACCTACTGATCAGCAGGACGGGCAGGTATACGATCGTACGTGCTCGGGGGACGCAATGTCTCCCGAGATTGTGGCTTTTCCGCCCAGGAAGAATATTCGCCCGCACTTTTCACATCTCTTCGGGAGCAGCCGCTCCCAGCGGGTCATCGGAACTTCCAGAGTGAACTGCATCTTCTCCGCGTCGGCGGGATTGCACTGGGTGAGCTCCTCGTACCTGGAGAGGATCTGCATGACCTGGAGCGGGTTTGCTCCCTCACTGCAGAAACGCTTGAAGACGTAAAATTGAAAGATCATCCACCCGAGGTCGGAGCGCTCTATGGTCTCCTCATATTCGCTGCACGCTCCGTCGTCATCGTCGAGGGAGTATCCGCAAAGGGGGCAGCGCCCACCCACGAGTTCGTCCAGGTAGACCTCTTCATGGCAGCTGGGGCAGGTGGTGTGGGGGGTATGCATTCTGGAAGTCATGTTTATACTGGCCTCATACCTCTTACTCTTCCAAGGGGCACCGGGCGCGTGGCTTTGTGCCATCCGGAAGCGTTCCGCGCGAAATGCGCGATCTCTACGATTGTCGTGAGGTTTACTACGTATTGCGCTGGGTGTGCTCTTATACGTGTCGAATGCGGCGGATGGATCCGGTGGCCCGCGGCGCCGGAACCTGCCGCGATCCCCGCCTCCCGCGGACGTGAATGCCTGCAGTTCGACCATGTATACTGTCCCGGGGTGGCGACCCAGAATTTTTATAGATTGCCGGGGCACTCTGCGCGCATGGCATCTCCAGCGGCATCCGAAGTCTACGTCATCGATGCCTCCGACCGCTCCCATGCCGTCGAGACGCTCTGGAGCGAGCTTGGCATTCCCTCCCTCGACGGAAAGGCCGTTGCGGTCAAGGGGAACTTCAACAGCGACGATCCATTCCCGGCGACGACTCATCCCGATATGCTGGAAGCTCTCCTCTCGCAGGTCCGCGACGCCGGCGCCCGTTCGATCGTTCTCGGGGAGCGGAGCGGGATGGGGGAGACCGCCCGGGTGCTGAAGAACCGGGGGATCACCGATCTCGCGGCCCGGGCGGGTGCGGAGGTGACGGTGCTCGATGCGCTTCCTCCAGATGGGTGGGTGGCGGTCCCGCCGGACGGTCTTCACTGGGAGCGCGGGTTCCTGGTCGCCCGGCTCTTTCTGGAGGCCGATGCGGTGGTGCAGACCTGCTGCCTGAAGACGCACCGGTTCGGCGGCCACGTCTCCCTCTCCTTAAAGAACACGGTCGGAGCGGTGGCGGTGAGGAACCCGGAGAACGGCTACAACTACATGGCGGAGCTGCATTCGTCGCCGCACCAGAGGAGGATGATCGCCGAGATCAACCGGTTCGTCCCCTGCGACGTCGCCGTCATGGACGCGACGGAAGGGTTCTCGACCGGGGGACCCGAGCGGGGCAACCGCATCGCCCCGAACGTCATCCTCGCGAGCACCGATCGGGTCGCCCTCGATGCTGCCGGGATCGCGCTTCTCCGGCACTACGGTTCGACGCCGGAGGTGATGCAGGGCCGGATATTTGCAATGGATACAATCGCAAGGGCTGCGGAGCTCGGTATCGGCGTTACGTCGGCAGAGGACCTCAGGCTCGTCGCGCTCGACTCCGAGAGCAAAAATCTCGTCCTCGACCTGCGGCGAATCCTGGACGAGGCCGCCTGAGGCTTCAGGAGAGGAGGTGTTCGAGGAGGATCCGCAGACCTATCCCCACAAGGATTACGCCGCCGACGATGCCGGCCCGCCTCCCCATGATATGGCCGAACGCGCTTCCGAGGAGGACGCCGGCGGCGGAGAAGGCGAAGGTAACGATCCCGATCGTGATCGCGGGCAGGATGATCGGGGTGTTCAGCACGGCAAACGAGACGCCGACGGCGAGGGCGTCGATGCTCGTCGCGACGGCGAGGAGAAGGAGGACGGTCGCGCCGCTCTCGAACCGGACGCTCTCCCCGTCCCCCCGTACCGCCTCGACGATCATCTTCCCGCCGATCAGGGCGAGGAGCAGGAAGGCGATCCAGGGGCCGTAGGTCCCGACGAACGAGGCGAGCCCCATTCCCCCGAGCCACCCGAGCACCGGCATCCCCGCCTGGAACCCGCCGAAGAGCGCTCCGGCGATGACGGCCCATCGGAATCGATCTTTGCCGACGGCGGCGCCTCCGCTGATCGAGACCGCGAACGCGTCCATCGCAAGCCCGACGGCGATGAGAAGGGTCGTCGCAAACTCCATTGCTGCTGGAGATCTTCGGCGCGGTGCGGGATAACGCTGTGGGTGCGGCGGTTGATATAAAACGCTGGAGCGCCCTACGGATACGGAGAGATGATGGAGATGAGCACGCTAACGATCGGCCTTATCCAGACGGCGGTGAGCGAGGACCCCGACCGCAACCTGGAACGCACCCTTGAAGCGGCGAGAACGGCGATCGCGAAGGGTGCGCGGATCCTCTGCCTGCAGGAACTCTACCGCGTCTCCTACTTCCCGCAGTATGAGGATACGGACGCTTCCCGCTACGCCGAGACGATCCCGGGGCCGTCGACCGAGGCCTTCGCGGCGCTTGCCCGGGAGCACGGCGTCGTGATCGTCGTGCCGGTCTACGAGCGGACCGAGACGGGCGAGCACTACAACACTGCCGTGGTGATCGACGCCGACGGCAGGCTCCTCCCCGCCTACCGGAAGGTGCACATCCCCTACGACCCGCTCTTTTACGAGAAGACCTATTTCCTGCCCGGCGACCGCTACCGGGTCCACGATACCCGGTACGGCCGGATTGCCGTGCTCATCTGCTACGACCAGTGGTTTCCGGAGGCCGCGAGGACGGTCGCGCTCATGGGGGCGGAGATCGTCTTTTACCCGACCGCCATCGGCCGGATTGCCGGTGAAGAACCGCCCGAGGGCGACTGGCGCGAGGCGTGGGAGACGGTGCAGCGCGGCCACGCGATCGCAAACAGCGTCCACGTCGCCGCCGTCAACCGGGTGGGGAACGAGGGCGACATCCGGTTCTTCGGGAGTTCGTTCGTTGCCGACGCCTTCGGCAACGTCCTCGCTCGGGCGAGCGAGACCGACGAGGAGGTCCTCGTCGTAGAGGTCGACCTCGCGGAGAACGAGGCCGTCCGCGAAGGATGGGGTTTCTTCCGGAACCGGCGACCGGAGACCTACGGGCTGCTCGCCCGGAGGCTCCCGCCGGAGAAGGCCCCGCTGACGCTCGGCTACCGGATGCCCGCGGAGTGGGAGCCCCACGACGCCGTCTGGCTCTCCTGGCCCCACGACCGCGAGACGTTCCCCGACCTCGCCGCGGTGGAGAGGATCTACGTCGAGATCATCGCGGCGCTCCGCAGATCGGAGACCGTCAACCTCCTCGTCACGGGGGAGGCGATGTGCACCCGGGTTGAAGCGATGCTCGAGGAGGAGGGTGTCGATACGGCTGGCATCCGGTTCCACATCGTCGATTACGCCGACGTCTGGTTCCGGGACTACGGGCCGACGTTCCTCGTGAACAGAAAGACCGGGAACCTTGCGATGGTGAACTGGACGTTCAACGCCTGGGGGGAGAAGTACGCGGAACTTATGAAGGATACCCGGATCCCGCTCGTCATGAACCGGGAGATGGACCTCCCGCTCTTCACCCCCGGGATTGTCCTCGAGGGCGGCTCCATTGAGGTGAACGGGTGCGGCACGGTGATCACGACGGAGGCCTGCCTCTTGAACCCCAACCGGAACCCGCACCTCACCCGGGAGGAGATCGAGGCCTATCTGGAGGCGTACCTCGGCGCTGGCCATGTCATCTGGCTCAAGCAGGGGATCGCCGGCGACGACACCGATGGCCACATCGACGATATCGCCCGGTTCGTGAACCCGACGACGGTCCTCTGTGCGCTCGAGGAGAACGAGGACGACGAGAACTACGCCGTCCTGCAGGAGAACTATGAAACTCTCCTCGCCTCGACCGACCAGGACGGCAACCCCTTAACGGTCATTCCCCTCCCGATGCCGGGGAGGGTCGGCGGCGCGGAGAGGCTGCCGGCGAGTTACGCGAACTTCTACATCGGAAACACCGTTGTGCTGGTGCCGGTCTTCGGGCACCCGAACGACGAGATCGCCGTAGCCCGGATCCAGCAGGCCTTCCCCGACCGGGAGGTCGTCGGGATCGACTGCACGGCGATGGTCGCGGGCTTCGGCGCGATCCACTGCATCAGCCAGCAGCAGCCGTCCGCTCGCTCCCGGATTACCTGCCCGGAGGAATGAAGCGCATCACGAGGGGGATGACGGCGTAGGCCGCCGTGCTCCAGGACCACCCGGCGAGGGCGAGCAGGATTGCGACGGCGGAGACGGCCGGAACCACCATCACCCGCAGGTTCCCGCGGCGGATATCGGTGCCGGGCCGGACGAGCCGGCCGTCATGTGCGGCATACCGCCACTGGGCGGCAAAGAGCAGGCCGACGAAGAGGAGGTTCGCCTCGAAGATGACCACTGCGAAGGTCGCATCGGGATAGTCGCCGATGAGGGAGACCGAGAACGGCACCAGCGCTACGAACATCAGCGCCGCGATGTTGATCCAGAGGAACGCGCGGTCGATATGCCGGAGTTGGTCGACCTGGGCATGATGCGCTATCCAGAAGGACGCGAGGATGAAGAACGCGAGGACGTAGTGGAAGAGGGCGGGGATCTGGTCGGCGAGCGTCGCGAGGATGACGGCGTCGGAGGGGTCGCGCAGGCCCTCCGGGACGTTGAGGCTGAGTACCAGGAGGGTCATGGCGAAGGCGAATATGCCGTCGGTGAGCGCCTCTATCCGGTTCTTCGGAAACCTATATGGTTCTCTTGCCTCTCTTCCGGTGTCGTCTCCCTGCTCCATCATCAACCCCTCTTTAGATCGGCGCCTGATAAGGAATGAGCATCTGCGTCCGGGGATGGTCACCAGGCGTTCCTGTGAACCCTATCCTCGCGGTAGCGGTCGGCCGGCGGAGGGCGGGTGGGGTACTCCCGTACGCTCCGCCGGGCAAGGATGGCTTTTGGGGCATCCATTGCGCCCCCTCTGACCCGTTCATGGCTTCAAACATTCACGAGAACCCTTTTTCGCGTTCTTCGTGGGCGATCAATCTTCAGGCACCCGGCACCGGCCTTCCCACCGGCATGAGGTAGAGCGGTGTCGTATTCTCCGGGAGCGCGAGGACCTTCCGGACCCCATCGTCGTCAAACGCCCCGACGACGACGGTGGCGAGGTTGATCGCCTCCGCCTGGAGGTAGACGTTCTCCGCGGCGTGTTCGGCCTCCATGTATACGAATTGCATCCCTCGTTCGCCGTATTTTGCGTTCGTTCGCTCGGGGACCGCGGCGATGACGAGCGTTGCCGGGGCGGTGGCAACAGTGGTCTGGTTGACGGCCGTCGCCTGCAGGGTGGCCCGCACGTCTCCCCCGGCGACCTGGACAAGTTGGTGTTCTCCCGGCCGGTAGTGGTAGACCCCCGGCTCAAGGCCCGTGACGCTGCCGGCGACGAGGTAGACCTCCAGGGGGTAGAGGGCTCCTGCGGAAGGGGCGGTGCGATGACCCCGGTCGTCCGTGACCCCCTGCGCCGCCCAGAGGATCTGCCCGACGTCGGCCAGCGTCAGCGGCGCTTCAGCATAGGCCCGGATCGACCGCCGCGCCGCGAGCGCCTCCTCGACGGAGACGTCGCCTGTTGTGCGGGGCTCCGGGAGGGTGATGGTGCCTTCCGGGGATGGTGCCGGCGCACCCGGCGGCGAGCGCCGCTACCGCCAGCATTGCCACGGCGACGATAATGATGCGGTAGTTTTTCCAATCCATGGTTTCCGCTTCTCTCCCTGGTCAAAAGAACCTATCGAAACGCTCCGACCTACCGTTTCTTCTTTTCCCGGCGGCTGCCGAGCGCCGAGAAGGGGAACTTCACGAAGTCCCGGAGTCCGCCCGCCGGGGAGAAGTTGCGCATGTCCCGCCTGACCCCGGCGATGAGTTCGTCGACGACCTCCTGTTCCTTCGCCTCCCCCTCCTCCTGCACCATCGCCAGGCGGTGGAGGGAGTAGAGCCCGAGGATGAAGGCGAAGAGGAAGAAGAACTCCCACTGCTGGATGTCGAGCGTGACGAAGACGAGTTCCCGCACCGGGTCTTTCCAGATGAGCGTCCAGATCAACTCCCTCTTGGCGAAGAAGTCCACGAAGAGCCCGCCGAGGATCGGGGCGACGCCGGCGGCGACTGAGTTCGCGAAGGTGCTTGCCGCGAGGTAACTGGTCGCCTGACCCTGCGGCGCCATCTTCAGGCTGATGTTTCCCGAGGCGAGCGAGACCCCGGCAAGCGAGATCCCCATCAGGATGTGGATGAGGACGAGCAGCGGGTAGGTCAGGATGTAGACGTCCGGGAGCGTGACGAACATCCACGCAAAGATCGCGAGCATGAACAGCGGTCCGCTCACGGCGAGGACCGACTTGTTGGAGTAGCGGTCGGAGACCCGGCCCCACGAGCGGTAGAAGATGATGTTCATGACCTGGCTGAGGACGCTGAGGGCGACGACGATCGAGACGTCAAGGCCGATCCTCTGCAGCATGTAGACCGTGAAGAACGGCGACGCGAGGTTGACGGCGAAGTTCCACGACCCGAGGAAGACGATGAGGTTCTTGAAGTTCAGGTCCGCGAACGGCTTTTTGATCGCGGCGAGCAGGCCGTCTCCCCCGTCTCCGAGCGCCATCCGGGGCTCGGGCGTGCGGGCGAGGAACGTGATCCCGACGAGCCCGGCGATGAGCCCGAGGAGGAAGAGGACGGAGTAGCCGTAGGCGGCGAGATCGGGGAAGGCGAGCTCCCACGAGTCGATGAAGAACCCGGCGACGAGGCTGACGACGAGCGCAAGCGCCGTCGAGAGGGTCAGCCGGTGGGAGAAGAACGCTCCGAGCCGGTCCTGCGGGATCAGGTCGCGCATCCAGGAGTTCCAACCACAATGCGAGATCGCCGAGAACGATGAGTAGAGAGCAATCGCGGCGATGAGCGCGATCACCCCCTGCCCCGGCGAGAGGACGAAGGGTATCAGGATGATGGGTATCCAGCAGAGGCGTGCGGCGAGCGATGCCGCGACGACCACGAGCCTCCGTATCCTGATGCGGTCGACGACGTAGATCGCGGGTATCTGCAGGAGTTCCGCGAGCGGCGGGATGGCCGCGAGCAGGCCGATGACGGTGTTCGACGCCCCGAGCTGCAGGGCGAAGGCTACGAGGAAGATGCCGCCGGTCAGCGTCACCATCGCCTGGGTGGCAAGGCCGTCGCGGATGACGAGTCTTAAGCCGTGCTCGACCTCTTCTGCCGTCAGGCACTCTTTTGCCTCGAAGACCGCGCGCTGTCTGCGTCCTCTTCGTATGCTCACGGGATCGATCTCCTCGACGAATCGTCCGCCATGAGATCCATTGCGGTGGGCGATTCTTCGAGCCAAACCATATAAAAATAGAATTATATTAATCTGTTTGAATAAATCGGACGGCCCTCCGGCAGCGGCAAGGTCGGTATGCCTCTTACGGGAGTCCGTCGCCCTTCAACTCCCCGGCGACCATGGCGTCCTGAAGTCGGGGCAGAGGGTCAGTCCGCCGTCGACGTAGATCGTCTGCGCGGTGATGTACGCAGCCTCGTCCAAGGCGAAGAATGCGAAGACTGCGGCGATCTCCTCGGGCTCCTTGGCGCGCGAGGGTGTAGAGTTTCGCCGTCGCACCCCTGCGCACCTCGGCCTGGCCTGCGGCATGGAGCATGCTCATGTACTTCGCCGCCACGTTCCTGCCGATGCCGAGTTTCCGGGATCTCTCAAAGATGCTGAACTCGTGAGACTCCTGAAGGAGGAGTTTCTTGATCTCTTCGATCTCCACTATCTCGCTCGTCATGCAGATCGCGCCACCTCTGTACCTTCTCCGCTGCCATAGGCGTTCATTTATGATGCCCGATCACCGTAATTGTTGATATCTCCCTTCCCGGAGAACCGGGGTGTGTGTGAAAAAATGTGAATTGTTCTGTTAAAAGTCGAAATTCGTTTCAAGATGCTGAATTTTGTTTCACAATATTTATCCTTAGATTGAGGAAATACGTATGGAACATGTACATGCATATATGCGTGCATGTTCGCGGGGCGAATCACTTACCCGGTGTTCTCCCCGATATCCCGTGAAACCCGGTCAGGTCCTCCGCACCACCACCCAAGACCCACCGGCGGCAGAGCACACTCGAATCATCATACACACAGGTGGCAGAGAGTCCCTTTCCCGTTGCCGCACGAGCTCTACCTGACCTCTTCTGCCTGAAGGCGGAAGGATCGCCCCCGGGATGACCGATAAAGGGGATGAACGACGTGGAGAGGATACCAGAACCTTCAGATGGCAATATGTTCAATGCCAGTAACGATTGTGGAATAAGCGCTGACTTCATACGGCTGCTCAAAGACGCCGCCGACGGGAGGTTTGAGCCTGAAAAACTCCCGGCCGGGCTTAATGACAGCGGTGTGGCGGAGATCCTCGCAAAGATTGCCGATGCCCGGACGGCAGTCAAGAAGAATCCCCTGCCCATGGTCATCACCGACCCCCGCCTCAACATCATCGATCCCAACGACGCGGCGCTCGAGATCTTTGGGTGGAGCCGCGAAGAGGCCCTGCGCCTGAACATCAAAGACATTGATGTCCTCGACCTGAAAGGCGAAAGTATCGTCGTCGCCGTGCATGAGAAACGCTCCATATCCAACGAGATGACGATCCGGTGCCCGAAGGGCACCCTGGTTCTCAAGTCATGGGGCATTCCTCTGCTTGATCCCGCCGGCAATGTTCGGGGAGTGCAGATGGAGTTTGTGGACGTCACCGCAGAGAAGAACGCGGCTGCGGACACGGCTGCCTGGTACGAGTCGATCCTGGACGCGGTGCCGTTCCCGATCACGGTCACGGACCTCGACATGAACTGGACGTTCGTCAACAGAGCCGTGGAGAACTTCCTCGGGCGGACAAGGGCGGAGATCATGGGCCACCAGTGCAGCGAGTGGCAGGCAAACATCTGCAAGACCCCGAACTGCGGCATCGCCTGCCTCCGGCGCGGGCAGCACCAGACGTTCTTCGAGCAGAACGGCGGCAACTTCCAGGTCGACGTCTCCTACATCAAGAATGCCCGGGGCGAGAACGTCGGCCACGTCGAGGTCGTGCAGGATATCTCGGTCATGGTCAAAGCCTCCAGGTACATGGAGGGCGAAGTTCAGCGTCTTGCCGGCAACCTGAGCCGGCTTGCGGCGGGGAACCTGGTGTTTGACACCAATATCGCTCCTGCGGACCGGTATACCGAAGAAGTCCGGCGGAACTTCGTCAAGATCATGGAGAGTCTCGCGAAGGTCCGCGAAAACGTGGGTGCGATGCTCGAAGATGCCGGGCTGCTGGCGCGGGCAGCGCAGGACGGGCGGCTGCAGGTCCGGGCCGACGCCACGCGCATGAGGGTGAGTTCCGCGCAATCATCGAGGACCTCAACGCCACGCTGGACGCGGTCGTCACGCCGCTCACCGAGGCGAACCATGTCCTGCAACGGATGGCCGTCAACGACCACACGACGCGGATGACCGGGCAGTACCAGGGCACCTATGGTGAGGTTGCAACGGCCATCAATCTGGTCGAGGACCGGTTCAACCGCGTCGCCGACGTCTTCGAACGGATCAGTCATGGTGACTTCTCCGACCGCGAAGCGCTTGCGAAACTTGGCCGCCGTTCTGAGCAGGATCGGCTTACCCCGGCCGGTCTGCGCACGTTAGAGGCACTTCAGGCCCTGGCTACCGATACTGAGATGCTGAACCGTGCGGCCCGGAACGGGCAGCTCGGCGTGCGTGCCGATGCAGCGAAGCACGAAGGGGAGTACCGCAAGATCGTGGAGGGGATTAACGAGACTCTGGATACCGTTGTCGTCCCCTTCAGGATGGTAAAAGAGGCTATCGTCCAGCTCGAGAGCAGCACGCAGGAGACGAGCAGGAGTTCCGACGAGATCGCAAAGGCGGCCGAACAGGTGGCGGTGACGAGCCAGAAGTGTGCCGACCTCGCAAAGCAGGTACTCAATCAGATCGAGGGCGTCGAGAGCCAGATGGCGGATCTCTCCGCCTCCAACGAAGAGATTGCCGGCACGGTGCAGGAAGTGCTCTCTGTGAGCAACGAGACGGCCCGGATCGGAAGAGATGGTCTGGAGCTCGGGGAGTCCGCCAAACAGAAGATGGCTGTCGTCGAGGACATCTCCCGGCAGAGCATGGAAGAGATCGTCAAGCTCAACGGACAGATGGCCGAGATCGGCAAGATCGTGAAGCTCATCAACGACATCGCCAACCAGACCAACCTCCTCGCGCTCAACGCCGCGATCGAGGCCGCACGGGCCGGAGAGCACGGCCGCGGGTTCGCGGTCGTTGCCGGGGAGATCAGGAACCTTGCCGGGGAGTCCAAAAAGGCGAGCCACAACATCGAAGACCTCATCGCCTCGATCGTTGCGAACAGCAACAGAACCGCAACGAATATGGAGCAGGTCTACGCGGAGATCGAGGAAGGCGTCGAGAGCGTCAACCGCACGATCGCCGAATTGAAGAAGATCGTCTCCGGGGCGGAGACGGTCAGCGGCGATGTGGGTGAGATTGCCCGGGCTATCGAGAGCCAGGCGAACGTCGCGAATCGCGTCGTCGAGGCGATGGGCGAAGGAACCCGTCTGACCAAGGCGACCCAGGCGCAGGTGGAGAACCTGGCGTCTCTCTCGGAAGAGACGAGCGCTTCGACCGAGGAGATCGGGAGCGCCGCGCACGAACTCAACACCATGGCAGGCGACCTCAAGGCGACCATGCAGCGGTTCTCCTTCTAGGGCAGGGTGGGAGAATGGCAACCATCGGTGTTGTTGAGTTCCAGGTCGGGGGGTCGCTGTATGCCCTCGACATCCACCTTGCGCAGGAGATCGTCGAGATGATGCCGATCACGCCGGTGCCGAGGGCACCACCCTACCTCGAAGGGATCATGAACCTCCGGGGCGAGATCACCAACATCATCAACCTCAATCAACTGCTGGGCCTCTCCGGCGAAGGGGAGACCGAGAACCAGAAGATCATCGTTCTGGCCCCCGAGGCCTCCGGCGGTTCGAAGATCGGGATCGTCGTCGACGACGTCCATAGTGTCATCCAGGTCGCGGAGACGGACGTCGAACGGCTGGACGCCGCCATATCGAGCCAGGCCTACATGAAGGGCGTCATCAAGCTGCAGGGCAGTGACGGGCTTGACCGGGAGAAGAAGGGCGATAGAGACCTCGTCATCTGGATAGATATTCAGAAGATCATCGGGGATCTGGTGAACGACAGGAATGCGTGACAAAAAGGGGTGGGGCCGGTCCTCCTCCTCATCCGGGGGCATGAGACAGCCCTGAGCCCTGCGGTGCCTCCCGTCAGATCCTTCTGGTGACAGAACTACCTCAGTTTTTTTAGCGAAATACCGGGTCTTTCACCGCCGTTCCTCAAGTATCCTTCGGATGAGTTCTCTCCTATCTGGCCTCCCGGCGGTGAGCGCCTGAAAATGCTCCTCGTAAATGGGTTTTTTCACCGAGTAAAACGTTCCGAGCGCGATCGGCGCCTCCCGGTCGTAGTCCCACTCCCGGATCTTTGCAAGAGCGCTCTCGAATCTTCCGGTATCGACCTCGCCCTCGTTCATCTCGTAGGCATGCTTGTTGTAGTAGTCGGTCAGGTTGAAGTAGGTCGCGCAGATCTGGAGGACGTCGACGAACGAGAACCCCCGGTGCATGATCGCCTCTTTGAAGAGGCCTTTTAAGTGCTGGACCTTCTTTGTGTAGCCACGCGCGATGTGGGTCGCCCCGGCGGCGAGCATGACTTCGAGCGGGTTTAAGGGATGTTCCGTGATCCCGCCGGGGGTGGAGCGGCCGCGGAAGCCGGTGGGCGACGTTGGGGTGTACTGCCCCGTCGTCAGCCCGTAGACCCGGTTGTTGTGGACGACGACCGTGATGTCGCTGTTTCGTTTTGCTGCGAAGATGAGGTGGTCGAGCCCCTCGGCGTAGATGTCCCCGTCCCCGACGTGGCAGATGACTTTTACGTCCGGATTTGCGAGGCGTATCCCGGTCGCCGCCGGGACCGAGCGGCCGTGGATGCCGTAGAAACTGTTGACGTTCAGGTAATCGACCAGTTTGCCGTGGCACCCGATCCCGCCGAGGAGGACGAAGTTCTCGAGGGGTATCCCCTCCTCCTCCGAGAGTTCGGTGATGGCCGACTTCATCATGTGCTCTATCGAGAAGTTGCCGCACCCGGGGCACCAGGTGTTCTGGACCGGGGTGATGAGTTCCCCTGCCGTCTTTCCGGCGGGCTGTTTTGGATTCATGCAAAGACCTCCGCGAGGCGCGCCTCGAGTTCGTCGACCGCAAACGGCCGCCCGTCGTACTTCAGGACCGATCTTCCCGGGTCGAACCCCTGTTGCCGGAGTAATCGGGCGAGCTGACCGGTGGCGTTGTTCTCGACGCAGGCGACCTTCCCTGCCCCGATCATCGCCTCCTTCCAAGCGCGGGCGGGGAACGGGGCAAGCACGAGCGGCTGGACGACCCGTGCGCCGAACTTCTCGGCGGCCTCGATGCACGCCCACTTCTCCGATCCCCAACAGATGAGCGTCTTTCCGGCGTCGCGTGTGCCGTAGGTCTTTACGACCGGATAGGTGGCGAGTTCTGCCGAGAGGCTTTCGCCCTTCTTGAGCATCTTCTCCCGCAGTCTCCGTGTCTTCTCGGGTGCTTCCGTGGTGAACCCGGCCTCGTCGTGGGCGTAACTGTTCACCTTGATGACCGCCCCCTCCCGTCCCGGGAAGGCAAGCGGCGATACACCGTCCTTTGTCAGTGCATAACGGTTGTATTCTCCATTCCCGTCCCAGAGCAAGGGTTCCTGGTCCGTGTGCGGGGTGACGGCATCGATATCAAAGGAGAAGGCGCCTTCCGCGAGCGTCTTGTCGGTCAGGATGATAGAAGGCACCTGGTATCTCCATGAGAGCATCAGGGCGGTCGCCGACCAGGTGAAGGCCTCTTCAAGGTCGCCCGGAGCGACGACGAGCCGGGGAAACTCGCCCTGGCCTGCGTTCAGGACAAAGTGGAGCTCGGTCTGGGCGGTGTAGGTGGGGAGACCTGTGCTCGGGCCGGGCCGCTGCCCCATCACGATCGTCACCGGGAGCTCCGCCATCCCGGCAAGGGAGAGCCCCTCGGTCATCAGGCAGAACCCGCCGCCCGAGGTTCCGACCGCCGCCTTCTTCCCGGCGTAGGCGAGCCCGAGCGCCATCAGGATGACGCCGATCTCGTTTTCCGGGTGGAATACCCCGATCGAGAGGTCTTCGGCACGGTTCGCGAGGAAGTGGAGGAGGTTCGACGTCGGGGTCATCGGGTAGGCGACGTAGGCGTCCAGCCCACCGTGGACGAGCCCGAGCCCCGTGACCTCGTTGCCTGTCAGGACCGGGAGCGCCCGGGAGCCGAGTGGTTTGACAGAGAAGACGGTTTCCACGGCGTCGTAGCCCCGGTCGGCGACCCGGAGGTTCGCCTCCAGGTGCTTTGCCGGGACGCTTTCGCGGAGGACGTCCTCGAGCACCTCCCGCCCGATCCCCGCGACCCGGGCAAGCGCCCCGAGCATTGCGGAGTTCTTGGTGATCGGGGGTGCTTTCTCCTCTTTGACGATATCGTCGAGCGGGAGGCCGTAGCCCTCGCCCTTCACCACCGCTGAAGCGTCATAAACGACCGTCGTGCCGTCGTGAATGCTCTCGCGGTGGTTGTCGATGCTGTTCTGGTCGAAGGCGAGGAGGACGTCGACCGGGGTGCGGTGTGCCCCGATCGCTCTCTCCGCTGCCCGGATGACCGCGAAGTTGTGCCCGCCCCGGATGAGCGAGGGATAATCGAGGTACATGTAGGTGCGGTAGCCGAGACGGGAGAAGAGGCCGGCGATGGAGAGACCCGCCGTGTTGATCCCCTCCCCCGCCTTCCCGCCGATCAGTACGGAGTATTCGGCCATGGTGATCAGACGTTGCGTGGATTGGCGGCGGGTAAATAGGTTGTGTTCCGGGGAGGATGCGGCCCTGTGCGAGACGTCAGCACCCGGGTCTCTTATCGTACCACCGGCGACGCCGTCTCGTCGAAGGGGTTGCTCCGCATCGCAAACGAGAAGAGGTATGGGTAGTTCCTCTGGAGGTACTCCATGTAGGCGAGCCATTCGCCGATGAGCCGGCTGTAGACCCGCTCGACGTCCCCCGCAAGGTGTTCGATGTCGCTTGCCGGGAGCCCGGCGAAATCTCCCCGGCGTTCGAGTTCTTCGGTCAGGTGGAAGACCGCCCGGAGGAGGTCGGTGAACGACTCGTGCTCCATGAGGACGGGGTTTTCGAGCAGACGGAGGAGGAACTCCCGCTGTTCTTTGAGGTACCGGCAGAGTTCCTGCAGGTCGGCGGCACCGACGGTGACCCGGCAGGTGTGGTGCCGGAGGCGGCCGCGCACCTCGGCGAACCGCTCCGGCGTCCAGGCGCTCGTCACGACGAGGTCGTGCCGGATCTCCGGGAGGTTCTGGTCACGGCCTGAGAGGATGGTGAGGAGCTCGGTGCCGACCTCCGAGAAGAAAGTGCCGATGACCATGTTCAGTTTCTCCAGCCGGTCGCGCTTTGCCCGGACGCTCAGGAGCTGGTTTAAGATGAGGGTGACCAGGAGGACGTTAATCGGGAGAAACCCGAGAGCGTTGAAGATATACTGGTAGATGTTCTCGGCGTCGCCGAGCAGGAGATACTTTACGCCGTAGATGACGACCGATGAAGCAACGAGGACGATCCCGAGCCTTACTTCCCAGGTCCTGAGGCTGAGGCGCATGATACGATCACGTATCCCCGGGGGAGAAATAAAGGTTGGGAACCGGGCACCCGCTAGACCCGCAGGCGTGACGAGCCCGGCGCTCTGATGGCTGCAGGAACCTTCCGCCGCTCTGCAATCCCGGCCTCGACCCAGGTGAGGAGGTCGAGCAGGCCGGCCTCGAGGGGGACCTCCGGCTCGTAGCCGAGGACCTCCCGCGCGCGGCTGATGTCTGCAAAGCAGTGGCGGATATCGCCGATCCGGCTGACCCCCAGGATCTCCGGGGCGAGCTCCTGCCGCCCGGCCATCGTTGCAAGAAGGTCGGCGACGGTCCTGAACGTACAGGGGCGGCCACTTGCGATGTTGAACGTCCCGCCGGCGGCGCCGGGCGACTCGAGGGCCAGGCGGAAGGCACGCGCCGCGTCGTAGACGCTCACGAAGTCGCGCTGCTGGTAGCCGTCCTCGAAGAGGCGTATGGGAAAGCCCTGGAGCAGGCGGGACGCGTACTCGGTCAGCACGCCGGAATACGGGTTCGCGTACCCCTGGTGAGGGCCGTACACCGAAAAGAGCCGGAGAATGGTCGTGGGGATGCCGTATGACTCCCCGATCAGCCGACACATCTCTTCCTGGTCGTACTTGGAGAGGGCGTAGACCGAGAGCGGCGAGACCTCTTTCGTCTCCGGGGTCGGGAGGGGGTAGATCACCTCGCCGTCCGGGCTCCGCGGCTCCCACCCGCCCCGTGCCGTCTCCTCCGGGGAACGGCGGATCTTCGGGTAGACGGTGCCGTTGTACGAGCAGTAGAGCCCCTCTCCGTAGACGGCGCTGCTCGAGGCGACGATGAGTCGTTCGACCGGATGGTCGAGCAGCGCCTCGAGGAGAACAGCGGTTCCGGCGGTGTTGACGCTCATGTACTTCTCGATCTGGTACATGCTCGACCGGTCCCCGACGACCGCCGCCAGGTGGACGACGGCGTCGACTCCGTCGAGAGCCTCTTTGATCTGATGTGGGTCACGGATATCCCCGACGACGACCTCCGCCCGTCGGTCGAGGTGGTCGGGAAGGCGCCGCTCCGATCCGTGCACCTGCGGCATCAGGTTATCGAGGATACGGACCTGGTAGCCGTGCTGCAGCAGTTCGGTCGCGAGGTGCGACCCGATGAATCCCGCTCCCCCGGTGATGAGAACGGTCGGACTGGTATCCGTATGCATGGTGTATCAGGCATCCCTGATGCACTCCTTGCATTAAATATTATCGCGGATACAAAATATAAACAAAAATAGTTTTTTAGGGGTATTTGTATCTTCCGAGGTTGTTTGACCTTCCCCGGTCCATCGTCAGGGACATGGTGTGCGGCCGGCGGGGAAGGTTGTTCATCTCTCGATACAAACTCTCTTACGAGTCGAGGATCGCCTCGGCAGCGTCCCGGTAAGCCCGCATCACGTACGGGATGCCGGAGACCGCTTCCGCCTCTTCGGTCAGGGCCATCAGGTCGTGGCGGCCGACCGTCTTGAGGCTGAAGTTCCGACTTCCGGCCATGATCTGCTGAAGCCCGGTTCTGAACTTCTGGGCGTAGGTGTAGATCCCGATTGCTCCGAGCGGGATCTCACCGATCCGGTCGGGGAATCTCTCTTTGAGATCCTCGTAGCAGACGAAGATCTCCTCGGCGGTGCTGCCGTACTTTGCGACGCTCTTCGGGAGCTCGCCGGCAGCGAGCCACTTTGCGATGTTCTTCCCGACCATGCCGGGGATCATCAGAGCGCGGCCCATGCAGACCGCCTTGACGTACGGGCTTCCCATGGCAATCCCCTTGAAGACACTGGCCTCGTCCGCGAACCCGCCGGCGATGGCGATGTCCGGGACCCGTATGCCCCGCTGCCGGAGCCTCTCGGCGAACTGGTAGGCAAGCGACTCGATGTAGAATGTCGGAATGCCCCACTCGTTCATCATCGGCCAGGGGCTCATCCCCGTACCGCCGGGAGCACCGTCGATGGTGAGGAGGTCGATCTTCGCTTCGGCCCCGTAGCGGAGTGCCATCGCGAGTTCGACGGCCGAGTAGGCACCGGTCTTGAGGGTGACGCGCTTGAACCCGATCTCGCGGAGCCGGTCGACCTCATCGAGGAAGTCTTCCCGGGTGACGAAGCCGAGACGGGAGTGCCGCTCGAACTCCTTTAAGGCGCCGCCGTTGAAGGCCGCCCGCACCTCGTGAACCCCCGGGTCGGGGAGAACGATGTACCCGCGGCCTTTGAGCTGGTTCGCCCGTTCGAGGCTGCCGACCTTGATCTCGCCACCGATACACTTTGCTCCCTGGCCCCACTTCAGCTCGATCGTCTCCAGGTTGTGCTTCGAGGAGACGTACTCGGCGGTTCCGAGCCTCGTGTCCTCAACGTTCAGCTGCACCAGGAGCTCGCCGTACTTATCTTTGAACTTCCGGTAGGACTCGATCCGGCGATCCATCTCGGGCGACCTGGCGACCTTGCCGTCGTGATCGAGGACGAGTTCCGGGTCGACGCCGCAGACGTTCTCTCCGCAGACGAGCGTGATGCCGGCTATTGCCGCTCCGATCGCGAAGTGCTCCCAGTTCGCCCGGGCGATCTCGGTCGACCCGAGCGCCCCGGTGAAGATCGGAACCCGCATCGGGACCTTGATCGTCCACCCGTACTCAGTCCGGGTATCGACGTCCGGGAAGACGGCGGTGTCGGGGTTGGCCTCGACGCCTTCCGGCAGCCCTTTTGCGCCCCGGGCATAGCCCTGGATGTTCAGGTGCGAGTAGTCGATCGGGTAGTCTTTATCAGCGCCGGCCGTGATCTCGCCGAACGGGCCGGGGTAGAGCACCTCCCTGCCCCGGAACGAGGAGAGCCAGATCTCGCAGGCCCCTTTGCATCCGTCGACGCACCGGCTGCATATGCCGGACATCGGAACGACGTCCCGGGAGCGGTTGGCCGTACCTGTCGCATCGTTAGCGTTTGGTCTTCGCAGGTTCATCGATTGCACCTTCACAAGTACGATAGAAAGTTCCTTCCTACAGATATAAATGTTTTGTACGCGCAGATCCGTTGTCCCTAAGCTCCGTCATGATCTCGTTCTTCCTGGCTCTGATTCCCTTTGTGCCGGTCGGGAGCCCCCGGCTCGCGCCTCCGGCCGGCGGCATCGGGGGCCATTTATACTCTCGTATCCGCGGCGTGCCGCGAGCGTGGCGAAAGGGTGAAATACGTTGATGTGCATGAATGCTTTATGAAGTTCAGGTTGCTATCAGTTCTGATTGTGCTCCTGCTCGCGTTCTCGGTCTCCGCCGCCTGTACCGGCACAGGTGAGCCGGCCAGCCCCACGGACCCCGAGGCGACGCCGACGATCGGGGAGACGCCCGCGGCCACGGCGACGCCGGTCTCGCTTACGCCCGGCCCGACGCAGACGGCGCCGCCGGGAAAGGAGGTTGACTTCCAGCTTACGGGCGGCTACCCCTCGCGGGTCACGAACGACCTGTACATCGCATTCAGCGGCGGGAAAGGTCAGGACTTCGTGACGAAGATCGATGTGCGCGTGACCAAGGCGACCGGGGAGGTCATCACCGACACCCTGCAGCCGATCCGCGGTGACGAGATCATCATTCACAACGCGAAGGGCGAGAACCGGGTTGAGATCAGCGTATCCTTCGTCACCGGAGGCACGTTCAAGGTCAAGGACCAGATCGTGGTTGTGCCCTGATCCAACCTTTTTTGATCGGCCCAACGTGCGTCCGGGCCATCTCTCTATTTTTTGAAAAGGAGGTTTTCGGGCGGTTTTTCCCGCCTTATGCTCTCGCCACTTCCCACCGTATCAAGAGGCCGTCGTCGAGCCGGACAGCCTCGATGATCCGCAGCCGGGGGAAGTCTTCCTCGCGGAGAAAACCGGCGCCGTCGGCTGGTGTTGGGGCATCCTTCCCGCCGATGACGATGTTGCCGACGAACGCCTGGAGTTCGTCGACGAGCCCCTGCTCGAAGAGTGTCCAGATCAGCGTCCCCCCGCCCTCGACCATCAGGCGCCGGACACCCTGCCGGTGCAGGTCCTCAAGCAGCCCCCGGAGGTCGACGGCCTCTTTTCCGGTGACGATGACGTCGGCGTGCTGCCGGAGGGTCTCCACGGCTTGCTCTGGGGCCCTCTCTGAGACGGCGACGATGCGTCTCCCGCTCCCCTTGTGAAGGATATCCGCATCCGGCGGCGTCCTCCCCCGGCCGTCCACCACGATACGGATGGGGTTCTCGTCCTTTCCGGCCGCCCTCCGCTGCTCCCGGAGCTCGGGGGACTTGACGGTGAGCGACGGGTTGTCGGCGAGCACCGTTCCGATGCCGACCATGATGGCATCGCTCTCCGCTTTGATCCGATCGACCCGCAGGTAATCCTCGTTACCCGAGATCCTCACCTGTCGCCGCTCTCTCGTCGAGATCTTTCCGTCAGCGCTCATGGCAATGTTGACGAAGACAAACGGGCGCATAAAGTAGGGTTACACGCCGATATTCATATACGCTCTCCTGTTTGGCGATATTCGGCCCGTCGGAGTTTCTGCCGCCTCTCCTGTAGGGATTGAAGAATATTCGAGATTTGCCCAGAAAAGTCAAATAACTGCACTTATTTTCCGAAACATTATTGTTTATCGCGTGGACAATTCCGGATCGCTTATATACATTCCACGGGATAACCTCTGTATTATCTATGCCCCAGATCCGGAGCCTCCTGAGCGGATTTCAGCAGGACCTTTTTACCGGGACGGACCTCACCAAGATGATCGTGGTGATCTCGTTCTCGGCGGTCTCGCTCATGCTCACAGCGGCAACGTCGATGAACGCTCAGTTCTTCTTTCCTCTGACATACTGCATCCCGATACTTTTTGTTGCTCTCTGGTTCCCGAGGCAGGCGTTTAAGGTGACAGCGCTTCTCGTTGCCGGGTTCGTGTTCATCCGGACGTACCTCGCGACGCTCGGCTTCGCCGTCGACTTCGTGATGACGGGGCTGCACACGATGATCTTCTTATGGGTCTTCGGGGCCACGACGCTCTTTTCGCAGGACTCTCACCTGACCGCCTCCCGGTGCAGGCAGATCTTCGGGGATACCCGGCATGCAAGGTTCCTCTGCGATCCTGCGACCCTCCGCGTTGTCTGCGCCAGCAGAAAGTGTGCCGATATGCTCGGTTATGCCCCCCGGGAACTCATCGGCATCCCGGCGGAGGCGTTCTGGGCGGACGAAGCCGGCAAAACATGGTTCATCGAGGAGATGATGCGGGAAGGCTACGTCGGAAACGCGGAGATGACGTTTCGCGGGCACAACGGCGAAGCGAGGAGAGTCCTCCTCTCCTGCAGGCTGCTTCCCCTCGATAACCTCTTCGAATGCACGATCGTGGACACCGGCGGGCTTCTGAGCGAGAACGACGCGCTCATTCGGTCTAATGGGCGGCTGATGGATCTCATCCAGCAGACGAATGATGTCTTCTTCATGCAGGATGCCGCTGGCCACATCCTGCACTTCGCCTGGGCTCGTGCGTCCGAGTATGGGTTCTCTCCTGAAGATCTCGTTGGGAAGAACGTGGACGCGTTCCTGCCCGGCGACCTTGCCGCGCAGAATAGGAAGCAGATCCAGAAGGTTATCGAAGAGCAGAAGAGCGCCAGTTACGACTTCGACATTGAGATTAAAGGCTCCCGGCATACCTTCTCTGTCACACTCGCCCCATACAACGGGGCGGACGGTGCGTTCACCGGCGTCGTGGGGTCGGCACGGGACACCACGGAGGTGCGGTGTCAGAGCCTTGCATGCAGGCAGCTCTCCTGGGAAGTCGGACAGTGGAAGGGGCTCGTCACGAAGCTCGCCCACGAACTGCGCACCCCGCTGCAGCCGCTCGCCGGCTATCTCCGGCTGATCGTCGAGGATCCAGGGTATTACGGCATCACGAAGGATACGGAGAAGATCCTTCGGACCTGCCTTGCGTGCGTCGAGCAGGAGATAGGGGTGGTGGAGCGGGCGGTCGAGCTCAGTCTGGTCACGATGGACTACGTCGATCTGACCATCCGGGAGATAGGGCTCCGCGAACTCGTCGACACCGCCATCTCTGAAGGCAAATACGGACAAGATGCCCAGATCTGCAACGAAATCCCTGAAAACGTCCATATTATGGGTGACCCCGACCGGCTTTCCATGGCGATCGCCGCTCTGATATCGAATGCCGTTAAGTATAATGAACCGCCAGTGAACGTATGGATCCGGTATACGGGATCAAATGAGAATCATTATATAATGGTGTGTGATAATGGCATCGGTATCCCCAGGGACATCATCAAATCGATCTTTGAGCCGTTCTACATAGGAGATGCGAAGCGGGCCTCTGAAGGCGGCAGCACCGGCCTCGGCCTCACGATCGCGAACAAGTATGTCCGATTGCATGGGGGAGATATTACGGTGACAAGTGAGGTGGGAGAAGGAAGCACCTTCACTATCAGGATACCAAGGGAGGTATGAGTTTGGGAAACAAGATCATGGTCGTCGACGACGACCTGCCGACGCTTGAAGTCATGGAGTTGTTGCTCAAGAAGATCAACTGGGAACCGCTCCTGGTTCATAATGGATGGGATGCGTTGCGGGCAATCAAGAAAGAGAAACCCGCGCTCATTATTCTCGATGTGATGATGTCTCCCATAGACGGATGGCAGTTCCTGGAGGAACTGAAACGAAATGACGAATATCGGGATATTCCGGTCCTGCTCTTCACCGCAAAGCATGTCTGGCCGGAGGAGTATTCGCGATACGCGAATGATATCGTCGGCGTCCTGGAAAAGCCCATCTCTCTTGCCGAGTTGAAGGCTGCCCTGGAGAGGGCCCTTCCCCGGGACGCCTCTTCTCGCACGGACGACGACGCTCGTCGGACCCTGCCGATCAAGAGCGGGTGACCCCGTTTAGCACGCATCTCCGCGTCATCCTCCCGGGTTCGCCTGTCTTCCACCGAAAGGCATTTTATCGGTTGAGTGCGTATTGCCGGGTAGTGTTCCTCTTATGATCGTTACGGATCTCCCCGGGTATCCCTCTCTTCGGGAATACCAGCGGATCGTGGGCACGAAGCAGTTCTCGGCGATCGAGGAACTTGCCGGGCGCCTCTCCGGCCTCAAGATCCAGGAGATCAACTCGACCCGATACGGCGGGGGCGTCTCGGAGATCCTGATCTCGTACGTCCCGTTCCTCAACGCGCTCGGCCTCGAGACGACCTGGAGCATCATGGAGGCCGAGCCGGCGTTCTTCGACGTGACAAAGACGCTCCACAACTTCCTTCAGGGTCGAGGAGGCGGGTTCTCGCCGGCAATGATCGAGACCTACTGGGAGGCTCAGCGGCAGAACGAAGGGCTGATTGAGGATGATGCCGACGTCGTGACCATCCACGACCCTCAGCCGCTCGGCCTCGTCGAGTTCCTGACTGACCGCGAACTCGAGCGCAAACGGCTGCTCTGGCGGTGCCACGTCCAGCTGGAGACGGTGCCCACCGCGACCGTCGGGAGTATCGGTAACATCCTGCGCAGGCTGGTCGAGAAGTATCACGCCGGCATATTCTCAAGTTTCCAGTACCTCCCCCTCTGGGACGTGCCGAGTTTCATCATCCCGCCGTTCATCGACCCCTTATCCGAGAAGAACCGCGACCTCCCCGCATCCGAGATCGATGCGACCCTCGCGAAGTACGGCATCGACCCGGAGAAGCCGATCGTCACCCAGGTCTCCCGGTACGACGTCTTCAAAGACCCGGTCGGCGTCATCCAGGCGTTCAAGATGGTCCGCCGAAAGATTCCCTGCCAGCTCGTCCTCGTCGGCGGGCGGGCGTGCGACGACCCGGAGTGCTTCATTGTCCTGCGCGAGGTTCGCGAGACGGCCGAGGACGATCCCGATATCCATATCCTCGATCTCCCGCCGGACAGCCACCGCGAGATCAACGCGATCCAGCGGGCGTCGGACGTGATCGTCCAGAAGTCCATCAAAGAGGGGTTCGGGTTGACAGTGACCGAGGCGCTCTGGAAAGAGAAGCCGGTCGTCGCCGGGAGCGTCGGCGGCATACCGCTCCAGGTCCGCGACGGCTGGAACGGCTACCTGGTCTCGACGATCCAGGAGACCGCCGACCGGATTCTCCATCTTCTCCGGCACCCGGAACTGGCCCGCGAGATGGGCGCACGGGGGAGGGAGTTCGTGCGGGAGTACTACCTCCTCACCCGGGGTGTGCAGGACCACCTCGCCGCCATCGACCAGGTGGTCAATGGCAGGATCACCGCCCGGGACAGTGTCATCTGCTATCACCCTCAGGTGGTGACGTCCCGGATGGCCGAATGCGCGGTCCGGCAGTGAGCCCTGCTCCCCGTCACTCGATCGGGATCATCTTGCCGTTGGTCTCCGACCGTCTTCCCATCTTCTTCAAGCTCACCTCGAGGACGCCGTTCTTGAATCCGGCTCCGGCGCCGTCTTCGATCACGCTCGCAGGCAGGCGCACCACCCGGGTCAGGAACTCTTCCCCGCGTTCGTGGATGGAGTAGGTTCCGGGCTCCTCATCGACCGGTCCGGTGCGCCTCGCCGTTATTCGCAGGGTCTGAGGGTTTAACAGGTTGATCCGGATCCCGTCTTTCTCCGCGCCGGGCAGTTCCGCAACGACGATCACCTCGTCGTCGTGGTCGAGGATATCGATCCGGAAGTCTGCGGTGAGGCCGGGGAAGTCGCGACTGCCGCCGCGCGAGACCGGCGGCAGCCCGCCTCTCTCTCCGACCTCCGGGTTGTCTGCTCTCTGGTCCCCGTCCTGCCGCCGCCCGGGGCCGGAGGGGTCGTCTTCTCTCCCTGTCATGGTCCATGCCTCCCAAAGTCTGGTCGCCGCCGGATGGCCGGCCGCCATCCGCCGCCTCCACATGAGTCTGCATGCTTAACAATGTTACCCGGGTACCCGCGCAGGGCGGCCCCCTCCTGCATCCGCACCTCCGGCGATGTATACGTTGTGGTCTCTTCGAGTCTCCGATGCGATACCGGGCCGGATAAGAGGGGGTATCGTCGGGGAGGCTCTCGATACACTCTCGAAGAACGGTCTTTTCGTCCGGGTATTCCGCCCGTTAGACTTTTGTGGCGTGACCGGTATGGGAGGGCAATCCCCGGTCGTTTGCGGTGCGGGGAACCGCAGGGTTCTACCCACCGTACCGGTGGATATGGGGGTTATGGAGGAAGATGAGATGGCGCAATTCAGACCATTCGAGATGGAAGGGATGCCTATCGAAGAGCAGCCCATGAACTGGAAGGAGATGGTTCCGGCCCCGTACGACAAGAAGGCGGTCGACGCCTACACCCGGACCCGGATCATCCTCATGAACGGGATCGAGAACAACGCCGTCCTGATGTCGCACGCGATCGAGCGGATGCACCCCGACCCCGGGGTGAAGAAGTCGATGGCCCTGATGCGGCGGATCGACTCCCAGCAGCAGGAGACGATCAACTGGCTCAACCCGGCGGACCAGTCGGTCATCGAGACCACGCTCGGCTACGAGCAGGTTGCGGTCGACCTCACCGCGAACCTGGCGCAGAACGAGCCCGACCCGTACGTGAAGCAGACGCTGGACTTCGCCCTGCTCGAGGACTTTGACCACCTCTACCGCTACAGCTGCCTCTACGACTACATCGAGGGCGGCGACCCCGACGCGATCGTCCAGGGCAGGACCGAGGTCAAACCCGGCCGGCCGACGAGCATCGAGCACCGCCACCCCTTCGACTCGATGCGCAAGCACTACGACAAGGATACGGCCGATATCAAGACGAAGATGAACTACATCACGATCACCGCCGGAGAGCAGCAGACGATGCTCTACTACCGGTCGCACGGGTTCATGTATCCCGACGAGATAGCGCGGCAGCTGTATGCCGAGATCGCGGAGATCGAGGAGCAGCACGTTACCCAGTACGGCCTGCTCGGCGACCCGAGCGAGACGATGCTTGAGAAGATGGCGATGATCGAGCTCAACGAGGCGTACCTCTACTACTCCTTTGCAGAGCAGGAGAGCGACCCGAGGATAAAGGGGATCTGGGAGAAGTTCCTGAAGATGGAGGTCACGCACTTCAACGAGTGCGCACGGCTCCTCAAGCAGTACGAGGGCCGGGACATCCAGGATATCGTGAAGGCCGACGTCATCAAGCCCCTGGTCGTCTTCGAGGAGAACAAGGACTACGTCAACAGCGTCATCGAGACCCAGCTCGACCTTGCGCCGAACAACATGGAGTACGTGCGGGTGCGTGACCTCCCCGACGACTGGGCAACGTTCGGTTACCAGCGAGTCGTGAACGCAAAAGGCGTCCCGAGTGAAGAAGTCGTCGGGAAAGTGGGTCCGGGCCTTGCTGAGCGCGACCAGGCGGCGAATATCAGGCAGGTCAAGCAGGAGATGGCCCGCCGGGTTGAGAAGGGCATGGCGGCGGTGCCGGCCCGATGAATACTCATTTTTTATGATCGGTGGGAGTTTTACGAACAATCGCGCTTTAGCGTGAGATCACGAGCGTACTTCACGCTCCCGCCTCCGGGGCATCGCTGTTATCCGTGACTTTCCTGAGGGTGAATCGGAACGCCGCCCCTGCTTCCGGGCGGCCAGGAACCCGATCCTCAACCCAGATCATCCCGCCGTAGCGGTCAGCAAGCATCCGGCAGATCGAGAGCCCGAGACCCCGGCCGCTCCCGCATCGCCGATGAGCGGCACAAGAAGGGTGCGGACGAGCGCCATCCCGTCCGCCCCGGTGAGGTCTCTTTCGTCCGGCAACGATAGGAGGCTCTGAAAGACCCGGTTGACCCGCATCACTCTTCCATCGGCGTCGAGCAGGAGCACGCCGTCTTCGAGTTCGTCGACGGAGGCGCGCGGGACGAGCAGCTCATCGGATACTGGTGCGGGAGACATGGCAGATTCGGCCGTTTTCTGTATCCGGAGTGGAACGTAATCGGCAGTCTACTTTGGCATTCGGTCTTCCGGGAGGAGCCGGTCCTGCAGGGGCGATATGACACAGCCAGTCTGCCCGGCAACGATCCCGCCGCGTGCGGATACCTGTCAGGCGGGAGCCTGCCTCTCCGGGGGGCCAGAGAGAGCGTTCCGTGCTTCCCGGGCAAACTCAAGCGTCCGCTCTGGGTTGCGGACGCCGTCCTTCTTGACGCCGGTGTGCACGTCGACCCCGTAGGGGCGGACTTTCCGTATCGCGGCGCCGACGTTCTCCGGCGTAAGCCCTCCTGCAAGGATGACGGGGATTGTCGATTGCGCGACGATTATTGCGCTGATATTCCAGTCGTGCGGGATCCCCGTCCCCCCGAGTCTCTCCGGGGTCCTGGTGTCGAGGAGGAGTGCGTCGGCGTAGGGCTCGTAGCGTTTTGCCTCACCGACGGCCGATGCGTCCATCACGTGAACGGCCTTCACAATCTTGAGGTAGGGGAGAGCGTCGCGAACGGCGTCAAGTTCGGCGGGTTCGACCGTGTCCTGGACCTGCAGCGTCGTGCAGCGCGACTCCTTCACCAGCTCGACGAGGTCGTCCGTCTCCTGCAGGTGGGTGACCGCGACCGGTTCGACAAACGGCGGGAGGCGGTGTACCATCCTCGCGGCTTCTGCCGGCGTCACGAAGTCGCTGCTTGTGTGGGTCACGCCCATGATGAACCCCACGGCGTCGCAGCCGGCATCGACTGCGCACTGCATATCTGCAAGGCTGGCCGTTCCGCAGAATTTGATACGCATCAGGATCGTTTTGGCGAATTAGCAGAAAAGTTGCTCGGAGTGCCCCCGCCCGGATTTGAACCGGGGACAACCAGATCTTCAGTCTGGCGCTCTCCCAGTCTGAGCTACAGGGGCTTCTGCCTTACAATGTTGTCGGTCGTCCCTAATAAATTCTGTGTTTGCCGGGGCACGAACCCGCCGGTACCTGGGCGGCAGGCCGGGACCTGCCGTGCAACCGCCTGTTTATCACGTTGTACGCCGATATAAAGAGCAATGGGCGGAAGCGATCAGATGCCCGATGCCGCGGGCGGAAACCTCATGCAGGCGCTCTCCGAGAGGACGGAACACGTCGTGCACCTCACGCACAACGACCTCGACGCCGTCGGGAGCGACGCCATTCACCGGAGGACTTACGGCGAGGTCTTCACCGTCTGGGCTTCGGTCGGCAAATTCCTCTCCCTCTTTGACGCCGTCGCCGGCGCTCCCGGCCGGGGGGACCTCCTCAGCATATCTGATATCGGCTACCAGCAGGGCGTCGAGCAGCGCCTCGCAAAAGCCCGGTCGAACGGGTGGCGGATCGAGTGGCGCGACCACCACCGCTGGAAGGACGAGGAGATCCGCGCCGTCGAGAAGAAGACGAACCTCCTCCACGTCGACGTCTCCACCTGTGCGACCGGGATCGTCGCCCGCGACCTCGCCCCCGGCGATGCTGTGGCCGAAGAGATCGCGCGGGTCGTCTGCGACTACGACCTCTGGAAGCACCGGGACCCCCGGTCGAAGATGCTCGGGCAGGTGGTGATGCGGAAGGGCTGCCGGGAGTACGTCCGCGACAACCTTGTCCGGGGGACGATCGTCGATGAGAGGATCGAGAGCGAGTACAGCGAGATCGTCCGCGAGATGGAGCGCGACATCAGAAAGAGCATCCGGCACACCACCATCATCGAGGGCGATCGCTACCGGATCGCCTTCGCGCCCCTCTACGGCTACCCGAGCGAGACCGCTCACGCCATCCGCGACGAGCTCAAGACCGATATCGAGGTGATCGTCTCGGGAAACGGTCGCATCTCCATCCGCTCCGCCCCCCCCGTCAGCCACATCATCGCCCGGGAATTCTCCGGCGGCGGCCATCCTCACGCGGCCGGTGGGACCTTCCCCTTCACCCTCCTCGATCGTCTCCTCTTCTGGCTCATCAAAAGGAACCGCCACTACCGCCGCCTGGCGGAGAAGGCGGAGGCTATCGCGGAATGATCGCCCGGTCGACCAGGTCTTTCCAGTAGTCCGAACAGGATTCCTCGCAGTAACCGCCCGCCTCGAGCATATCCGGGTCGGCGAGCTCGGCGGCGGCCGTCGCGAGGTCCCTTCCCTCCGCGTCGAGCAGGATCAGTCTCCTGACCCGGAACCGCTCCATCAGGTCGGGCGCCCGGTCGAGCGCGGCCGCCGGGAGGACGAGATCGCTCTGGTACTCGAGCAGCAGTTCCAGGTCGAAGGTTCGCTGGTCTCTCGGGAAGAAGAGGGTTTTCCTCCCCGCGAGAACCTCGAGTTCGATCGCATCCGCCTCGTCCGCGATCAGAACGTGCCCCTGTACGCCCTGATCGCGCATTTCCCGCATGAGCCGGGTGTAGAGGGCCGCGATCGTCTCGGAGAACTCCTCCTCGTCGCCGATGCTGGCGTCGCGAAACCCGAGCATGCGGGGGGCGGGGAGGGCGACCCATGCGTCTTTACGCCTCCCCACGACGAACCGGGCATCGTCGGCCACGGCGGCCGGATCGATCCCCGGCTCGCCGACGAGCACCCCCTCCTCCATGCCGAGGAACGCCCCGCTCACCCGTTCGCCGTAGAAGACGCCGCCGGCAGCAGGAACGGCCACCCCTTCCTGGGCGCCGAGCGACCGATCGAGCCGGTAGGTGGTGAGGTCCGCCTCCACCCCCCGCTTCTCCTTCAGCCACTCCGCGAGTTCCGGAACCGTGGGCGTCCCGACCTCGGAACCGAACGACCTCACCGGAATTCTCATCTGTCGTGCCATGCGCTGGTATCTTTATTAGCATCGCAACCAGACTAAATAAGGATGAGTGGTAAGCCGTTGCTGGTAACGTGCGGGCTCCCGTACACGAACGGTCCCTGCCATATCGGGCACCTGAGGACCTACGTGCCGGCGGACTTTTACGTGCGGTATATGCGCCGGTCCGGGGAGGAGGTCGTCTTCATATGCGGTTCCGACAACCATGGAACGCCGATCGTGATCAGCGCCGAACAGGAGGGCTCGACACCCCGCGCCCTCTCTGAGCGGTATCACGAGCACTTCTACGAGACGTTCCGGAGGATGGAGGTCGTCTTCGACCGGTTCGGGATGACCGACGACCCCATGAACCAGGAGACCACCCGCTCTATCGTCGAACGGCTTATCAAGAACGGCTACGTCTACTCTGAGACCGTCAGCCAGAGTTACTGCCCGGACTGCGAGCGGTTCCTCCCCGACCGTTACGTGGAGGGGATCTGCCCGCACTGCGGGGCGGTCGCCCGGGGCGACGAGTGCGACCAGGGGTGTGGGCAGCACCTCGAGCCCGGCGAGATCAAGGATGCGGTCTGCAAGATCTGCGGTGCGAAGGCGGAGTACCGCGAGCAGGAGCACTACTTCTTCAAGCTCTCGGCGTTCCGCGACTTCCTCCTTGAGTACCTCCCGAACCTCAAGGGCACCTCCACCGCCCGCAACTACGCCCTCGGGTGGGTGAAAGAACTCCTGCACGACTGGTGCATCACCCGGACGCTCGACTGGGGCGTGAAGTTCCCGGGCCGCGACGACCTCGTCGTCTACGTCTGGGTCGACGCGCCGATCGGCTACATCTCGTTCACGAAGGAGTGGGCAGAGAAGGCCGGCGCCGACTGGAAGGACTACTGGTGCGGCGACGATACCCGGGTCACGCACTTCATCGGCGGGGACATCATCTACCACCACTGCATCTTCTGGCCGGCGCTCCTCAAGGGGGCGGGCTACGGCCTCCCGCACGCTGTGGTCGCGAGCGGCATGGTCACGATCGAGGGGCGGAAGTTCTCGAAGTCCCGCGGCTACGTCGTCTGGACGAACGACGACTATCTCGATCAGGGCCTCCCGGCGGACTACCTCCGCTACTACCTCCTCTCCTACACGAACCACACAAAGGAGCTCGACTTCTCCTGGAAGGTCTATGCCGAGCGGGTGAACAACGAGATCGTGGGGACACTCGGGAACTTCATCTACCGGACGATGTACTTCGCCGAGAAAGAATTCGGCGGCGTGCCCGCCCTCGCCCCGCGGCCGGAGGTCGTCCGGGAGATCGAGCGGTCGCTCGCCGCCGTCGACGGCCTGATGCGGGACTACGACTTCAAGAGCGCCGTCGACACGATGATGGGGCTTGCGTCGTACGGGAACGGCTACATCCAGAGCAACGCCCCCTGGAAACTGATCAAAGAGGACCGGGCGGCGGCGGAGCAGGCGATCGCCGACTGCATCCAGATCGTGAAAGCGCTCGTCCTCCTCTTCGAGCCGCTGATGCCTGAGTCGATGCAGCGGGCCTGGGCGATGCTCGGCTACGAGGACAACGTCGCGGACCACCCGATCGCCGAGGCCGTGACGCCGGTGGGGGCACGAGCGCTTGCAAAGCCCGCCACGCTCTTTACGAAGGTCGAGAAGGAGCAGGTCGCCGCTCTTGAAGCGACCCTTAACGAACGGGTGGAGAGGGCGAAGGAGGCGGCCGCACCGAAGGTGCCTACCGTCTCGATCGAGGAGTTCGCAAACCTCGATATCCGGATAGCAAAGGTCGTCTCGGCGGAGCCGATCAAGGGCTCGAAGAAGCTCTACAAACTCGTCGTCGACCTTGGGAGCGAGAAGCGCCAGGTGGTCAGCGGGATCGCGCAGTTCTACAAGCCCGAGGAACTGGTAGGGCGAGACGTCGCGCTGATCGCAAACCTCGCCCCCGCAAAGATCTTCGGTGTCGAGAGCCGGGGGATGATCCTCGCCGCCGGCGACGAGGCCTCCCTCCTGGTACCCCTCCGGCCGGTCAGGCCGGGGACGAAGGTCCGCTGATCGGGACGACCCGGTCAACCCTGTTTTTCCTCTGCGCCTGATCGTAGACGACGACCCGCCAGTCGCCGCCCGGCGAGAACGGGCGGATGCCGGAATGGTGGGCGTCCGTGAAGACGAGGTCGGGCTCGTCGGTGATCCAGTAGCCGGACGCGGCGGGGTCCTCGATGGGGAGGTAGAAGATGTATGCGGGCCGGCCGTCGCCGGGGGTTCTGTTCGCGAAGACTGCGGTATTGACGTTATGGAGCACTCCTCGCGGGTCGGTGAGGTAGACCCGGCACTCTGTGAGGTTGCCGGCGTCCGCCGCAACCCGTATCACCAATGTCCCGTTGTAACCGGCGACGGCCTCCACCGGGGAGGCGGCTGAGCGCCCCGGGACCGTGATCCCGGCCGTCTCGCCCGGCGAGAGAAGAACTGCGGTTACGGCGGTCATCATCACTGCGGCGATGGTGACGGCGAGGATCGTCGCCGTCCCGGTGGAGATGGGGCCCCGCTTCACGAGCAGCCATTGTGCATCATCGTATATTTGAAACTATGTGCGGCGCGGGGCGGAGAGAAGACGGGTGGGGAGGAGAGGGGTTGTCTCCAAAAAATGGGGCCGGCCGGGTGTTCTAAAGCCGGTCGAGCGCTTCCCTCCCGGTCATCCCGACGGCGACCCCGCGCTCGGCTGCATGCCTGTTCGCCCCCTTGATCTCGCCGCGGAGGAGGTCCTCGATCGTCTCGATCGAAGATGCGCCTCCTGCGGGCTTGACACGCGCCGCGGGGTAGCCGAACTTCTCCAGCGCATCGATATCGAACGCGCCGCAACCGACCATTCCCGTATCCGTCACCACCGCCACGAGGTTCACCGGGCCGAGGGGTATGACGTATCCGTCGGCATCTTTTCCGGCGAGTCTGACCGTTTCGTGCTGCATGAGATGTGGTGTGCCGTCCGTCGTCATCAACCCCGCGGTTCCGGGTAGGGGAGTCTCTTGAAACCCGACGGCAGGGGACGTGTTGTCTTCCCGGCGCTACGATCCCTTCCTCTCTTTGGGCTCCGTGAGATCGCCGATATCCCGAGATCCCCCGCCGGCAGAGAGCGCCGGCACGATGAACCGGAAGAACTCGTCGGCGAACCGGTCGTAACTGAACCCCTCCGCCTCGATCGCCAGTCTCCACCTAGGCTCCATGGAGAGGATGCCCATGAAGGATGTCATGAGGTACATCGAGGTCAGGAAAGGATCGAGATCGGCCCGGATCGTGCCGTCATCGATCCCCTCCCTGATCGCGTCCGCGAGCATCCTGCGGCAGGTGCCGTATCCCTTTCCAATCTCTGCGGTGTAGGGGTTCTCCCGGGAAAACCGCTCGGAGCCGTAGAAGTGGATCAGCCGGAGGTATTCCGGATACTCCTGCGAGAACCGGTAGTATGCCCGGCCCATCAGGATCACCTTGGCGATGCCGGGAACCTCCTTCTCCATGCACTCCCGGTACTTCTCCGCGAGGATCTCGATACCGCGCAGGACGATGGTGGCGAATAGTGCCTCCTTGTTCTTAAAATAGAGATAGATGGTAGCTTTGTTCAGCTCGACCTCCCGGGCGATATCTTCCATCGAGACGCCTTCGTAACCCCGGGAGAAGAAGAGGCGCTCGGCTGCGTCGGCGATCTCGGTCTTTCGCTGTTCCTTCTCTCGTTGTCGTCTCTCGGCGATTCCCATCTCAATCCTCCAGGTACTCTTTGATCATACCATGAAACTCTCAGATCTCCCGGCGGCGCCAGGCCTCGATCAGCGCCCGCGAGATGCTCGCCCCCGTTGGAACGGACGGCAGGGTGTCGCGGGTAAACCAGCCGGCGGCCTCGATCTCCTGGTTGTCTACCCGGATCTCCCCTCCGGCATGCTCCGCGACGAAGCCGATCATGAGCGAGTCGGGGAACGGCCAGGGTTCGCTCCCGAAGTACCGTAGATTCTTGACCGTAATCCCGACCTCCTCGGCGACCTCGCGGTGGACGGTCTGTTCGAGGTTCTCGCCGGGCTCGTTGAAGCCGGCGATGACCGAGAAGAGCCCCGGCGGGAAGCGGGGGGAACGGGCAAGCAGGACCTCCTCCCCCTTCTTGATCAGCACGATGACGGCGGGGGAGATCCGGGGGTAGACGATCCGGTCGCAGGCCGTGCAGATCCGTGCCCGCTCGGTCGTGACCGGGCGGGTCCTGGCACCGCACCTCCCGCAGAAGACGGTTGAGCGGTCGAAGTCGAGGATCCGTACGGCATAGGCGGCAACGGCAAGGTCGTCGTCCGGAACCGCTCCGTGGAGTTCCCGGACCGGCGACGACTGCCAGCCGGCAGGCGGCACGGCTCCGGCGGCGACCTCGGCGGCGTAGTAGACGATCTCGCCTCGGGTGCCGAGGTAGACCGGCGCACCGGACGAAAGCCCGGCGGGGAGCGGGTCGTGCATGAGAACGGTGCCGGGTGCGGGGTTGTCCGTGAAGAGCACGGAGTTCCCCTGGACCAGGACCCAGCGCCTCCGTGCCGGTGGTGTATCCTCCGGCTCCGGGTAGACGGGGAGGAGGGGGCGGACTGCGTAGAACGGACGGTGCTCCATACGTATATCCTCAGTCCGTATCACTGAAATATCTCCCGATTGCTGGCACGGTTCTACCTGTTACAGGAAGTATTCCGGTTCTTTTCGCTCGCTGTATAGTGTATGGAGACGCACCGACGCGTCTTTGACCGGGCCGGGTTTCATCGTTCGGGCATGCTGCGGGCAGTTCTTGATGCACGCACAGCAGGTGATGCACGTCGTCGTGTCGACCCGGGTACTCTCCTCCGGATCGATGGCGCCGACAGGGCACCCTTCCGCACAGATCCCACACTGGATACACTCGTCGCTGACCGCGATGAAATCGACGGTCCATAGTCGCGAATCTCCCCGGTAAGGACGGCAGCCGGGGACCTCAAGATCGGCGATCCGGTCGGCGGAGGGGATGGCGGCAAGTTTCTCCCGTATCATTCGCCCGAATGACTCTGCGTGGTGCAGATCGTCTGCATCCGGACGCCCTCCCGCCGTCGGGGTCTCGTCGGTGGAGAACGAGTGCTCCCCGATGTAGGTCGCACCCGCGATCGGCTTGCATCCGCACCCGGTCAGGATATCCTTCAGTTCGATGAGTGCATCGTCATAGACGCGGTTGCCGTAGACGACGACACATACCGCAGGCGTATTCCGGGCGGAGATCGCGTGCAGCCACTCGTTTAAGAGTGCCGGCACCCTTCCCATGTAGACCGGCACGCCGATGATGAGGAGCTCGTTCTCCGAGGTTCGTAAGGGCTCTTTTCTTGCATCCGGCCGGGTGATGTCGAGCATCTCCACGCTGTCGTGGTTCAGTCCGCGTGCGATACCCTGGACGACCGCTTTCGTCGTCCCGGTTGGTGAAAAGTAACCCAGTATGACAGACTCTACTTCCATCTTGCTCACTCCATGAAGGCAGGGACCTTCAGAACCCGCTCACACCTCCCCCTTTCGGGAGAGACTCGCGTCAGATGTGTATATCTATCGGCTGTAATATAACTGCCGGTTACTTAATAACTACTGGTTAGATCTATCGTGGTACAGGTTCCGCGTTGAATAAGGCTCATATCTGACCGGGATGTGGTTTTGAACATTCATGCCGGAGGATAGGGTGTGGCAGCGCCTATCTCCTGACTCTCGCAACTGAGGATGAAAACAGACGGGCCTGGAGGGATTCGAACCCCCGGCATCCGGGTTAGAAGCCCGGCGCTATGTCCTGGCTAAGCCACAGACCCCTGTGGTATTCCCATACATTTTGGTCGCGTGGGGTTATTAACCCTTTGAGGGTCGCAAGACTGGTAAAAAAAGGGGAGGATCATCCGGCCCGGTAACATGCCGACCGGACTATCTCGACCTTGGTCGGGTCTCCCCAGTTCCGCCCCTCCACGTCGCGGGCGAGGGTCACCCCCCGGAACTGGACCTTGATCCGGGCGGACATCCGCTCCCGCTCCTCGTAGAAGTACGAGTTGGCGACCTCAAGCCGCCTCATGCCGATGCTGAGGGCGAGGAGATCGACCATGATCCCCGGATCGCCGGGTGAGAGGTCTTCTTCGTTGACCGACGTCATGAAGATGCACTCCCCCGGCGCGGTCTCGGTCAGTGTGATGATGTTGTGGGCGCTGTTCAGCTCGAGGGTGCGGGCCTTGCCGCTCTTGAGTTCGGCAATGACCGACGGCGAGATTCCGGTTAACGCTGCGTACTTCATTGTTCATCACCCGTACATCGGCAGCTGCTCTCTGCGGGGCGCGGCCTCGGTCTTCTGCACCTGCTCGGCTATCTGGGACATCGCCGCCTCGATCTCCACCGCCTGTTCGAGCAGCGGCTGGATATCCAGGTTAAGGCCGTAGATCTGGTTCAAGACCTCGATCGTGGCCGCGGACGACCGCGGGTCGGGGGTGTTCACCGTCTCGCCGAGGAGCCCTATCCCAGGGATGCCCCGCGTCTTGCACTCCGTGAGGAGGCTTGCCGCGACGCCGGAGATGCTCCCCATGGGAAGGATGATCGTCTTCTCCTCGACACGCTGCAGCACACTGCTGCTGGTCGCAACCCCAAAGACCCTCTTCTCCGGTTCGTTCGTGATGATCCCTGCGATCGTGACGACCTCTTTGATGTCGAACTGCGCGAGCCAGTCCATGATGCCGTTCGCCACCTCATAGCAGATCGCCGGGTGGATGGGTACGTCGGAGACGACCGCGACGAGGTGATCCTTCTCGTAGAGCCGTACGGGCGCGTTGATGACACCCTTCGTCATAAGGGCAACGGGGGGGAAGTATTTGCTCGTGATAGCCCCGATCTGCTCGAATTCCATCTGCTCGACGAGGTATTGCAGGGCAATACTCCCGACGAGCCCGCTCCCGGGAAAGCCAATCAGGACCGTCTTTTCGGCGCCCTCGAGCGCTCTGGATGTGACCTTTATATCGTCCATGGGATCAATCACTCACTTCTGGATTAGTTTAACATAGCTGAATGTCCCTTAAAAATATTATGCAGGAATACCAGATCAAGCGCGGATACACAAAACAACTCGCAGAATCAATGATCCAGGGACTCCGCGACCAGTTTGGGGTTGAACCCAGCGCGGCGGAGAACGGCCATTATATCATCTCGTACGGAGCGCTCCTGCGTCTTGAGGTCTGGCTGGGTGCAGGGGGCAAAACGCTGATCGTCGATACCGAATCGAAGAAGGATGTCGACGACGAGACGATCATCGACACCAACCGCCGGTTCAGGAACTACCTCCAGCAGGTGACCGGGTATACGGCGAAAGAGCGGGCGAAGAAGGCACAGCAGGCCGTTAAAGGACTAGAATAACCGGATCCGCAAAAACCGGAACCCAAAAAGTGGTTCCTCTCTTCTTTCACCCCAACGTAGTTCGCCGGGCTCTCCTGTTGGGTCTCTTTGCCGGGAGTGCGGCACAGGTTATCTGCGTTAATTCTCGAAGAAACTCCGGGTCGTCCAAGTCTTCTATCAGGAAATAGGGCTTCGCACCGGCATAAGGCGGTGCGGTCACGCCGTTCGGCATGAACTCCCTCCCCGGATCGGTGATCTTCACGAAGAACCGGTTGTCGCAGACGCAGCCGAAGAGTATTCCGTCGCAGTAGATCCCGTACTCGCCAAACATCTTCCGATACGTGATCTCCCCCACACCGGCAAGTTGCTCGGCTACGAACGCCACGTATTCCGGGCTCGACGACATCCCTTACTCTCCGCACCACGCCCGGGACTGCTCGATCCGCCGTCCGCCGTCGCCCTGGTTCTCATCGAACGCGAACCGCTCGAGGAGCCCGCAGGAGAACTCGCCGCATCGGCCGCAGTTTTCGAGGTCCCTTGCTTCGCAGCAGGTCTTCACCGGGCAGCTCTCGCCCCAGAACGGCTTTGTGATTGCCGTACACCCCCTGCAGCCGACCTGTTCCCGGTACTCGCACTCGCTGCAGAGTATGCCGCATCGTGACTCAATCATCCTGAACACTCCTATCCTTATTCCGTTGCCACAAGAGGCTAAATAGCCGCATCCTCCAAGCCTGCTTGAGAGTCTCGATATCCATGTTCGGATGAAGGGGGGATAGAGTCTCCCTCTGCGGGGCGAACGTAACTCGGGCCTCTCCCGGCCCGAAAAAAAGGGTATTATTCGATCACGATCGCCGGCTTGAACGGCAGCGCCCCCGAGGCCTTCGGGTGCGTGCTCGCCTCGGCGGTGAGGACCTTCACCGGCACGCCGAACTCGCGCTCCAGGAACGCCCGTGCCCCCTCGAGGATCGCCTGCTCGTCGAGGGAGGACTCCTGCAGCTGCTTCACCAGTTCGGGCGGCAGTTTCAGGACGTGTTTCGTGATCTGCTTCGCGGCATCGGTCGCCTCGCGGCCGCGCTTGCGCATCTCCTCGTTCTGCATGATATCCCGCATCACTCTCGTCTTATCGGCCGATGCCGCGATGATCCGGAATGCTTCGTGCTTCCAGGCAGGGGCGACGAAGAGGCTGATGGACGACGGCTCCATCGGGATGAGCTTCCTGATCGACTCGATATCCTCGACCGTCCGGGCGAGGAGTTCCTCGGCGAGCTCGATCTCCGGGCTGATCCGGCTCTCGTCCACCTCGGGCCAGGGGGCGAAGGAGACCATGCCCGCCCCGCCGATGCTCTTCCAGAGCGCCTCGCAGGTGAACGGGACGAAGGGAGCGAGCAGCCGCACCCAGGTGCGGCAGAGGTCCTGCATCACCGCCCCGCCGGTTGCGCCCTCGGGCAGGCGGCGGCGGTACCACTTCAGATCGGCCTCCACGCCGAAGAACGCCTCCTGCAGCGCCTGCCGGGTCTGGAACGCATCGAGCGCCGCGGTGGCGCTCGCGATCCGGCGCTGGAGCCTGCTCGCGAGCCAGGCATCGATATCGTAGGCGCCGGTCGCCCCTTTCGCCTCCTCGACCGTGTTCCAGAACCGCTCGATCTGCCTTCTCGTCGACGAGACTAACTCGTTCCTCCAGTCGAAATCCTGCCAGGGCTCGGCGCTGCCGACGAGGAACATCCGGACGGTATCGGCGCCGAACTCCTCCACGGCGTCTTCGAGGAGGAAGACGTTGCCCTTGCTTGAGGACATCTTCGCCCCGTTTAAGAGGCCCATGCCGAAGACGACCATGCCCTTCGGCTGCAGGTCCTGCGGGAAGATCGCCCGGTGGTGGAAGAGCTGGAAGGTGAGGTGGTTCGAGATCAGGTCCTTTGCCGAGAACCGGTACTCGTAGGGATACCAGTAGAGGAACTCGCTCCGGATCACATCGAGGGTCTGCTTATCGACGGTCGTCGGGTTCCCCTCTCCGAAGAAGATGTAGTCGAAGACCTCGGGTGTCAGGTTCTCCGGCGGAATGGCCTTTAAGTGGTGGGATATCGTGTAGTAGGCCATGTAGATCGTCGAGTCGGAGAGCGGCTCGATGATCCAGGTCGGGTCCCAGGGCAGTTTCGTCCCGAGCCCCACCCGGCGGGTGCAGGCCCAGTCCTTCAGCCAGTCGACCGTCCGGTCGAACTCCGCCCGGACCTCGGGCGGGACGAGCGCCATCCGCTCGAGCTGAGTCTTCACCTGCTCCTTCCAGCACGGGTCGCTGTACTCCAGGAACCACTGGTCGTGCAGGATCTTCACGAAGACCCGCCCGCCGCACCGGCAGATCACCTGTCGGCTGTCGAACTCGTACATCGGGATGGAGCCGTACCGCTCCATCATCACGGCCGCAACGTCGTCCCGGGCCTCGCGGACCGGTTTGCCGCCGTACTTCTCAAAGACCTTCCCGCGGGAGAACTCCGCGCTGTAGATCTCCTGGGTAAGCGCCTCCATCCCCGGGTCGTTCTGGTCGCGGATGCCCGCCCGCTCGACCGCGTCCTTTGCCGGGATCTCGCCGTAGCCCTCGACGGAGATGAGCGGGATCGGCTGGATGGACGTGTACTTCCCCTGCTGCTGCAGGTCGCGGAGCGCGATGTAGTCGAAGGGTGCGTGGGCGGGGACGCTCATCACGAGTCCGGTCCCCATGTCGGGGTCGACGAACGACGCCGGCAGGACGGGGACGTCACCGCAGAGCGGGTGGGAGACCGTCTGGTCGACGAGCACCGTCCCCGGGATCTCCTCTCCCACGCTGACGTCGTGGTCCTGCAGGGCGAGTTTTGCCGCGGCTTCGCGGCTCAGGATCCACTCCTCGCCGTCGAGAGTCACCCGCACGTAGGTGACGTCCGGGTTCACCCAGAGGTTCGTCACGCCGTAAATCGTCTCGGGCCGGAGGGTTGCGCAGGGGATCCTGGCGCCGTTCCAGGAGAAGAGCACCAGGGTGAACTTGATGATCTCGGCCTTCTCGCCCTCGAGGAGGTCGTGGTCGCCGACAGGGTTCTCGCACTGGGGGCAGTACTTGACCGGGTGGGCGCCCCTGACGACATGCTCCTCCTCGTGCAGGTGCTTGTACTGCCACTCGATGAACTTGCTGTACTGTGGGTCGACGGTGATGAACCGGCGCCGCCAGTCGATCGAGAGCCCGCACTTCTGCATCACGCGCCGGTACTCCTCCGAGAAGTGCCGGACGATCTCCATCGGGTCGATGAACCGATCGAGGATGTCCTGCGGCACCCGGTAGAGGTCGCGGTAGAGGCCGATCGTCTTCGCGTCGCCGTTTGCGATCCTCTTTGATATCCCGATGACCGGGGTACCGGTGACGTGGAACGCCATCGGGAAGAGGACCTGCTTCCCCCGCATCCGCTGGTAACGGGCGAGGACGTCCGGGACGATGTAGGTCCGTCCGTGCCCGACGTGCATCGCCCCGCTTGGATACGGGTACGCCACGGTCAGGTAATACTTCTCCTTCTCTGCCGGATCGGCTTCGAACGCGTGCTCCCATCGGGCGATGCACTCCCGTTCGTTGCTCTGCATATCTAATCCGCTCACTCTAAGCCTCCAGATTCTGGTTTTGTCATAAATAACTACATCATACCGGCCGCAGACGAATCGTCTCGCCCTCGTTGTAGCGCTTGATCATCTCCTGTGCGATCGTGCTGTTCTTGGCGAGGAGGATGTCCCCCTCTTCGTTCACCGTTGCCGTGAAGAGGTACTCCTTCCCAGCGAAGACGTCCACGATCTTGCCCTTGTTCTCGGGAGACACGATCGTCAGCTGTTTCTTGTCGATACGGATCTTGATGCCGCCGGCAAGCTGCATCTCTTCCTCGACGGGTTTTTGCGCCTCGAGCTCGCTCCGTGGTCGGATGTCGATCCCGATGCCCAGTTTGTTCACGATCGCCGAGACGTTCTTGCCGCCCTTCCCGATCGCCGCCGGAACGTCCTTGTCCTCGATATAGACGACTGCCTTGTTGTCGCTGATGATCCTGACCTCGACCGGGCCGTTCGTGTAGCGCCCGATCTCGCGCTGGACCTCCTTCTCGGCCACCTTCCAGGAGACGTTCTCCTCGGGCTCCGGCGTCACCGGTGGCGCTGCAGGCGGCTCCGCAGGTGCGGCTGCCGGCGCTCCGGCGCTCTTTGACCGGGCAAGCGGCATCACCAGGGTCTCTCCCTCGTAGCGGAAGATCTCGATCTCGGGTTCACGCCGGGCGTGATCGCGGACGACGATCACCGGGCGGATATGCACGTCGCCGGGCATCCCCTCCGGTGCCTTGGTCGTCAGTTCGAGGTCGTAGATCTTCGTGATCGCACCCTGGACGACATAGATCACGGTGTTGATGATCTGCGGCAGGATGCTGTAGTCCACGCGGTCGCAGAACCGCCGGAGGCAGTCGTGCACCTCCATCGCATGGACCACGCCGACCATGCCCATCCCGGCAAGGCGCATATCCGCATAGACGCTGAAGTCCTCGTTCTTGCGGAGTTCGTCGAAGATCACGTAGTCGGGCCGGACGAGCAGGAGGGCTTCGGCGGTGTTCGCCATGCTCCCCTCGAGCGCCGTGTACTGGGTGATGTGGTCGGGTACCTGCAGATCCCGCGGGGCCTCCATCGTCTTCACGATGAAGTTGTTGTCGGCGAGGAACGTCGCAAGGCTCTGGGCGAGGGTGGTCTTCCCCGCGCCCGGCGGGCCCGCGATCAGGACGCCGCGGCGGTTCCCGAGGATCCGCTGCTTGATCTCCGGCGCCATGTCATAGTCGTCGAGCGAGAGGTCCACGAGCGGCCGGACGACCGTGATCTCCATCCCGTCCGAGAACGGTCGCCGGGCGATCGAGATCCGGAGCGACCCGATCTGGACGACCGTGATCCCCCGCTTCTCGAGCTCGATGAAGCCGTCGGGGTCGCGTTTCGCCCTCTCAAGGAGCTCCTGCGCCATGGCCTTGAGTTCGTACTCGGTCATCGGCGCATCCCGGAGGGTAACGAGGCGTGTCTCCCGGAGTTTCCCGATCTTTGCTACCGGCGGCGCCCGCTCCTTGAGCGTGATCGCGATCGTCTCCTCATCGAGGTACTGGTCGATCGCGAGCGGCGAGAAGTCGCCGATCTGTGGCCGCAGGTAGGTGACGTCGAGCCCTTTCGCCTTCGCAACCTCCGCCTGCACGAGATCGCTCGTGATGAACCGGGCATCGTTGTCGATCGCGACATTCCGGATCAGGGCATCGATCTCGCCTCCGCTGGAGAGCTTCACCTGGTCGAGGCTCGGGCGTTCCCCGGCGAACCTGAGTTCGATCGTCTTCTCCTCCGACATCCGGAAGAGCTCCTGGAGTTCGGTCAGACCGGAAAACCCTATCTCCCGCCCCTGATTCGCCTGGGCTTCCAGCTCGGCGACGACGGCTTCCGGTATGATTATTGTTGCGCCCTTATATTCCCCGGTTTTTATCAGCGATGTTATGCGTCCGTCTATCACGACGCTTGTATCGGGTACAATTTTCATAAAAAATCACCATAGTTATGAGGTCATTCACCCTTATTAGCGTATACCTTCTCCGGATCGAAGACCAATCCGGCGATCTCCTCTCCATCCGCCGTCCGGTAGAAGCACGATGCATGGCCGGTATGGCAGGCGGCACCGGTCTGCTCCACCTCGTAGAGGACGGCATCCCCGTCGCAGTCGACCAGGATCCGCGAGACCTGCTGGACGTGCCCGCTCTCCTCCCCTTTCTTCCAGAGTTTCTGCCTGCTCCTGCTGTAATAGTGTGCGTATCCGGTTCTCTTCGTGAGTTCCAGCGCCTCCGCGTCTGCGTAGGCAAGCATCAGGACATCACGAGTCCGCCTCTCCTGCACGACGACAGGCACCAATCCGTCCTTGAACTGTATCTCCATATCTATTCACATTCCCGCGATTGCTTTCATGATTACAAAGAGGATATCTCCCATGAACAGTGCGGTCAGGAATCCCGCTGTGATCGGTATGATGAATGGAATGCCGTAGGATATCCAGACCTTGCCGGCCTTCCGATAGAGGGATAGTTCCCTTCGGTAGTCGTCTGGATGCAGCCTGAGATCTTTTGTGTATAGCCGCCGCTCCCCCCGCACGATGCGCCCGAGCGATTCCGTAAATCCGACGAACCGCCTGACCAGTCTGCCGTCCTCTCCTTCCTCGATATCTTCCATCACAAAACCGAACTCGTTCTGGATTGTTCTCCCGTCGACGGGAAAGCCGAGCAGGAGACAGGGCAGCGGGGCCCGGTTCCCCTCAAGGATGTTTTTTGCGAGGATTGCGACGGGTGCCGCGATATTGAAGAGCACGGCGTTCGTCAGAACGCTGAACGGGAAGAACCCGAGGGGCGATGCGCCGAAGTACGGTTCGAACGGGTAGAATGGGATGCATGCGGTTATGATGATGAGTGCGTACGCATCCGCCCCCCCAAAGAGGTTTACAGCCTGGAAGAGGTAAAAAAATCCGCAGAAGACCGCGACCAGGATGAGATACGCCGCTGCCGTTTGCCAGTCCGCGAGGATGGTCAGTCCGTACACCCAGACGGCCGCCGGAATCGCGATTGCGAGTGCAGGACGCCAGGTTTTGTGGGGCACCCTCCGCTCCTTTGCATCCAGGATGGACGCATATATGAGTGTGACCCCTACCGCAGCCGCTGCAATCATCAGGGGAACACTTATCACGGGCGGAAGAATCATGGGCAGGTACCTTATTCACCTGTTATCTCTTATTTCTGGCGATCTTTCTTTGCCGGGGATCGCTGCCGTTTCGATGGATATTTCGGACGGGTCCGGGACGATACCGGCACCCCTCCCCTGCTGGGGCGGCTTGAGCAGTCTGGATTGCCGGGTGCACCTGCCTTCATGGGCAACAACATCCTGGTAATGGTTGAACGTAAACGGCCCTCTTCAGACCCCGGGATACGCCTCTTTCTCAATAATTTTTGTTAGAATCTCGATTTCATTACACAAGGTATTAATAATAGCATACTTATGGATATATTGTGGTAAGGGGGGTAAAAACCCCCTTTCCGGCATAAAAAAACTGCACAATACCTTACCTGAAGATCTGCATGGAAATAAACGACCTTATGGGCGAGATCCTTCGGCAGTCGACGAGCGAGGGACACTTCACTCTCGACGAGCTGCTCCGCTACGGCTGCAGCAATCCCCTGACCGGAATAGGGGTCGCAAAGGTACAAGAGCAGACGTTCTTCCTGTTTCTTGCCGGAGGCGAGCCGGACGGCGCCATGTATGTCGATACGATGGGGACGCTCTTTGGGGATTCGGCCGTCCTGCGCCTGACCGGAGAGGAAGAGTTCGAGCTCTTCCGGGTGACGCCGTCGATTGTCGACGCGCTGGTTTCACGGTGCAGGGTCTTTGACAAGAGCCACCTGAAGAAGAATGGCCGCCTCGAGATCCCGACCGTCGACACTTCCGCACGGCAGCGGATCGGGGTGCTCAGCCTGATCGTGTGCGACGGCCGGACGCCTCTTGCCGGGGCGCACGTCGCGATCCGGAAAGGAAAGCTCGTTATGACGAGCGATGTGACGGACTCTGCTGGAAAGGTCAGTTTTCGACTGCTCAACGGGCGCTACATGTGCGTGATCTCGGATCGGATCGGAGAGCGGGCACGGCGTATCGTCGAGTTTCATGAACCTCAGGTAGTGGAGCAGATCGATATTGGGGGCACAGATGATGAGTTTAGGAGAAGATGAAGAACGTGAGTTGATAGCAGCGGTCAGGGGTCTTCTCAACCGGTCCGAAAAACAGGGGGCCGACGATGGAGAAACCGCGACGAAGAGCGCCGATACAGGGCCGCTCTCTTCGTCACCTGGCGAAGGTGTGCAGGATACGACGGTTCCGGCGGTTGTCGGGCCCGATGAAGAGCGCGAACACCCGGAGCCGTCTCCGATAGAGGTGCAGGAGGGCGGGGAGGATCGTTTGCCCATCGATTCGGTGGCAAAGCCGGGCGGCCACGCCGAACCGCGTGTGACCGCCCCCGGCGACCCTGTCCGGGCACTCCTCGACCGGATCGGCCGGAAAGGGCCGGACGGCGGCGGAAATGGGGAACTCGCCCCTGCGGTAGAGCCGCAGATTCCAGCCGATCCGCCGATTGTGGGTGAGGATATCGCGGAAAAGTCGGACTCACCGGCGTCTTCGCGCCACATCCCTGCGGGAATCCTCGACCGGGTGAAGGCGTGGCGTGATGCCGAGAGGCCGAACTCCTCCATTCTTGAGGGGGCTGGCGAATCCGGCGTCATCGAGACGAGACCTCCTGTTGTGGGGGTGGTCGACGATCCCGAGGGAGAAGTCTCCGACGGCGTGGTGACGGTTGAGGAGCTCGGGAACCTGGCGGATCTCATCCTACCGAAGAGCGCGACGTTCACGATCGACGAACTGAGCATCAACCGCGACGACCGCTCCTTTGGCTTCGTCGACAACGCCCGGGTCGTATCGGAGTTCGACGACATCTTCTCCCAGTCGTTCTCCTCCGGTTCGCTTGCCGCGGCCGCCGCACAGGTGGTGACACCGGCTGATGGGGTTTCGCAGTCACGGTTCGGCTTCCTCAAACGATTCCAGATGCCGAACGCCGGCCCCGTTGTCGAAGAGTACAACCCTGCACTCCACGGCCCGCTCGTCGACCTCACGATGCGGCCGTCGCCGGGGGTTGAGGAGATCGAACTCTACCCGGTGAACGAACCGTATGCCTATGTCCGGGTGACCTACGACAGCACGACGCACGAGTATACCTATCAGGTCATCGAGCCCGTGCTCACGCCCGGGGAGCAGGAACTCTTCTTGGAGATCAAAGAGCGGCTCTTTGAGACGCTCAACATCTCTTCCCGTGACCTCACGCGCGAAGAGGCCCGCAAGGCGCTCCGCGATGCGGCGAACATGATCATCGCCGACTACGGGATCCGCCTCGACCCTCTCGGGCGCGAGAAGATCCTCTATCACGTCGAGAAAGAGTTCCTCGGCGACGGGCTGATCGACCCGGTGATGCACGACAAGTACATCGAGGACATCTCTTGCGACGGCGTGGGCAGCGCCATATTCGTCTACCACACGACGTACGAATCGATGAAGACGACCCTCGTCTATCACGACCACGCGGAGCTCGACTCGTTCGTCACGAAACTTGCACAGCGTGCCGGAAAATACATCTCCATCGCCGAGCCGATGCTGGACGCCACGATGAGCGACGGATCGCGTATCCAGATGACGCTCGGGTCAGAGGTGACCGCACACGGTTCGACGTTCACGATCCGTAAGTTCCGCGAGGAGCCGATCACACCGACGGATCTCATCGAGTGGCACACCTTCTCGCCGCTCGGGATCGCGTTCCTCTGGCTTGCGGTCGAGAACGGCAAGTCCTGCATCTTTGCCGGTGGAACGGCATCCGGGAAGACGACGACCTTGAACGCCATATCGCTCTTCATCCCGCCGCTTGCAAAGATCGTCACCCTCGAGGATACCCGGGAGCTGAAACTGCCTCACCCGAACTGGATCCCGAGCATCACCCGCGACTCGTTCTCGCAGGACGGGCGGGGCGAGATCGATATGTACGAGCTCCTGCGTGCCGCACTCCGGCAGCGTCCGGAGTACATCCTGGTCGGCGAGGTCCGCGGCAAGGAGGCCCTGACCCTCTTCCAGGCGATGAGCACCGGCCACGTCACCTACGCGACGATGCACGCGGATTCCGTGGCGAGCGCCGTTCACCGTCTGGAGAACCCGCCGATCGACGTGCCGAGGAACATGCTCTCGGCGCTGAACCTGATGTCGATCCAGGTGCAGGCCCGTATCGGCGGCCAGCGGATCCGGCGGAACAAGCAGCTCATCGAGATCCTGGACATCGATCCCCGGACGAACGAGCTGATAACGAACGAGGTCTTCCGGTGGCATCCGGCGACCGACGAGATCCGGTATTCCGGCAAATCCTACATCCTCGAGCAGATCATGGAGGACCGCGGCTGGAGCGAGGAGCGGATGCGCGAAGAACTGAAACGCCGGCAGGAAGTCCTCGAATGGATGCGCATCAAGAAGATCCGCCACTTCAGGGACGTGAGCAAGGTCCTGGTCTCCTACTTCCGCGACCCGGAGACGGTCGTCCAGCGGGTGCGTGCTGACCTCTACGGGGAGGGCGGTTCCGCATGAACAGTTTCGAGCGGTTCTGCTTCAACCTGATCGGGCACGGCCTGAAGGAGAAGCGGGGAGACTACATCAGCCTCCGAAACGACCTGATGGGTGCCCGGATAACCACGCCGTTCGAGGCCTACCTTGCGACCGCGTACGTCTCTTCGGTCGCCGTGGGGCTGGCCGCCGCGGTGGTGATCGGGCTGCTGACCTATCTCCTGCGGGTCCCGGAGATGATCGTCTATCGCGGAGCGGTCCCCGGGTTCCTGTACGCGTTGAACGATCACAAGATGCTGCTTGGCACCATCGTCATCACGGTCATCTCGCTCCTGGTCTTTGGTGGGCTGACCTACCTGATCTTCCTCCTCTATCCCGGCATCAGGGCCGGAGAACGCCGCCGGAACATCGATGCCACCCTCCCGTACGCCATCAACTACGTCACCGCCATGTCGTCGGCCGGGATCACCCCCGACGAGGTCTTCCGGCTGCTCGGCAAGAGCACGATCTACGGCGAAAGTGCCGTCGAAGCGCGATATATCTCCCGGGAGACCGATTTCTTCGGGAAGGATCCCCTCGAGGCCCTGCGGACGGTCGCGCAGGCGACGCCGAGCGAACGGATGCGGGAGTTCCTGCAGGGGGCCGTTGCGAGCATCTCCAGCGGGAGCAACCTCACGGAGTACTTCCGCACCAAGGCCCGCCAGTATACGCTCGAGAACAACCAGCAGCAGAAGACGTTTCTGGAGACGCTCGGGCTGATTGCGGAGTCCTACGTGACCACGATGGTCGCCGGGATGCTCTTTTTAATCATCCTGCAGTCAGTGATGACGATCCTCTCGGGCGACTCGAACCCGCTCTTCCTCTACATCATCATCTACCTGATTGTGCCGTTCGGGAGCATGATGTTCGTCATCCTGATCAGTTCCATGACTCCGGAGGTGTGATATGGGATTCAAAGACATTTTCGACGATTTTCTGAATAGGAAGCCTTCGGGGCGGCAGGTGGTTCCGGACGACGTCCTGGAGTCCGAACGGTTCGTGGATCAGGACCAAGAGATCTTTGGTCGGATTGAGAACCGGCGGAAGTACCAGGAAGGGTTCTACCGGTTCCTCAAACACCCGTTCAGGGTGATGATGGAGGAGCCCTACACCGTCCTCTTCGTATCCGTTCCGGCCGCGCTCCTCCTCTTCATCGGCGGGTTCGTGAGCATGGTCTCGTCCTACGGCATCGGCGCCCTCTTCTCGACGACGATCATCGACGACTTCTTTGTCTTCGCGCTCCTCGTCGCCATCGTGCCGCTTGCCCTCCTCGACTTCAAGGAGGCATGGCGCGTATCGAGCGTCGAGGCGTCGCTCCCGAACTTCTTCCGCGACGTGGCCGGGATGAACGACTCGGGCATGACCCTCCCGCACGCCATCCATATCGTCTCGGAAGGCGAGTATGGGGCGCTCACGCCGCACATCCGCAAACTCGATACCGAGATGTCCTGGGGCGTTCCGTTCGTGGAGGCGGTCCGCCGGTTCGGGAAAGGCGTGAAGACCCCGCTTGCGGAGCGGAGCGTCGACCTGATCGCCCACGCGAGCGCCGCCGGCGGCGACGTGAGCGAGGTGCTGCGGGCGGCGGCGCACGACGCGTACGAGTTCTTCAACCTGCAGTCGGAGCGCAAGAACGGGATGATGATCTACATGATCATCATCCTGATGTCGTTCTTCGTCTTCCTCTTCGTCATCGGAGTGCTCTCGAGCACCTTCCTCACCACGATGGCGGAGGCGGGCGAGGCGGTCGCTGCTTCGGGTTCGAGTTCGGCCCAGTCGTTCATGGGCAACGTGGATCTCTTCCTCTACAACCGGCTCTTCTGCCACGCCGCGCTGATCCAGGGATTCTTCTCGGGGCTTGCGGCGGGTATCATGGGCGAAGGCCGGGTGGTCGCGGGGCTGAAGTACTCGGCGCTGATGGTCCTCATCGCCTGGATCGCGTTCCGGTTCATCATCTGAGAGATCCGGGACAGAGTTTCTTTTTTTTTGGGCTTTGTTGAACCCCTTTCCCGGAGGACGAATATTCTCCGGATAATTCATATCTCCCGACCAACATCGCCCATCTCTATCAGCAACCGAGTGTTATCC
>JASUSO010000005.1 GCA_030446015.1 Methanobacteriota archaeon
CGCCTGAGGCTTAAAGAACCTGAGTTCGTATCTCTTCTTCGAAACAAATTCGTATCGTTGAGATGCTCTTTTGTGCCTTGATCGCCCGGACTTCCGCCTGAGATCACGATCGTTAAAACCCTTCCCTGACAAACCGATCAGGCACCCATGCCACCCGTAACAGACGGCGACACCCTCCTCCTGCACTTCACCAGCACTCGCCCCGACGGCGAGGTCTTCGAGGATACCCGCTCGGGCGAGCCGGTGCGGGTCACCCTCGGGGCGAACCAGATCAATCCCCTCTTTGAGAAGGCGCTGATTGGAAGAGAGCCCGGCGAGACAGTGACCGTGGTGCTCCCCCCGGAGAAGGCCTACGGAAAGTTCCATAAAAAACTCGTGGTCACGGTAAAGCGCACCAAATTAAAACTCGACCACGAGCCGGTTGTCGGTGAGTTCGTCAGGGTCGAGGTGCTGGGGAAGCCCTGCCTGGTGACCGTCGTCGATGTGGACGAGAAATACATCACCGTCGACGCCAACCACCCGCTCGCGGGAGAGACGATCACCTACACGATCACCGTCGAGGCAATCCTCCCCCGGGAGGGCTAGACCCGCGACCGCTCGAATCGCCCTACTCCTCCGGGGTCTTCAGGGGCATCCCGACAACGCCGTTCACCGGGAGAGAGAACGTGACGGCCCGGGCATCGGTATGGGGCCCCGCCTCGGCGACGATCGCCTCCATGATGCTGCATCTCGATTCGCTCTTCGTGACGATCAGGATCAGGTCCTTCTCGGGCAGGATGGCCACGCCAAAGAACTTCTCCATCTCTTTTGCGCCGGTACCGCGTGCGTGGACGATGGTCCCTCCCGTTGCCCCGGCCTTCTTGGCCGTCTCCATGACGACATCGGCAAACCCCCGGTTTGCGATAACCACGATCAGATCGTGCTCTCCTCTCCCTTCCATAGGTTCTTCTCCCCTCTCTGTCTCCGATATGCCGAGCAGATCTTTCACCGCCCGAGCGCTGCAGGCGCTCTGGACGGGCAGCGTGAACGCGATGCCGCGATTGGGTTTGTCCGGGCCCACCACCTCGCCGACCCTCTTAAGCAGGACGTCTGACGTCTCCGACGCCATCGTGCTGAAGAGAAGCGTCTTTTCCGTCTCCCCGAGCCCCAGGAGACCCAGGATCTGAGAGTTTGCCGTACCTCTCCCGAGGGTCAGCAGGTTGAACGTCACGCCCTCGCGGATGAACAGGTCCACGACCTGCTCATCCTGCCCGCGGTCGAATATCGTGACCATCAGGACGAGCGGTGCGCCGGAGGATCTCTCGTGCAGCATTCTCATTCCTCGTTACAGATCTATAATCTCGGGATTCTCCTTCTCAAAGGTTTCTCTCCTGGCCTGCTTCCTCTCCGCGGCTTTTGCTCTCCGCAACTTGAGCCGGTAGACCAGCCCTATGACCTGCACGGTAATTAGCGGCATCATGGCCACAAGACCGATGATGCCGAACGCATCCAGCAGCAGGGGGCCGCCCACGGCATCGGTGGCGCCGAGGGCGAACGGGAGCAGGAATGCCGCCGCCATGGTACCCGCGGCCACACCGCCGGAGTCGAACGCGATCGCCGTGAAGATCTGCGGTACGCAGAACGTCAGCAGGAGGGCGATGGCGTAGCCCGGCAGGAGGATGTACCAGAGATCGATACCCGTCAGGATCCGGACCATGGCAAGGACAAGAGCAATCCCGACGCCGATCGAGAGGGCCAGCATCATGACCCGCCGTGAGATGGCGCCGTTCGTGAGGTCCTCGATCTGCTTGTTGAGGATATGCACGGCAGGCTCTGCGGCGACGATGAAGCAGCCGATGACCAGGCCTAACGGGATCAGGATCCAGTTGCTCTGCAGCGACGCGATGGCATGGCCGAGGTAGATCCCGGCGGGCATGAACCCTATGTACACCCCGGTCAGGAAGATCGTGAGCCCGAGGAGGATATAGACGAGCCCCACGCCGATCCGGATCAACTGGCCCCGGGGCAGTTTTAGGTTCACGATCTGGAACGCTCCGAAGAAGACGACGATGGGCACCAGGATGAGGGAGACCTCCAGGAAGAACCCGACGAGCCCGCCGGCATACAGTGCCGCCAGTTCTCCGATGCTGTCTGCCGTGGCGGGGGTCTCAAAGGCGTAGCCGGTGCTGGCGGGGTCGTAGAAGACCCCCATGATCAGGACCGCCAGGATCGGTCCTATCGAGCAGAGGGCGCACAACCCGAAACTGTCCTCCTCAGTACTCCTCCCTGCGCGGACTGCCGAGATACCGGCGCCCAGCGCGAGGATGAAGGGCACGGTGATGGGGCCCGTGGTGACACCGCCTGCATCGAACCCAACGCCCATGTACTCCGGCGCGGTGAACGCGGCGACGATGAAGACCAGGGCGTAGGTGAGGATGAAGATGTGGGAGATCCTGACCTGGAAGAGGATCCGCAGCATGGCGAGCACGAGGAAGATACCCACGCCGAAGGCGACCGTGCCTGCGAGGACATAGTCCGGCACCGCGGGGACCTGCCGGGTCAGCACCTGCAGGTCGGGCTCCGCCAGCGTCAACGCCAGGCCCAGCAGGAAACTGATCAGGATCATCAGCCAGAGGTTTCGCGACTCGGTCAGCTTCGCGCCGACCAGTTCACCCATCGGCATCACGGCTATCTCGGCGCCGAGGGTGAAGGCGCTCATGCCCAGGATCAGCAGGATGATCGCCGGGAGGAAGAGCACCAGCGTACCGAACGGCAGAGGGGCAAGCGTGAAGTGTAGCAGAAGGATAATAACCGCAATCGGCAGAACGGATTGTGCCGGTTCTTTCAATCTCTCTACCAGCGCTCTTTGCATGCTCTAGCGTCCCTCATATAGTTCAACATCGGGCGGATATATCTCTTCGCGATAGCGGTTGAACAGCCGCCATAATCGCCCGGTCTCCTCGTATCTGCCGGGATCTATTTCAGCGGATATTTATACCGTCCGAGAAGACCTCTTCTCATGGAACCCGGTTCGTCAGGAGACGGCAGGTCATTCTGGCGGCAGGTGATCGCCGGCCTGCTCGTACTCCTGGTTGTCGCTCTCGCCCTCATCGCACTCTCTGGATACTTCTCGCCGGACCCCGAGCCGGTGCACGTTCGGATCCTCGCGGTCAACGACTTCCACGGGCAACTGCCCGACGGGCAGAAACTCAACGGTGAGCCGGCCGGGAGTGCCCCGGTGCTTGCGTCGTATCTCAGATCCGCGATGGCGGATGGGGGTGGGGCCGTCACGTTCATCGCGCTCCCGGGAGACGTCGTCGGGGCGTCGCCGCCCGAGTCCGGGCTGCTGCTGGACGAACCCGCCGTGCTCTTCTTCAACGGCCTTGCGGACGACTGTTCGGGGATGATCGCGACCTTCGGCAACCACGAGTTCGACCGGGGCCCGGACGAACTGATGCGGCTGGTCCACGGCGGGAACGGCGCGACGAAGATCACCCGCCCGGTAGATCCCTACCCGGGCGCGGTGGCGGAGTACGTCTCCTCGAACGTGGTCTGGAAGACGAACGGCACCCTTCTCGCCGCTCCCTACACCATCCGCGACGCCGGCGGTGCGAAGATCGCGTTTGTCGGCGCCACGACCATCGAGACGCCCTCGATCGTGACGGCGGCGAAGATCGAGGATATCCGCTTCGAGGACGAGGTTGCGTCGATCAACCGCTACATCCCGGAGATCCAGCAGCAGGGGGTGCACGCGATCGTCGTCGTCCTCCACGAGGGCGGGGAGCAGGACCCCTACGACGGCCCGACCCGGGAGGGGGAGAACGTCACCGGCAGGGTCGCCGGGATTGTCTCCGGCCTTGATGCGGACGTGGACGTTGTCCTCTCGGGCCACACCCACGTGTTCACCAACGCCTACCTGGAGAACGCCGGCGGGAACCGCGTGCTGGTGACGCAGGCGTACAGTTACAGCAGGGCGTTTTCCGACGTCGAGATCGTCATCGATCCCATCACCGGCGATGTCACCCGTGCGTCGGCGCGGATCGTCCCGGCATACAGGGACGGCGCCGTCCCCGACCCGGCGGCCCAATCGCTGCTTGAGGCCTGCAGAGAGGCGATCGGGCCGATGGTGTCCCGGGTCATAACGACCACTTCCGCGGACATCACGCGGGTGCAGACCGATGCCGGTGAGTCCGCGCTCGGCAACCTCGTCGCCGACAGCCTGCGGGCGGCGATGGGCGCCGATATCGCGTTCATCACCACCGGCTCGCTCCGGGCTGATCTCGCGGAGGGGGACGTCACCTGGGGCGATCTGTATGCGGTGCAGCCGTTCTCCTCGACTGTGCTCTCGATGACCCTGACGGGCGAACAGGTCAGGGCCGCGCTGGAACGGCAGTGGGAGGCCCCGCTGCCGCCCCACAACCTCGCCGTCTCCGGGCTGACGTATACGTTCGACGAGCGAAAGCCCGTGGGCGATCGGGTCGTCGAGGTCTGGGTGAACGGCACCCCGCTCGACCCGAACGGGAATTACACGGCCGCGATGGTCAACTTCCTCGCGGGCGGCGGCGATAAGTACACCGTCTTTCGGGAAGGGAAGAATATCGCCAACGGCCCGTACGATGTCGACGCTCTGGTCGCGTACATGGAGTCCCTCCCGGCGCCGGTGGAGATGAAGCCGGAAGGGCGGGTCGCGAAGGTCGCGTGAAAGCCGGGTCCGGCCGTCACGCGACGGATACCGACCATGTCTCCCTTCGGGTGGGAACCTCCATGGTCACCTTGAGCGAGATCTCGTCGCCCCGCCTGTACGCTCTCCCCTCCGTCCTGAACAGCGGGTGATCCCAGTGCGTGCGCGGGGATAGGGGAGAGGTATCGAACCAGATCTCGTCGTCGAATATCACCTTAAAGTAAAGGCAGAGCCCGTCCATCTCCCCGGATCGAACCACGCTCTTTGTTGTCTCGATGGTTCTTGGGATCTCGCCCGGATCGTGCATCGCGTTTAGGTCGAAGGACAGGATCGGTTCCGGGTCGCAGAGGAAGTAGTCCACCGAAGCATGCTCGATCTTGAGTTTGGGCGGCTTTGAGCGATCGTTGTACTCGCTGCAGCCCTTCAAACAGTTGAAGTCTATCCCGTAGACGGTGTTCTCCCAGAGGTGGGGGACCCTGTACTCCTCTTTCAAGCAGATCGGTTCGAGGAACAGCTCGAATTTTCCGGGCAGGACTCTTCCCGTGCTCTTTAATACCCGTCTTTTGAGGTCCAGGATGTTCTCTATCATGTTTTCGTCGATGAGGTTGGAGCCCATCTGTTCGTGGAGGATGACGTCCACCTTCTCGTCCGGCTCGAAGGAACGGCTGTTCTGCGGTACGAACAGCACATTTTCTATGCCGTTCGCGTCGGCGATCGTTCTGGCGATGGTTATCATGAGATCGGAATGGTCGATGGCGTAAATCTTCTTCGGATCTCTCTCTGCCGCGAAAAACGAGAGAACTCCGGTTCCCGTCCCGAGATCGACAACGACATCGCCCGGGTTGATGTACCGCATGATGGCGTCGTGATAATTCTTCATCCGCACATTGTCTGCAATCATCGCCTCGTGGCACGAGAAGTCCTCAAACGTTCCCCGGTTCTCGATATCGTAGAGCAACGTCCGACCGAACTCCCGGGACTGCAGCAGATCCACGGCACGTCTGCGGAGGAGTGCCGTCGTCCGGAGCATAAAGCCCAGAGGCCTCAGGATCAGGGGCTGCGCCGCCATGCTGGCAGATACCGGGTCCTCAGTTATAACGTTTCGCACGGATTCACGGGTGCGGGTGCGACCGTCCTTGAACCCACAGGCCACCGGGCGGCAGCCTGCCCAACCTATAAATAACGTCTCTTCCCATGACCCCCGGAGGTCATCCGAGATGCCTGAATTTGCACAACCGTTCTCCGGGAACCATATGGAGCGCAAACTTGACCGGGGCGAGCTCATCAGGACGATCCGGTTCTCGATCGCCGCCGAGTACGAGGCGATCCAGCTCTACCACCAGATCGCCGAGTCGACCGACGACCCGCTGGTCCAGAAGGTGATGCGCGATATCGCGGACGAGGAGAGGGAGCACGCAGGAGAGTTCCTGCGGCTTCTGCGGGAGCTTGAGCCCGCCGAAGAGGAGTTCTACCGGCACGGCTACGAAGAAGTCGAGGAGATGATCGAGGAGTTGAAGAAAGGCGGGACGTGATCGTCTCGCCCGTCACTTCAGCCTGCAGGACTCCTCGTAGGACTTCCTGCAGTCCGGACAGAGCGTCCGCGCCTTCTCGAGGTTGGGGTAGTTCTCTTCGGTGATCTCGTCGCAGGCCGCCCCGCAGATCTCGCACCAGTACTCCTTCGTCTCCGCTTTCTCTTCGCCTTTCAGCGCACGTTTTGCCATGCTGTTCTCCCTCCGGGCAGTGCCGTATCACCTCATCGGGGATATGCTTTCGGGTCGGCCCACTGCACAGCCCCGGTGAGGCTGCTCCCCAGCTCCCAGAACCGCTCCTGCGTCCGTGCATCGAGGGCGAGGGACGACGGCCGGGTCCACCGGCCCTCCTCGAAGTAGCCGCCGTTCACCGTCCCGGTTTCGGGGGAGGTTGCGAGGTGCGTCACCACCGCCGCCCCCCGTTCCGGCGGTGCGCCGTCGCCGTTGTGGGTGTAGGCCCGGAGGAGTTTCGTGTCGATCACCCCCGGGTGGAGGGAGTTCGCCGTCACGCCCGTCCCTTCGAGCGCCCGGGCGAGCCGGATGGTGAAGGCGACGACTCCTACCTTTGAAGCGGCATAGGCATCATAGGGGTCGTACATCAGAAACCCCGGGAGGTTCCCCCAGTCGATCGATCCAACGCTCCGGTGGGCGATCGACGCGACGTTGACGATCCGTGTCGGTCTCTTCTGGAGCGGGAGGAGTTCGTGGGTGAGGAGGAACGGCGCGAGATAGTTCACGGCGAACGTCATCTCGATCCCGCCGGGAGCGACCTCCCGCCTTGGCATGAAGACCCCGGCGTTGTTGATGAGGACGTCGAGCCGGTCGTACGCCCCGGTGATCTCCTTTGCGAGACCTCTGACCTGCTCCTGCACCGAGAGGTCGGCGATGAAGAGATCGAGCCGGTCGGAGCCGGTGGCCGCCTCCAGCTCCGCGAGGACGCTCCTGCCCTTCCCCGGGTCCCTGCCGTGGATCAGCACGCGGTGGCCCTGCCGGGCGAGCGCGTCTGCGGTCGCCTTTCCGATACCGTCCGTCGAGCCCGTGACGAGGATGGTCTGCTCAGCCATATGCGGCCCCGGGTGTATGCCGCTCTATTTGAACGTGGCGGTGCTCAATTCTGGTGCGCTCTCCGGCACGCAGCCTGCAGCAACGTATCGGATTGGGACTTGTTCCTCAGATGGTGGTGCGGCGTGAACCAAAAACATGATATATTGCACCACAAACCTGTACTGCATGGTGCGATACTCGGTCACGATGGATGACGACCTCGTGAAAGCGATCGACAGAATGCGCGAATACCGGGGCATGTCCCGGTCGGAATGGATCAACGACCTCTGCATGAAGTACCTCAACGGTGCATCGGCGAAGGGCGTGCAGACCACGGTCCCCGCAGGGGTGCAGCCCGCAAACGGCCGGGAGCCGAACATGACCGACTACGAGGCCGCCTGCGCCAACTTCAGGATCGACGTCCCCGAGTTCTTCAACTTCGGCTACGACGTGGTCGACCGGTGGGCCGAGACCGACCGGAACAAACTGGCGATGATCTGGGTCGACCAGGAAGGGAACGAGAAGAAATACACCTTCCGGGATCTCCGGTACCTCTCGAACGGCGCCGCGAACATCCTCCTCAAGTACGGCATCAAGAAGGGCGACCGGGTGATGCTGATGCTCCCGCGGGTCCCCGAGTGGTGGATCTTCGTTATCGCGCTGATCAAACTCGGCGCGGTCTTCTGCCCCTGCCCGACGATGCTGACCCCGAAAGATATCAAATACCGCGTCCAGGCCGGGAAGTTCCGGATGATCATCACGAACCTGGAGAACGCCGAGAAGATCGACGAGGTCGCCGATGCCTGCCCGCTGCTCGATACCCTCTTCCTGGTGGACGGGGAGCGGGAGGGCTGGGCAAGCTACCTGCACGAACTCGAGTATCCCGCACCGGTATCGCACCACACGGTCAGCATGCCTGTCGCAAAGAGGACGAGAGCGACCGACCCGATGATGATCTACTTCACCTCGGGCACCACTGGCGAGGCCAAGATGGTGCTGCACGACCACTCCTACCCGCTCGGGCACATCATCACCGCCTCGCTCTGGCAGGACGTCACGGAGAACGACCTGCACCTGACGTTCTCCGACACCGGGTGGGCAAAGTGCGCCTGGGGCAAGATCTTCGGCCAGTGGATCGCCGGTGCCTGCATCTTCGTCTACGATATCCGGGGGAAGTTCGGTGCGACCGAACTCCTCCCGCTGATCGAGAAGTACGAGGTGACCACGTTCTGTGCGCCGCCGACGGTCTACCGGATGCTGATCCTGGCGGACCTCGACAAGTTCGACTTCCGCGACCTGCGGCACTGCTGCAGCGCCGGGGAGCCGCTCAACCCCGAGGTGATCCGCGTCTGGGAGGACGGCACCGGGCAGCCTATCTACGAGGGTTACGGCCAGACGGAGACCGTCTGCTGTATCGCGACGTTCCCCTGCATGAAGCATAAGCCCGGCTCCATGGGGAAACCCGCGCCTGGCTGGCATATCGAACTCCACGACGACGATGGCAACCCGGTCCCCCCCGGTGAAGAAGGGCGGATCGCGATCAAGCTCGACCCCCGCCCGGTCGGGCTCTTCGTGGAGTACCTGGACAACCCCGAGGCGAACCGGGAGGCGTTCCAGAACGGCTACTACTACACCGGCGACAAGGCACGGATGGACGAGGACGGCTACTACTGGTTCATCGGAAGGAGCGACGACGTCATCAAGTCGTCCGGCTACCGGATCGGGCCGTTCGAGGTGGAGAGCGCCCTCCTGGAGCACCCGGCGGTGCAGGAGTCGGCGGTCGTCGGGTCACCCGACCTGATCCGCGGGATGGTCGTCAAGGCCTTCATCGTCTTGAAACCCGGGTATCACCCCTCCGAATCGCTGGTCAAGGAACTCCAGGCCCACGTCCGGAACACCACCGCCCCGTACAAGTACCCGCGGCTGATCGAGTTCGTCCAGGAACTCCCGAAGACGATATCCGGCAAAATCCAGCGGAACGTCCTGCGGGACCAGGAAATGCGCAGACATATGAACGGGAACTAAAAGTGCGGTTCCCTCTCTTTTTTTAAGTTTGATGGTGCGCGGAGCGCATCGTATTGATTGTCCCACGCGAGTTCGGACACCATGGGCATGGTAAGCAGAGCGGCCGAATTGAGAACATATCACGCGCAGTGTGTCGTGGGGATTGCGCATCTCCGGTGCTTGCGTTCGCTTTCACTCACGCCTTGAACCCCCTGGGCTTCTCAAACTCCTGTTCAAGGGACAGTCGTTCTCCGGAACGTCGTCGGTCCAAGACTATCGTCTTCTCCTGCTCCGGTTCTAACGAACCATCGATATCGCCACGCACTGCCCCCGCCCCAAGGGGCGGGGAACGACGCTCCGCTAGGAGCGGAGTTAAAGCACCGTCAGGCGCGAGTTGCGACGGGTCGTAGAGCCGGAGCATGAGCACCACAGGTGTGGAGGAGGAGGCCGGAGGCCGGGCGGGGTGGGGGTTACAGGCATTAATTCCGATGTGGAGACAGGGGAGGGGGGATGCTCCCTCCTCGAAGCCTAACGGCTTCTCGTGCTCCGTTCCTGGCGGAATATCGCACCTCGCACCTGACGGGGCTCAAGCTCGCTTCGCTCGCACTCCCCGTCAGCCCCACCCCCAATGGCGATATTCCCTCGGAATCCGTGTCCAGTACGCAACCAATATGCTCCGCAGTACGTCTGATGACTATCAGCACCGCCGCTTGCACCACCCACACCCGGATGGCACCACTCTCAGCGGCAGCAAAAAAGATCGTCTGCAGGTCTGGCTAGCAGATCCGCTCGATGAAGTTCTCAAGGATCTTCAGCCCCACCGTACCGCTCTTCTCGGGGTGGAACTGGACGCCGTAGGTGAGCCCGTTATTGACCGCCGAGGCGAAAGGGTGGATGTAGGTGGTGCTCGCGATGGTGTTCGCTGGTGCGGTCGCCGCGTAGTAGGAGTGGACGAAGTAGACGTACTCCTCTTCGTTGAGCCCGCAGAAGAGCGGGGTCTCGGGGTCGATCCGGATGGTGTTCCAGCCCATGTGGGGGACTTTCTCCCCGCCGGCCGGGACGAACCGCTTCACGTCGCCCGGCACGAGGCCGAGCCCCCGGTGGATGCCGTGCTCTTCGCTTGAGTCCATGAGCATCTGCATCCCGAGGCAGATCCCGAGAAGCGGCGTCTTGTTCGCGGCGGCGACGACGGTTTCCGCAAGTCCGCCGAGCATCTCCATCCCGTCCCGGAACGCCCCGACGCCCGGGAGGACGATCCCGTCGGCGGACGCTATCGCCTCCGGGTCGGCCGTGATCGTCGACGCCGCTCCCGCCCGCTCAAGTCCGCGCAGGACGCTGCGCAGGTTGCCGAGGCCGTAATCAATTATAACTATCCTCTTCTTCATCCGCATCTCCCCGTTTCCGCCAGAGTCCGCGCTCGATCCAGTCCTCGGGGAGCCCCCGCTCCTCCCCCCACCGGGCGAGCCTTTGATACCACATCCCCAGGAGTTCGGGGTGAGACTCCCCGATGATCGCAAACGTCGCAAGGTCGCTTGAAGGGCAGATGAAGCACCCGATGCGGTCGAGCCCCCGCTCGTAGAGGGTGTTGTAAGGCGCCTTCTCGCGGAAGATGTAGAGCCAGACGTGCATCGCCGTCCACTGCTGGATCGGGGCCGCCGAGAGTTGCTGCGGGACATGGGCGTTCGTCCAGACCCGTTTGCTCTGCATCCGTTTCACCGACTCGTACTTCCGCTGCCCGATGAACGAGAGGCATTCTCCCCAGTTCTCGTCGATGAGGCGGCCGACCGGGTGGAGTTTGCAGACCTTGCAGCACCAGCGGTTATCGACGGCCGGTGGCCCGTTCACCTCAAAAGTCTTCCAGAAGGTTTCGTCGTCGCAGATCCGCAGGACTTCGAGCCCGTAGCGGTTCGCCACCGCGTCCACGTTCTCGTAGGTCTCGGGGAACTCAAGCCCCGTGTCCGCAAAGAGGAGCGGCACCGGGCCGAGCGCTTTCTGGACGACGAGCAGGGTCGCGAGGCTGTCCTTGCCGCCGGAGTAGGAGACCGTGGGCCTCTGGGGGTTCTGCGCCGCGACATCGCGGACGAACCGGATGCTCTTTGCCTCGTAGTCCGCGAGGACCTGCTCGTTCGCCCTGACGGCATCGTCCCATGTCGCCGCACCGGGGACGCAGACCGACTGGACGTTCTTTCGCGTCCTGACGACGACCCCCCGCTCCATCGTCCCGGCGGTTGCGGCATCGGCCTTCGCTCTCCCGACGCCGATGCAGTCGCCGGCCTTCGTCAGGATGAAGACCTCGTCGCCGTCGGCGACGGCGGGGTCGATCGAGACGAGGCCCGGTGCGAGGACGCTTGCCCCCTCGTCGCGTATGGACGGGACTGCGCCGTCGTCGACGACGACGTAGCGTTTCGTCGGCCGCAGGTACTTCGCGGCGGCCGGGCGCGGGAGGGGCTCCCAGCGGTGCTCGTCCGGGATGTAGCGGACTGCGCCGACGACCGCCCCGCCGAGGACGATCTCGTCCATGCGGTCGTCGGCGGGGACTTTATTTAAGAGCGCGATATGGCCCTCTGGGATCAGTGCCGCTCCAAAGTGTTCGCGGAATATGGTATTGATCCGCTCGATGTCATCGGGGAACGCGGGCCGGGCGTCACCCGGCGGCGTGACGGCCACCGGGCGGGTGGGCGCGCCACAGGCGCAGACCTCAGAGAGCACGGGAGTGTGGCAGGCGTCGCACCAGCGAAGCAGGATTTTGCCGAGATAGATGCGGGGCATTTGCATATTCGTTGGGGTGAAACGAATAAAAGTCTTGGGTGTATTCTACACCGTTCCCACAGTATGCTCTCAAGCGGTGGTTTTGCCCCCCCAAACCCGGGTTGATCGTCCCGATTCCCAAGGATCGGGTCCTTCTGGTGCGGCAACGGGGTGGGGCAAACTATTAAATATACGCACCGTCTCATAGTATTATCATGTTCAATCATGTAGAATTCTGTTCGCCGGTCAGGTTCCGGCGTTTCAGCAATTCTACGCCGGCGAACGGCGAGATCCCTGATCGAGCGGGGTCTCCCGTCATGAGGATCGAGCGTGCGCCCCTGCCCGGGACCGCCGGGCCGGGGAGATGCGGGGTGAAGACGATGCATGAGAGCAGAGGCGCAAAGGTGGTATCTATGCGAGTTGCAGGGAGAACGCTCCGAAAGACCGAGATACTCGGGTTGTTCATCTTCATACTCATGGCGGTCGCCATGCTTGCGGTCGGCACTGCGCTCTTCTACGACTGGCTTGCCGAACCCGGTTCGGCGCCTGTAGGGACGCCGGCCGACATCGGCCCGATACCCGGAGGGCTCGCGATTGCCGGCGCGATCCCCATCGTGCCCCTCGTGATCGGCGTCCAGGTGGCGGGGGCGATGACGCTCGTCGCGCTCTACCTGCTCTCCAGCGCCGGGCGCCGTGAATAGCGTGCTCCGGTGCCGGGAAACCTCCCTTCTTTTATCCTGATACCAAGGTCGAACCCCCCTACGGGGCGAGGTGATGCAGGAGGAGGAGGGCGGTTGCGCCCCACCCGCCCCGGTGAAGGGTTGTGATGCCAACCCATTTTATCTGATTAAAAATATACTAATGCCTGCGTTGTTCATCCCGGCGGGTGGCGGTTCGTACCCTTACTTGCCGAACCCCCGGGAGACGCCGCCCGCCCGGCGAAGCTGAAGAGTCCTGCAGGTGTTCGGGACACGCCGGGCGAACACGTATCCAGGTGCCGGAACTGGTTGTGGAGTAAAATATGGAGAATCTGCGAGACGAATTATCGATGAACCTTCAGGAGGTCCTGCTGGACGCCGCTCCCGCCCTCGACTGCCGGTCGCGGGAGCGGCTGGCGGCGGGGATCGAGGCCCTGATCGGCGAAAACCATGACCTTGCCGTCCGTGCCGCCCGCGCAGAGCTGGAGCGCGATGCCCTTCTTGCGGCCGTCGGCAGGCAGGGGTTCGTCTGCGACGCCGACGGCGAGGTGATCACGGCGGGTCCGGGCGAGGAGGACAGGATTGCCGGGGCGCTCCTCGGGAGGCGGGGCGCATCGCTCAGGTATCCTGGTGGCGAACCGGTCCCGCCCGGCGACCTCCCGGGGTGCCGGGCGCTCAGGGGCGAGAGGCTTGCTTCCTGTCGCTACACCGTCCACGACCCCGGAGAGGAAGATCGTTACGTCGTCGTGTCCGCCTCGCCGATCGTCATGGGCGGGGCCGTCTCCGGTGCCGCCGTCACCTGGCAGGACGTCACGGGAGAGGAGCAGACCCGCCGCCGTCTTTCGGAGGCAAACACCCTGCTCGAGGGGCTCTTTGACAACCTCGGCGACATTGTTGGTATCCAGTACCCGGACCGCACGATGCTGCGCTACAACCGCGCCGGCTACGAGATGCTCGGGATGACGCCGGAGGAGGTGAAGGGCCGGAAGTGCTACGAACTCATCGGGAGGACGGCGCCCTGCACGGTCTGTGCGACGGCCCATGCCGTCGTGAGCAGAAAGCGGGAGGTCGTGGAGAAGTTCGTGCCCGAATTCGGGCGGTACCTGGAGTGCCGCTCAAGCCCGATCCTGGATGAGAACGGCGAGGTGGCGTTCATCGTCGAGCAGCTCTACGACGTCACCGACCGGAAGCGTGCCGAGGACGAACTCCGGGAGAGCGAGGCGACGGCCCGGGCGCTCCTGAACGCCCCGAGCGAGATGATCATTCTCCTCGATAGGACTGGCCGGCTCATCGAGGTCAACGAGACGGCGACACGGCGGTTTGCACGGAGCCGGGAGGATCTCATCGGCCGGAGCCTATTCGAGTTCTTCCCGCCGGATGAGGCGGCAGTGTACGTGGCGCGTCTTGGGGAGGTCGTCGCGTCGGGCCGGCCCGCACGGTTCGAGGATGCGTGGGAAGGGCGGTTTTACGATGTCATCCTCTACCCGGCCGCCGACGAGCGGGGCAACGTCGTCCGGGTTGCGGCGGTTGCGCGGGACGTCACCGGGAAGAAGCGGGGGGAGGACGCCCTGCGGAAGCGGACACACGACTTAAACGAGCGGGTGAAGGAACTCTCGGTCCTGTACGAGGTATCCCGGATCATCGAGCGGCATTCGAAGTCTTCGCTCGATGAGATCTTCCGTGAGGTCGTCCGGGTCCTCCCCTCCGGCTGGGAGTTCCCGGAGAATGCCGTCGCGCGGATCACGGTGCAGGGGCGCCGGTTCGCGACGGAACACTTTGAGGAGACGCCCTGGCGGCAGGCATCCCCTATCGTCGTCCTCGGGGAGACGGTCGGGATGGTGGAGGTCTGCTACCTCCACGAGAGGCCGGAGAGGGACGAAGGGCCGTTCCTCGCCGAAGAGCGGGCGCTGCTCGATATCGTCGCCGGGCGGCTCGGCGGCACGATTGAGCGGTTCCAGGCATGGGACTCTCTTGAGAAGAGCGAGTCGCAGTTCCGGGAGATCATGCAGCAGAGTTTCGATATGATCTACACCTGCTACAAAGAGGGCGGGATCGCCTACATCTCCCCGGCGGTGACCCGTATCCTTGGTTACACGCCCGATGAGGTCCTCGGCAGGAAGTGCCGGGACTTCATCGTCCCTGCGTCGCTCTCCGCCTGGGAGGAGGGGCGGAAGAAGATTGCCCGGGGCGAGCCTGTTGAGGGGCTCGAGGTCGAGTTCTACCGCAAAGACGGGTCGGTGGCCTTTCTCGAACTGAACGAGTCGCCGATCGTCCGCGACCGGTCGGTGATCGGGGTGCACGTCGTCGGCAGGGACGTCACCGAGCGGAAACAGAACGAGCAGCTCCGGCAGCATGCGTTCGAGCAGATCGAGCGGAACATCGAGCAGTTCGCGATCCTCGGCGACCACATCCGCCAGCCGCTCCAGGTGATCCTGGGGATGAGCGAACTCCTCGATGAAGAGATGGCCACGGGGAAGATCCGGGAGCAGGTAGCCCGGATCAACGGCTACATCGCGGAGCTCGACCGGGGCTGGATCGAGTCGCGGCAGGTCCGGGAGTTCCTGCGGCGGTACGACCTGGCGTGAGTGGGATATCTTCCCCGGGGACTCCTAGGTCCGGTCGTTGTGCGTCGCCGGTGTCGCACAAGAGATTTTGTGCGACATGAAACCCCATTTTGTGTCGCACAAATAGTGTTGTGCGCCAGAAGTGGTGCACAACCGCTATCTCGTATATAAATATGTCTGCCAGATCGGGGTTTTGGTATACGCAACCTGGTTTGCAGGTATCAGGGTATTCACAACCGGCCCCCCTCGGTGATGGCAAGCAGGCGCGGAAAGACATAGGTCGTGGCACGCCGCCCCCCACCCTCGGCGAGGACGGCGATGATCTCCTGTTCACGAAGTTGCTGGAGGATCCGCTCCCCCGCCCTCCTTGACATCCCCGCCTGCTCGAAAAACTCAGCCGAGCTGAAGACCGGCGCCTTAAAGAGCGCATCGATCGCGGCGGTCGCGTACTGCGACCGGGTCACCTCCGGCACCGTCTGCTTCATCTCAGCATAGAGGTCGAGGATCGCCTTTGCCTTCCGGCCGTTTGTCCCCGCCTGCTCCTCGATAGCGTGGAGGAAGAATGCGATCCAGCCGTTCCAGTCCCCGTCCCGCGAGACCGCGAGCAGCCGCTCGTAGTAGACCGGCCGGTTCCGCTCAAGGTAGGCACTGATATAGAACATCGGACTTGCGATCAGCCCCTTCTCGTAGAGGATGAGCGGCACGAGCATCCGCCCGATACGCCCGTTGCCGTCACAGAACGGGTGGATGAGTTCGAACTGCGCTTTCAGGACCGAGAGCTGGACGAGGACGTCCTTCTCCTCGCCCTGCAGGTATGCCTCCCAGTCAGCGAGCGCCGCGGGCACGTCCTCCGGTGCCGGCGGGACATAGATCGCGTGTTCGATATGGGCGTCCCGCCCGATGAAGTTCTGGATCGTGCGGACGCACCCTGGCTCCCGGTTCATGCCCCGGCTGTCGGTCAGGAGAATCCGGTGCAGGTCGCAGACGAGTGCCAGATCCAGCCGCCGGGTCTTGAGGGCTTCCACCGCAGTGTTCAGCGCCTCACGGTAGTTGATGATCTCCCGGATGTCGGCGAGGGCCGCATCGCCTATCGGCTCCTTCGGGTTCGCCTCAAAGCGCAGGACGTCCTCAAGCGACGCCTGCGTCCCCTCGATCCGTGAAGAGAGCACTGCCTCCTGCGTCAGGAGCGGAGAGAGGAGGAGCCGTGGGTTTGGGATCGCCTGGAGGATGCCGTCGTACCGGGCGAGGGCGCGGTTCGCCGACGCTATTTGCGAGATGTGGGCTTCCCAGTCGATGCCGGCCGGGGGCAGCGGCTCCGGGACGTAGGGTTTGATCGTCATGACGCCTCACTCTCCCGGGATTGCATTCCGGCCGTCATTCTTCACCCTCCTCCAGGTCGATGAGGTCGTAACTCGTCCGCACCACCCCGATATCATACTCGATGAGCAGGTTCACCATCTGCTCGCCGTTCATCAGCGCAATGGGGGTTTTATCCGGCTGCTCCGCCTCCTGCCGGGCGCCGGTCGAGAAGTCGCTCGTCGTGATGATCAGCCCCTGCTCGTGCGCCCCGAGAGAGCCCCGGACCTGCTGAACGATCGGTGCCTGGACGTTGTTCTTCCAGCGCTTCACCTGAACCGCCATCCGTATCCTGACGACATCACCGGCAACAAGCGTCCCCCGCACGTCGATGCCGCCGTCGTTGCTCGCGCGGGTGACCGTGACATCCTCAAACCCGATCTTCGCGAGCAGTTCCCCGACGAGTTCCTCGAACGCGGTGGGGTCCATCGTCCTGATTCGGCGCAGGAGGCGCTCTCGCATCTCGCGGTTATGTACCTCGATCTGGTAGGGGAGTCCTTGTTCGTGCCACCGAGTCAGCCCGACGTAGCCTTTGCCGAGCTTCTCGAACCTCGGGAGTTCCCCCCGCCTGTTCTGCCGCTGGATCTCGGTGAGGATCGCGGCATACATCGTTGCCTCGGGCGTCAGGCCGCCGGTCCTGATCAGGTTGAGGTCGAGAGCCGTTCGGGTGATATCCCGGTAGTGCATCGGTCTTCGGTCGGCATGCTCCTCAAGCACCATCTCGGCGGCGTCGAGAAAGGACATGCTCTCCGACTCCATATCCGGCTCCGGAGAGGGAGACGGATGGTTCCCATCCCGGCACCCGTAGATGCCGGGTGCTGCCCGGTAAAATCGCGAATTTTCACCGTTTTGCTTGATGTCCACCGCAATCCGGGCGTTGACGGTGTCCCACGGCGTCAACCCCGCCGTCGTCCAGAGCCCACGGTCGAGCGCCCGCTTCGTGATCTCGCGATAGTGGAGCGGTTTGCCTGTTGCACGGAGCACCTCGTACGCGGCATCGAGGGCGTTCATCCCATCATCTCCTTCGCCATCACCAGGATCTCCGCTTCTAACTGCTTATGAAGTGCTGAAAATTCTCCATGTAATTATCCGGTGGCATGAGAGCGTATTAAAGATAGATTGTTTGAGGTCGCAACGGTAATTCGAAGAAATCCAAATGATCAAGAGGAGTCCGTATCATTTTCCTCCTCATGGCCGGGAACCCGGGGGAAAAGCGTTATTCAGAGGGGCGGGTTACAGGAGTATGGTATGCTTACGGCCGACGGTATCCTCGATGTGCTGGCAAAACACCGTGAACGGATCAGGAGCCTGGGCATCCGGCGGATCGGGGTCTTCGGGTCGTTTGCCCGGGGCGAAACGACGCTCTGAAAGAGCGGAGTTCGAGAAACCCGAAGGTTTCGAGCGGGGCGTGAAGAGAGCGATATCGATATCCTCATCGAGTTCGAGGAAGGGGGGCGCTCCTTTGACACGTACATGGACCTCAAGTTCTTCCTTGAAGATATCTTTGGGAGGAGGGTCGACCTTGTCGACCGCGATACGATAAAGCCGGATCTCGCGCCGTATATCCTCCAGAGTGTCCGGTATGCCCCGGAAATATAATCTCTAGCGCCGCCCCCGCGCCGCAGATAGCAAGCCCGGCTGCCGGTCGGGTCCGGTCGTTATGCGTCGCCGGTGTCGCACAAGAGGTTTTGTGCGACATGAAACCCCATTTTGTGTCGCACAACGTTTTTTTGTGGGTCATATAGTGCGTTTTGTGACCCACAAATTCCGTTGTGGGTCATGGGTGACCCATAACCCCTGGGGTACGGTTTGTGTATACTCTGGTATACACAACGAACTTTGTGTATATCGGATCGGGGTTTTGATATACACAAAACCGTTTGCAGATACCCGGTATTCACAACCGGCCCCCTCAGCGATTGCGTACTGCGACCGATCGCCTCCGGCGCCGTCCGCTTCATCGCGTCATAGAGGCCGGGGTCACCGTTGCTTTCCAGCCTTTGCCCCCATCTTCAGGAGAGTTCAGCCACCTCCTCTCCCCGGAGCCGCGTTGCCCCTCAAAAGACTGATACGGATGGGCGTCATACTACCCCGGTAGATACGGTCGGGCGCAATGACAGGACACACATTAACCAGGGCGGCACGCGAGACTATCATCTCAATACTCACCAGACACGATGCCGAGTGGATCGCGGTCTTCGGCTCCTATGCGCGGGGATCCGCCAATCCGGCGAGCGATATCGATATCCTGGTCAGATTCGCCCGCAAAAAAAGCCTCTTTTCGCTTGTCCGGATCGAGGACGAACTCGCCCGGGCTCTTGGCATGAAGGTGGATCTCGTCACCGAGAACGCCGTGAGCCCGTACCTTGCCGATGCAATCTACCGTGATGCTGTGGTGATCTATGACGCCTCGCGTGTCTCCACCACATCCTTGATGCCATCTTCGATGATGAGGACCGGTATGCCAGGGAGGACGCAGTGAAGAGGATCCGGGAACTGGACAGGAGAGATTGATCACTACTGCCGTGACGGCCCCTTGCATCGCCACAGTCACGTTGCCTGAAGCACTTCAACAGAGCCGGCAATAGCTGCATCCACTACGCCACCATAGGATGGAGCGTATACGGCAGGAATCGATGGGAGAAGAGGTGTAATCAAAAGAGGTTAACACGGGATGTCTTCGATTGCCATTTATGAAGGGCTTCTGTATGCTATAGTGAACAATATGATACCAAAAGCAGGATACCGGCAGGAGAGGGCGCCCTTCACCTGCCTCATGGCGGCACTCGTTCTCCTCTCCGGTGCAACCGGGATTGTGACGGCGGAGAGCACCGCCGACAGCACGGCAGCGTCATGGACGCTTACCCTCAACGGTGTCGGGGAAGAGACGGTCTCCGCGGATGCGTTCCGGAAGATCAAGGCCGGAGACGGCATTACCTATACCGCGTCCGATGGCAGTAGCTATACCGGCGTCCCCCTCAAACTGCTCATCGGCATGGTGGACGACGCGGACCCTGCGACCTTCAATGCCACTCGCGCCGCTGAAGGCTACAGTATCATCATCCGGGCGACCGACTGGCACGACCGCATATTTTCCCCGTCGGACCTGACCGACACCGGGTTCTGTGTCGCCGACTCGGTGAACGGCGGGCTCCTGCCGAAACAGGACGGGGATATCAAGATCGCACCCCTCATCCTTGTCGGTGAGGACGTACCCCCCGGCATGGGTATCGGGAACATCATGGACATCACCCTCACCGGTGCTGCGATTACGGGAGAGACGGAAGATGCGGTGAGTCTCATGGTCATCCGGTACGATGAAGAGGGCGGGAACGTGCTGAACGCCACTACCATTGACTGCAGATGGATGAGAGACCACCTGCCCGTCCAGGGCGACGGCGCGACTACTTACTCATTCCAGGGCCCGACCTTCGACACCGCCGATCTCTGGAACCCCAAAGAAGACAAGAACCTCGAAAAGGTCCGGGAAGCTCCCCGGGGCACCGCCATCTCCGACCTCTGTGACCTTGTGGGCGGTATGCAGGAAGGAGACGAACTGCGGATGACCTCGACAGATGGGTATGTCGTCGAACTTATGTACGAAAACATCTACACACCAAGAGAGAACCAGGGTACGGCAATTCTCGCATGGGAGACCAGAAAAGAGGGGTTTGTCCCTGAATACACCGGCGGCCCCGCGCTCTTTTTCCTTTCCCCGGACCAGGTCTTCGGCAACCAGGACATGAAGGAATGCACCGACCCGGGGTACTGGCGGTACTACTGGTGTGCAGGGACCTCATATCCGTCCGCAGCAGGACTCGCCGTCCGGAACGTTGAGAAACTGGAGATCTACCCCCGTAAACAGGCGGACTGGGCGCTGAACCTCTCCGGATACCTCACCGCGTCGATCTCAAAAAAGGAGTTTGAACAGGGCCTTGCCTGCGGCGAACGGGCACACGGCCATGCGATGACCTATACAGGCGACGACGGGCATGTCTGGAAAGGGATGCCCCTCTATATGCTGGTGGGCTGGGTGGACGACGCATGCCAGCATGACGAAAACCTCGTCGACAACAAGGCATACAATGTGACCCTTGCGAAGAATGACGCCTACACGGTCATTCTGGAGAATACAGACGGCGATACGGTATCCTTCACTTCCAGCGAGATCATGAGAAGCAGAGACCATCTCGTGGTAAACCAGGCGGACAACCACACCTTCGGCATCGACAGTGACATCTGGCCCCTCGCCCTGCGCGGAGAGGCAGTCCCCGCAGAGAAGGCGATCGATGGTATCACGACGCTGACCCTTGTCTATGACGCTGCCCCCTCCGGCAGGGCGAAGCCTGATGCCATGGCTGCCCCGTTCCCATGGGCAGCAGCGCTTGCCGGAATAGCGCTCGCAGGGTATGTCCTGCGCAGACGCTCGTAACCGCCCTTTTTTGGGGAGCGCATCCCGGAGATATCCGGCGATCGAAGATCCGCGTGATTCTGAAACCTTTTTTAAAGATCCGGCCGCTTTTCAATCCATTCCTTGCAGTTATGATCACGTCCGTCTCCAGGTTGCTCCTCACAATGGCAGAGGCATGGCTGCAGGCTAGGGGGTCTCCCGCGCATACATAGACACAGACAGTGTCTTTGCTCCCGCGGATTGTGCGAGCGAACTTTCAGTGTTTTTCCAACCGCTGAATCCCTATGGTATCGACATCCCCATCTTCGAAGGTGTTCAGACTTTTAATTTCCGGGGAGAAGAACTCACGAAACATATTAAGGTTGTTTTCTATCCATGCGAATTGTTCAGGCCATTCAGAAGTGCTTGCAGGATCCGTCATCGGTCGAACCAAGCGAATGAGATGATCGATGCGATCTGGCCGATAGATCCATTCAATCTGAGGATTTAGTTTCTCTGCAACAGTCTGTTCAAAATTTTCCTTTAACTGCTGGAAGTATGTATCTCGATGCCGACCTCCTACCCAAATCTCGACATCAATCCATTTTTCACGCTGGTTTATTTTTGCGGCCAGCGTAAAGCCGCTTTTTCCGATCCCATATGCTATCCAATTCTGCGGATACGGTTTCCGGGGTTTCAATTTGGAGCAGGCACTCTCGAGAAACTCATTAAAACCACTCCAATACTCCAACTGGACTTTTTGTGATTCCGTTAAATTTGAAGGTTGTCCTGAGGCATGGATTGACTTCGTCCATGCAATTAGGTTTGGATACGACATTGAATCGAGGTGCGGGCGAAGAATCTCTAATTTTCCATAATTCGACCTCAATGCCAAAAAAATTGAGCAACTCATCTGAGATTTGATTGAGCCAATCGAGTGCAGCACGATGCTCATCGGTGAATCTTCTGGCAATCCAGATGATGGTCTTAGCCTCAAGTCCAGCACTATACGTGATTATCTGGCCAAGGTGCGAGTGATCTGTCTTCTCAAGCTGGTTTTCGATGAGCATATTTGTATTGGTAGCAAGATCTCTTGCAAGAATGTCAGCTTTGTAAGGACCCACCCCCTGCTCAGTATTGACGGGCTCCAGTTCCATGCCAAGAGCATCACCCAAGATCTCAAGGTTTTCGGTCTGGGCAAGCCAGGGTGTAAAATCCCGCGCTTCATCTGACCAACCTGCGCGGAGATCAACCTTTTCTAGTCTCCCAAAATGATTTTTAACCATTCATCTCGCTCCATTTAAAGGGGAAATTTGAATTAACTCGGGGAACATCAATAGTACGTCTAAACCTTTCCTAAAATTTATAATTGCCCGCCCAGGAGCTATTACTCAACCACCCCTACCTGGCCCCATCAACGGGCCACACGAGATACAAGCCGGAGCCGCCATCCATCTATTTCCAGTTTATTCAGCGCCACCCCCAAGCAGACCGCTCACACAGGCAATATACCTCCCTGCATCGGTGATGTGAACAGAAAAATGCCTGCCGCTCCAGATGCGTGTGATGTAGCCTGCGGCTTCCAGTTTATGCAGGTATTTTCGATTCGTCCTGTTGAGGAGTTCCCGGTTCAGTGAACTTGAAACATACCCGCCACTTTTGTCTTCCTTTTCGGGCAGAAACTTGTAGCCCTCAACTCCTTTTTCGTGGAAGAAGGTAAAGAGGTCCTTGCTGGTCATCCCCTGCCCCCGCCGGTAGAGCTCGCACAGCAGCAACTGGCACTCGGCGTCCGGCATCATGATGGAGAAGTTGTACAGGGGTTCGACCCGCCCGGTCTCCACGATGCTCAGACCATGGTCTGCCTCAAGCGGGGCATCGTCACCCGTTGCATAGCGGTCCGCATGCACATAGTATGCCGTTACCCCATGCACCATCGCCGCCATGGTGACGGCCACCGACGTCATCCTGCCGCAGGCCGACATATTGATGAGGACGTCGTTCCCCTGCCGCTTCTCTCTCACGATCAGGGAGGAGACGACCCGGAGCACATCGAGGATATCGAACATATTGCAGTAGATGACCTCGGGGTGGACCCCCGCCGCCAGCAGTCCCTCACAGACCTTCTTCGTATAGTGACGCTGCTTCTCCAGCATCTGCTCATTCAGGTCGGCGTTGTCCGGAACCACGATGACGTACGCACGCTCGGCCCGGTATGTATTGAATGGCTTTACCGCCCGGTCGATCTCGTGGCCGAGCGGGATCAGGTGAACCCGCTCGTTCAGGCCATCGGCTCTGGCAGGCCGAATCGGATCAAAACTCTTCACAATATTCACAATAGTCACGTGAATTTTTTAATTGTTTCCCTGTGCGTATACAACAATGGGACAGGGCGACGGGGGAGCCCTGCTCGCACGAGGAACCAGAAATGAATGACCGGAATCTCAAACCATCGGTAAAAGACTGTATCGACGACCTGATCGAGATCTGCGACTTTGCAGAACTCTACCGCACGTATGCGTGGAAGCGGGATCGCTGGCAGAGCGGCTTCCCTGACATCTGCCGGCTTGAGCGTGAGATCGGTGACGCGGCAAGAACCGGAACGCTCTCCGAGGAACACCTGAAGGCGATCGCGCGGTGGGGCGGGTTGCCGAACATCGAGCGGATCCGGGCTCCTGCTCCGATCCGGATCGCCCTCTTTGAGGATGGAAAGGTTGCCCGATGGGCGCGGGAGAGCCCGGAGAACGCTATCCGTGTACTTGGCGGCCAGATCCGGGGGTTTGGCCCCACTTATACCAGCAAGCTCCTGCGGTTCGCAGCGCCGGAACTTTTTGGAGCGATCGACACCCGGATTGTCCGGGTCTTCGGTGCGGGGGACACCGCCCACCTGCACCTCCTCGACCTGACCGCAACACCCGTCGATGGGCGCTGGGCGATCCTCTCCGGCCAACAGGGCTGGCCGGAAGAATACGGCACATGGACCGCCATCCTGACCTACGCAGCAGCAGAGCTCAATGCAGCAGGCCAACCATGCCCGCATCCCGAAGCGATCATCAAAGCAGGACTTCGCGAGCGCGGGATCTGGCTGAACGCCGATGTGGAGATGGCAATCTTTAATTATGCCTCGGGGAAAATCCAGAACATAAGGAGGGAGTGAAATGGATACCCCTGAAGACCGCTCACGGGAAGCAAACAAACTGAGAAAGAACGGAATGTATAAGGATGCCCTGAAGATCTATCGTGAACTCTGGGACGGCCAGCACTACAACGAATATACTGCTGCAGGCCTGCTGCACTGTCTCCGGAAACTGCACCGCCTCGACGAGGCGATGACCTTCGCCGACGATATCGCCGCGCGTTACCCCGATCACAACTGGGTAAACCTGGAGGTCGTATGGGCATACGTCGACTACGTCAAGGGGATGGCAGAGAATGGGGCATCTGTCCCGGTGCTCCATGCCTGCGGAGAGAAGGCCCTCTCCAGAAACCCGCCCCAACAGGCGGTAAACCATATTGCCTTCGCCATTATGGGGCCGGCAAAGAAGGCCAAAGACTGGAATATGCTGACAGCATGGATGTCCCGGGTCGATCCGTCGCTGCTCAGCCCGGCGGGGATGAAACTCCCCGATGGAAAAGAAGGCTGGAGTTACCTTGCCCGCTGGTATCACTACCGGAACCTGGGGCTCATCAGCACCGGGCGCGCGCAAGAAGCCCTTCCCCTCTGCCGTGAAGCGGTCGAGAAGTTCCCCAACCAGTACAAATTCTTTGCATACGACCTCGCCAAAGCGTATGCAGGCATCGGCGAGTACGAAAAGGCGGCAGAAACGTTTGACGAACTCTGCCGGAACGCCCGGCCGGACTCCTACCACCTCTTTGAGTATGGAAAAGTTGTCCACCAGCTCGGCCGTCCGGAAGAGGCGCTGGCACTGATGGCCCGGGCCGCGAAGGCGGGACAGCGCCCGGAGTACTTGGTCAGATATTTCATGGAGATGGGTGACATCTTCAAGCAGGTCGGTCGACTGGACGCGGCCCGCGACCACTATACGCTGGCAACGGCCATCCGGATGCGAAACTCATGGTCCGTCCCTCCTGAATTGCAGCAGCGCCTCGACGAGAACGCCATCTCTTCGATCGAGGACTCTGTCGAGGAACTCACCTATCGGTGCAGCCGCCACTGGAGCAGTTGCGAAACCGAGCAGGGTTCCATGACGGCGCAGTATGAGCGGGAAAAGCCGCTTGCAGAGGGGGTAGTTGGCAGGATCTATCTCGGGCATCCGGAGCGCGAGTACTTCTTCATCAACCCGCCGGAAGCTGACGGATACATCGGGTTCAAGAATGAACTCACCTGGGCACCGGAGGACCGGAGCCAGGTTATATTCGACGTTGTTCCATCGTTTAACCGGAAGAAGAATGAGTGGGCTGCAAAGGCGGTGAACGTCCGGCCGATGGATGAGACTGCAGCAAGACAGAGCGAACTGAAAAGGTGCAGAAACGAGATCAGGTGAAGAGAGGCGCGGTCGGCATGAGGCCTGCACAGCACCAGGAATGCGGGGGAAGGGATTCGAACCCTTGAACTCCTTCGAGACTGGACCCTAAATCCAGCGCCTTTGACCTGGCTCGGCAACCCCCGCTCGCATATATGTCGCCGCCTGGAGCATTATACTTGTTCCCCGGCGGCCCGGGCGGTCGCCGGCTCCCCGCAACCCGGGCATCCCGGCGCCCGCCGCTCATGAACCCCCGGCACCTGGATATCCGGCATCAACGGAGCGCAACGGCCAAGAATGCGCGCGTGGAAAATTATATTGTTTTTGGAATATCTTATATGATATACAAAAGTAACCCGGGGGTATCGCCCCTGGGGCGCTCCACCGGTGCATTCCGGCCAAACCATGCCCGAAATGGTAACAACAAAACCTTTATTGAATAGATTGACCGTATTTTCCAGTAGTTGAGTGATAATGCTGGGTGAGTTCCTCCATATCCTGGCGGCGGCCGCTGTCAGCTGGATTCTCTTCGTAACCGTGGATATTCTCTTCAAATTGCCGGAAACGGGAGGTGTCAGCGGAGCGTCGGCCATCGCGCGCGATATCGAGGCCGGCGGCGGCGCTCTTGCCGGCGGCACCATGATGGGGAACATCGTCTGCTCCCCAGACGCCTCGGCCGGGACGCTCCTTGCCGCCTGCGGCGTCTACGTCGCCGGCATCCCCGGCGGGCTCGCCGCGGCCGTGCTGGTCTATATCGGCAACCGGATCTGCCACGACCCCGGCTACGCCGGGACCACCGGCGCCGTCCTCGCCACGTTCGTCATCTACGGCTTCACCCAGATCGGGTTCGCCGCAACGGACTTCATCGCGGGCATGGTCATCGCCATCCTCACCATCCAGGGGCTCTCCCACACCCACGCGAGCCGACTTCTTGCACGGCTCTGGAGGGTTCGAGAGTGATCGCGATCTACGTCGTCGCCGCGATTGCGGTCTTTGCCGTCATCAGGGCGACGATTGAGAGGAACACGGGGAGAAAACTCCCCTACGTGAACGTCATGAACTTCGCCGTCGCGGGAGCGGTCGTCCTGCTGCTCGACCACCCCCTCGCCCTCGCCGCGGCCGCGGCCTACTTCGTCGGCTCGACGCTCGAAGCGAACGCCGTCGCGAGCACCTACGCCGGGGGTGAGCGGCGTGGATGAGATCCTCGTCCTCCTCTTCGCGGCCGTGGCGCTCATCGGGGCTCTCGGCACCTACCTCCAGCGGGACCCCTTCAACAAGCTGATCGCGATCGGGATCACCTACGGCGGCGTCCTGCCGTTCATCATCGACCGCGGTTACCTGGACGTCGCGATCGTCGTCAGCCTGATCATCCCCATCTCGACCATCATCATCCTGCCGCTCATGAGGAGGGATCTCCGTGACACCTGAGTTCATCCTCGGCTGCATCATCCTTATCATCGGGGTGATCGCCGCCGGGTTCCCGCGCGAGAAGACCTACCTCTCACGGCTGATCAACCTTGAGATCCCCGCGTTCGGGCTCCTCCTCATCATGCTCGCCTACGACGAGATGCTCGCTCTCATGACGTTCATCGCCGTGACGGCGATCTCGACCTTCGTCCTCATGCGGGTCATTGAACGCAAGGAGGCGGCACGGTGACACCCCACCGCTCGATCATCACCCGGATATCCGCGACGATCTCACGGGTCGAGAACCTTACTGGGCTGTATGCGCTCCTCTTCGTGATCGTGCTCGTCTTCGGCCTCATCACCCTGCCGTCCATCTCCTACCACGAGGACCCGCTCTACCCAAAGACCCTCGACCCGGCAAGCCCCCTTGACCCCTACGACCGGGGCGGCGTGCCGTTCGGGACCACCCCGGTGAAGTCGCAGTACCCGGAGAACTCCCCCTACGCCGGCTACGTGACCGCCTACCTATCACCGTTCAGCCAGTGGCTCGCCGACACCACCCTCCATATGGGGACGACGATCGTCGCCCACCCCGGCGGCATCATCGATGAGATCCTCTACAACACCCGGGGGTTCGATACGGTCGTCGAGACGAGCATCCTCTTTGTAGCGTTTGCGATCGCGAGTTATCTCTTCCGGAGGGATGACTGATGGACGCCGTCACCTACTCGATCGGGCTCGCCGTCGCGGTGATCGGGCTCATCATCGGTTTTGCAGCCATCGTCCGGGAGAAAGATGACCTGCACCGGGTCCTCCTCACCGACCTTGCGGAGGTCCTCGGGCTCGTCGTGATCGCGCTCATCGCCACCGACCTCGCCGAGGCGCTCATCCTCCCGGGGCTCGTCGTCGGGATATCCGAACTGATGGCCGTCTCCGAGGTCTACATCGCAAAGGAAGGGCTCAAGGCCCCGGAGGGGCCGGCGTTCCGGCTTGAGGTGATGGACAGCGCCCCGGGCATCCTTGCCCTGATCCTGGTCGCCTACGGCATCGTCCTCTCGGGGTTCACTGGCGGAGCGGTCGCCGCGGTCGGCGTGGTCTTCTACTTCATGTGCCGCGGGCATGCCGAGCAGTTCGAGTTGATCGAGACCGCAAGCGGCTACGCGTGGGCGATCTGGATCGCGGCGTTCTTCGTCTTCATGTTCCTCCCGCAGTACTGGTTCTTCGGGGTGATGATGGCGGGCGGCGCGATCCTCCTCAAAGTGATGGCGAAGATGTCCCTCGTCGGGACGATGCGGCGAGGTGGTCCGGATGTTTAACCTCCCCAACCCCCAGATCGGCGGGCCGGAACTCTTCGTGCTGGAGTTCGGCGACATCGTCGCCTACTTCAGCCCCTACACGACGGTGCTCTTCGCCTTCGCCCTCCTCTTCACGATCTTCGTCATCGTGAGCCGCCCGGAGCGGCAGGTGGACATCGCGTTCGGCGGCGACGCCTACTACACGAAAGAGGTCGAGCCCGGCCTCCTGCGGTTCCAGCGGTTCATGGCGATCGCCTGCGGGCTCGCCACGCTCGGGGCGATGGTGACCGGGGACGTCTTCAACTTCACCCTCTTCGCTTCGCTTGTCGGGATCACGAACATCGGCATCGTCGCGGCCTACCGGAACCGGCACGTCTTGAACGCCGCGTTCCAGTACGGCATCGTCGCGATGCTCGCCACCATCCCGCTCTTCGGCGGCGCGGCGATCGTCGTCGCGAGCACCGGCACGCTGAGCATGTGGGAGCTCTTCACCACCGCGGTGACGGTCCCCCTCATCGCGAAAGCGTTCCTGGTCCTCGGCGTCATGGGGGAGGGCATGGCGCCGTTCTACATCGCAAAGGCGGAGATCACGAGGGCGCAGGGGGCGCCGTTCATCCTGATGGTCCACGTCAGCTCGCTCCTCCTCTTCCTGCGCGTGATGGAGATCGTCATATCGATGTGATTGCCATGAAGAAACGGACTGCACTGATTGTCGGGCTTGCCGCGGGCGTCATCGCGGCGGCGGCCGGGGTCCTTGCCGCCCTCGGCTTCCTTCCGGCCATTGCCGCGGAGCTCGTCGCGGTCGTCGCGTTCCCGGCTTTCGTCATCTTCATCGCACTGTGGTGGAACGCAAAATCCGGAGAAGAAGACATCCCGTTCATAGGATACTGACATGATCGAATACCTGCTCTTTGCCACCTTCGTCGGCCTGCTCTTCCACGGCATCCACCGGAAAGTCATCGCGAGAGTCCAGGGACGGCCGGGACCGCCGATCTGGCAGGAGATCCTGCACACCCTGAAGTTCTCCTTCAAACAGACCTGGATCCCGAAGACGGCCAGCCAGGCGCTCTACGTCGGGATCGTCTTCGTCGCCATCGCCATCTGGAGCGGAGCCCTCGTCGTCCTCCTCACGGGAGGGAGCATCCTCCTCCTCTTCGGGGTCTACCTCCTCCACAAGATCGTGGAGCACGGGATGGGGCTCTCGACGGGTTCGCCCTACACGAAGTTCGGGGCGATCCGGTCGGTCATCTCGGCGGCGTCGGAGCTGCCGCTCCTCGTCACCGTCGTCGCGATCTACTTCTTCACCCGATCGCTCTCGATCGCGGATATCGCGGCCTACCAGGCGGCGAACGGCCCGCTCCTCATCATCGCGTTCCCGGCGGCCGCGGCGATGTACCTCGTGATCCTCTCCAAGATGCACTACGGCCCCTTCTCGATCATCGAGGCGAAGGAGATCGTGAGCGGGAACCTGACCGAGCACTTCGGGGTCTGGCGTGCCGGGATCGAGGTGGCGTACGCCCTCAAGACCTACGTCCTCCTCTACGCGTTCGTCCTCATCTTCATCGGGGCGCTGCCGTTCTGGCTGACGCTGCTTGCGATGCTCGTCGTCCTCGTCTCGCTCTCGTTCGTCTGCGCCGTCACCCCCATGCTCTCGCCCTACGACACCGTGACGATACAGAGCCTGGCGACGGGCGCACTCGTCGTCTACATCATCGTCCTCGGGGTGGTGATGGGATGAGCATGCTCCGGCTCATGATCACCGCGGGGGCGGTCTTCTACGTCGGGGTCTTCCTCGTCCAGGCCGCCCGGAACGGGAGCGTAATCGAACAGACGGTCGCGGGCGTCATCCTCCTCGCCGTCGCCACGGCGCTGACCTGGATGCGGGACGAACACACCCTGAAACGCTCCGAGATGGTGCTGCTCTGGGTGATGGTGCTCGGGTTCCTCGCCTACGCGGCGGCGCACGCGCTGGGGGTGATCGCGTGAAGTTCCTCTACGAAAAAGACCTCCGGCAGATGAAGTACACCATCCTGACGAGCATGCGGCACGACGAGACCGTCCGTGCGATTGCAGCGCGCCTCGGGATGAGCGATGCAAAATTGCGGATGGTGCTGATCCGGCGGTTCGACATGTCCCTGCTCGAGAACATCGAGTCCCGGTGGCAGATGGGGCAGCAGCACGCGGACGACGGCGACCCGGTCGCGGCAGAACTCGGCTGCGACCTCTTCACCCGGTTCATCCCCCTCGTGGATAGAGAGACAATGCAGACGATCTACAGCGAAACAACAGCAATGACGCAAGAGATGCCCTTTGAAGAGGCGGTCGCGAGAGGAAAAGAGCGGGTCCGGGAGGCGGTCCTCTCATGAGCATCCTCCAGAAGATCAAGAACACCGTCCGGTCCCGGTCGATCCACGTCAGTTACGTCGATGTCGGGTCGTGCAACGGCTGCGACATCGAGGTGCTCGCCTGCCTCGCGCCGCGCTACGACATCGAGCAGTACGGGATCTACGTCCACAACAACCCGCGGGAGGCCGACGTCCTCTTGGTGATCGGGTCCGTCACCCCCCAGTGGGTCGACAAACTCCGCGATATCTGGGAGAAGATCCCGGAACCGAAGGTTGCCGTCGCCATCGGCAACTGCCCCATATCGGGGTGTGTCTATGCCCGGAAGGGTACCTTGACGAGTCCGCCCGTCGAGAAGTACATACCGATAGCCGCACAGGTGCCGGGCTGCCCGCCCCGTCCTACTGAGATACTCTCTGCCATCCTCTCGGTCGCGCCGCTGATATTCAAGGACTACGAGGAGAAACAGCCATGAAGAAGACCGTCGACGTCTCCATCCCGCTCGGCCCGATGCATCCCTGCTGGAAGGAGCCCGTCCGCATCAAGTGCGAGACGGCGGGCGAGCGGGTGCTCCGCGCCGAGGTCGAGCTCGGCTACATGAAGAAGGGGATCGAGCGGATCATGCGGGGCCGTCCCTGGCAGGAGGTGATGTTCCTCGCCGAGCGGGTCTGCGGCATCTGCTCGGTCGTCCACAACATGGTCTTCATCGAGGCGATGGAGAAGATCAGCGATATCGCCGTCCCGCCGCGGGCGGCATACCTGCGGGTCGTCGCGAACGAACTCGACCGGGTGGCAAGCCACATCCTCGCGAACTTCTCCTACTGCTACACGATCGAGCACGAGACGCTCGCGATGTACCTCCTCAATACCCGGGAGACGGTGCTCGACAACCTGGAGCGTCTCACGGGCTCCCGGATCAACACCGCCTACATGATCCCGGGCGGCGTCCGGTTCGACCTCCTCCCGGGCGACGCCGCGGCGATGCTCGCCGACCTTGCAAAGGTTGAGGAGGAGATGAAGCGGCACGTCCGGATCTTCGAGACCGGCCCGCTGATTGCGCTCCGGAGCAAGGGGATCGGCTACATGAGCCGGGAAGACGCGATCCGGGCCCACACCGTCGGCCCCACCGCCCGGGCGAGCGGGGTCGAGGACTGCGATCTCCGCCTCCGCCACCCGACCTACCGGGCGCTCGGGTTTACCCAGATAACCCGGACGGAGGGCGACAACTTCGCCCGTGTCATGGTCAGGTTCCAGGAGGTCTTCCAGAGCATCGACCTGATACGAAAGTGCATCGAGACGCTCCCCGACGGCCCCATCCGGGGCGGCGGGTTCTGCAAGGCGGGCGAGACGTCGTATGCCGGCGAAGCCCCCCGGGGCGAGCTGACCTACGCCATCAAGACCGACGACTACGGCAGGGTGATCGATATCGCGATCCGGACGCCCTCGGTCATGAACATCGAGGCCTGCGCCCACGAGATGATCAAGGACGCCGCGTCGATCGCCGACGTGACGTCGACGTTCATCAGCAGCGACCCCTGCATCGCGTGCAACGAGAGGTGAAGAGATGCGATCGATCGTCTACTACCTGCGAGAGTTCCTCCGGCCGGAATGGATCCGGAAGTTCTTCTTCGCGAAGACCGCGCCGCTCGAAACCCCCTCCTACTTCAAGGACTATCCGTCCCTGACGGGGAACGAGTGCGTGGCATGCCTCTCCTGCATGATGATCTGCCCCGCGCCCGATGCGATCGCGGTTCTCCGCACGAGGGACGGGTGGGAGCCGGAGATCTACCCCGGCCACTGTGTCCGGTGCGGCCTCTGCGTCGAGGCATGCCCCGAGGCCGTCCTTGCGAGCGGCCGGATCCTCGACGTCACGTCCCGCGACGGGACGGCGCTCTGGTCGTGGTACCGCCTGGAGGTCGATGACACCCTCTGCATGCGGTGCGGGAACTGTTGCGTCTCCTGCCCGGTCAACCGGAAGATCGACCAGCAGCTTGCGGGGTCGGGGACCTCCTCGAGCGACGAGGTGATCATGCGGGTCGAGGGCGGCCGGGTGCGGGTCATCCACGAGGAGAAGTGCACGGGGTGCAAGACCTGCGAACTCAACTGCCCGAACGGCGCGATCCGGGTCGCCCGGATGGTGGAAGGGGTGCAGATCGCGGAGGCGGAGGCATGAAGTTCCTCATGATCACCGGGAGGACGGTGAACCAGGGCGTGACCGTCGAGAACAAGACCTCGCCCGAATACGCGGCGGAGACCTCGACCTGCTTCATGCACGAGTTCGACATGATGGAACTCGGCCTCGATGACGGAGATGCGATCCGGGTGACCGGGCCGTGCGGCGACGTCGTGATGCGGGTCTCTGCATCGGTCGAGGTGGAGATGGGCACCGTCTTCGTCCCCTACGGGCCGTATGCAAACCACATCCTCTCCGCCGGCACCCGCTCCACCGGGATGCCGGACTTCAAGTCCCACATGGTGGAGATCGAGCCGACCGACGAAGCACCGAAACTGGTTCACGAGCTGATGGAAGACCTGGGAGGGCTTGCGTATGATCGTTAAGGACGCGGTCTGCCCGTTCTGCGGATGCCTCTGCGACGACATCGAGGTGGAGGTCGAGGGGGACAGGGTGGTCGCCGTGACGAACGCCTGCGAGCTCGGGACGACGAAGTTCATGGGCGAGAAGAGGCTGAAGAACCCGATCCAGCGCGTCGGAGATGAGTGGAAGGATATCACCTACGACGAGGCCATCCGCTACGCCGCCGATATGCTTCTATCTGCCGAGCGCCCGCTCCTGTATGGGTGGAGCGGAACCCACGGGGAGGCCCAGTGCGTGGGGGTGCACATGGCCGAACTCATCCACGGCGTCATCGACAACACCTCCTCGGTCTGCCACGGCCCCTCGATCCTCGCCATCCAGGAGGTCGGGCACCCGGGCTGCACCCTCGGGGTGGTGAAGAACCGGGCGGATCTCGTCATCTACTGGGGGTCGAACCCGATCGACGCCCATCCGCGGCACCTCTCCCGCTACACCCGTTATGCGGAGGGGTTCTTCCTCGATAACGCCTTCCGCGACCGGAAGGTGATCGTCGTCGACGTCAGGAAGACCGAGACCGCGAACATCGCCGACGAGTTCGTCCAGGTCAGGCCCGGCGGGGACTATGCAATCCTCTCGGCGCTCCGGGCGATCGTCCAGGGGAAGACGGAGACGATCCCGCGGACGGTCGCGGGCGTCACCCGCGAGCAGCTCATCCGGGTGGCGAACCTCTGCAAGTCCGCTAAGTTCGGGGCGGTCTACTTCGGGCTCGGGCTCACGATGACGCCGGGGAAGTACAAGAACATCCGCAACGCCATCGAACTCGTCTCGGAGTTGAACCGGCACACGAAGTTCACCATCTCGGCGATGCGGGGCCACTACAACGTCTACGGGTCGAACGAAGTGAACACCTGGATGACCGGGTATCCCTTCGGGATCGACTTCTCCCGGGGGATCGCGTTCTATAACCCGGGAGAGACGACGGCGGTGGACATCCTGGCCCGGAAGGAGTGCGACGCGGCGCTGATCGTCGGGAGCGACCCGGCCGCCCACTTCCCGCGCAGGTGCCTGGAGCACCTCGCCGAGATCCCGATCGTCCAGCTCGACCCCTACCCGAACGCCACCACCGCGTTCTGCAACGTCCAGATCCCGGTCGCGGTGACCGGGATCGACGCAGAAGGGACGGCCTACCGGATGGACGGGGTGCCGATCCGGACGCGGCGCGTCCTCTGGTCGGACTACCTCTCCGATGAGGAGGTCCTCTCCCGGATGTACGCCCTGATGCAGGAGGCGCAACAGCCATGACGGAGCTCCTGGTGAAGAACGCCTGCGTCATCGATCCGCTCCGCGGGATCAACGGCGACGTGATGGATATCGCCATCCGCGATGGGAAGATCGTCGAGGAGGTGAGCGATGCCGCCGAGGTGGTCGACGCCCGCGGGATGCTCACGATGCCGGGCGGGATCGACTCCCACACCCATATCTGCGGGACGAAGGTGAACTTCGGGCGCTACATGAGCCCGGAGGATATGCGGGCGGGAAGGACGCCCCGCCGGGGGCCGATGCACGCCACGTCCGGCTACAGCGTCCCGACGACCTACGGCAACAGTTACCGCTACAGCGTGATGGGCTACACCACCCTGCTCGAGGGCGCGATGGCGCCGCTCGAGGCCCGGCACACCCACGAGGAGTTCACCTACACGCCGCTGCAGGACACGATGGCGAACACCCTCTTCGATGGGAACTGGGCGATCATGGAGGCGATCCGGGACGGCGACATCAAACGGGTCGCCGCCATCATCGCCTGGACGCTCTCGGCCGTGAAGGGGTTCGGCGTCAAACTCACGAACCCCGGCGGCACCGAAGCCTGGCAGTGGGGCAAGAACGTCTCCTGCATCCGCGATCCGGTGCCCTACTTCGAGGTGACGCCGGCCGAGATCATCCGGTCGGTCGTGGAGGCGAACGAGCTCCTCCACCTCCCGCACTCGGTGCACCTCCACTGCAACAACCTGGGCACCCCGGGGAACTACACCTGCACGCTCGGGTCCATGGGCCTCATCCCCGACCTGAATCCGAAGCGGCAGACGCTGTATGCGACCCACGTCCAGTACCATGCCTACGGCGGGTCGGGGTGGAAGGACTTCTGCTCAAAGAGCGAGCCGATCGCAAACTTCGTCAGCATGCGGCCGCAGATCGTCATCGATATGGGGCAGGTGATGTTCGGCCGGACGACGACGATGACCGCCGACGGGCCGATGGAGTTCAACCTCTACCGCCTCCACCACGACAAGTGGAGCAATCACGACGTGGAACTCGAGACTGGCTCAGGGATCATCCCGGTCGTCTACCGGCGCAAGAACCTGGTCAACTCGATCATGTGGTCGATCGGCCTTGAGCTCGCGCTCCTCACGAAGAGCCCCTGGCAGTGCCTGCTCACGACGGACAACCCGAACGGTGCGCCGTTCGTCAAGTACCCGGAGATCATCGCCCTCCTGATGAGCAAGCGCTACCGCGATGCCGAGTTCGCGACGGTCCACCCCGATACCGGGTCACGGGTGCCACTCCCGGCGATCGAGCGCGAACTCGACTGGAACGAGATCGCGGTGATGACCCGGGCCGGCGCGGCGCGGGCGCTCGGGATCCAGGATCTCGGGAAAGGGCACCTCGCGCCGGGCGCCGACGCGGACATCGCGATCTATCCGCTCAAGATCGACGAGGTCGATCCCTCGGCCGAGTACCAGAAGGTGATCGACGGATTCAGCCAGACCGAGTACACGATCAAGCGGGGCAGGGTCGTCGCCCGGCGGGGCGAGTGCCTGGTGCACGGGAGCAACGCCACGTTCTGGGTCAGGCCGAAGGTTCCGGAGAACTACGATATGAGCAAGGATCCTGACTTCATCGAGAAGTTCGAACGCTACTACACCGTCCGGATGAGCAACTACCCGGTGCAGGAGGAGTACCTGAGCCGGAACCGGTGCATCGAGACGGAGGCGGACCTATGAAGGTCACGCTCGCGATGAAGCCCGCGGCGAAGGGATTCATCCCGATCGAGGCGGAGTCGATCGTCCCGAAGAACTTCCTTTCGGGCACCGATCTCCTGGTCTGGCGGGGGAACCGGGAGCTCCGGCTCGACGAGGTCTTCTCGGTCTCGGTGGAGGGCGAGGCCGATCGGGCGGAGGGCGTAGAGGTCGTCCTCTCGGGAGAGACGTTCCGGTTGAAGAGAGTCGGTGAGTACATGGACGGCGGGAAGATCACCGTCCTCGGCGACATCGGGATGCACTGCGGCAACTTCATGACCGCCGGGACGATCGAGATCCACGGGAACGCCGACGGCTGGCTCGGCCGGGAGATGGCGGGAGGAGCCATTGTCTGCCGGGGCGATGTCGCCGACTACTGCGCCTCGGGGTACCGCGGCGGCCGGAAGGGGATGAAGGGGGGCACCGTCGAGGTCTTCGGCCGCGCCGGGGATTTCCTCGCGGAGAACCTCGCGGACGGCACGGTGATCGTCCACGGCGATGCCGGGGATATGCCCGGGGCGGAGATGCGCGGCGGCACGCTCATCGTCCACGGGGACTGCAGCCGCCCGGCCGCGAACATGAAGGGGGGCTCCTGCTACGTCTACGGCACCGCACGGGAGATGATCCCGACCTTCAAGAAGATCGGGCCGGTGCAGCACGACGGGCGCACGCTTATCCAGTTTGCCGGCGATCTCGCGAATCGCGGGAAAGGAAACCTTTTTGTGAAGAACTACGAATATCTGGACTGATATGGTCAGGCACGAGTGTGGGTTCGAGGCCCCGATCCACTGCAAGCGGTGTGGGCGGCCGCTGGAGAACAACGAGCGTACGGGCCTTTACTGCCCGCACTGCGGAAGAAGAGTGAGCATGCTCTGCCCGGGCTGCGGTCGTCTCTGGTGACCGGTCAGACCCGGCTCTTCACCCACCGGGCATACTGCGCCCGGAGCTTGCGGATGTCCTGCTCCGTGAGATCTTTTTTCCCGGTCTGGTGCAGGTACGCCTCGAGCTGCTCCACGACCCGCTCTGCGTCCAGGAAGTTGTCGGCGTCCAGGTAGATCGGCACCCGCTGGACGTTGATCACCTCGCCGCACATCGGACAGAGCCGCCAGCGCTGATAACGGTCAACGTAGTTGAAGGTCTTGCAGCCCGGACAGCGGATGACGAGGTACATGATTACTGGGAGTTGTGCGGGCGGGCGGATTTATAGTTATCCATCTGGTGTTCTTCTGGTGTCGGGGTGTTTTAGTGGGCGGGGTTTGTGCACTCACAGGGTGGGAGGCAAGAAAATTAACCTGCCCAAACGATATTCAGTTTTTTCCCGATCGCGGTTTGTGAACGGCTTTTCCACCGGCATCGCGCCTTCGGTGTTCTTACTCCGGCTCTCGAAGACCTACGGCCTTCTCGAACTCCTGTCCTACGGACAGTCGTTCTCTGAACCACCACCTATCGCCGTGACTGCCCCCGCCCCTTGGGGCGGGGAACGACTGCCGGGAGCGGAGCGGACGGCAGGAGTTTGAGCACCGAAGGTGCGGAGGAGGAGGCCGGAGGCCGGGCGGGGCGGGGTTACAGGAATTCTTTTGAATGTGGAGACAGGGGAGGGGGGCTCGCCCCCCTCCCCGTCAGCCCCTCTTCGCACCTTCGGTGCTCGAACTCCGCTCCTGCGGAGCGTCGTTCCCCCAATGGCGATATTCCCACAGTCCACTGCATGGGGAGATCCTAGGAAGAACATGCACGGTTTCCCTCCAGCCTCGCACCTTTGGTGCTCCTGCCCTTCGGCCAGTCTCAACCCACACCCATCGCCGCTCATCCCCCTCGCGGCGCAAGATCCCTCACCGCCGGCCCGTGGATCACCTTCCCGTCGGCATCGTAGCGCGAGCCGTGGCAGGGGCAGTCCCAGGTCTCTTCGGCGCTGTTCCAGGCGACGATGCACCCGAGGTGCATGCAGGTGGGGTTGACCGCGTGGACCAGCCCTTTCTCGTCCCGGAAGACGCCGGCCTTCTCGCCCTCGATCATCAGGATCCGCCCTTCGCCGGGTGCGACGTCCGCGAGGTCCCCGGCCGGCCGGGATATCGCGCCGCCGATGTACTTCTCGGCGACCCCGATGTTGTGCGCGAGGAACCGCCGGACCGACGCCGCCGGTTTGAACCGGTTGGGGGCGTAGACCTCCGCGTAGGGGTTCTCGCGCCCCCGGATCATGTCGGCGATGATCGTCCCCGCCGCGGTGCCGTTGGTCATCCCCCACTTCCGAAACCCGGTCGCGACGTAGACGTTCTCGTGGCCGTCGGCGAGCCGGCCGATGTAGGGGGCGCCGTCGAGGGTGATGTAGTCCTGCGCCGACCACCGGTAGTCGACGGACCGGACCGGGTAGACCGACCGGGCGTAGGCCTCGAGGTCGCGGTAGCACCGCCGCGTGTCAATGTCCTCGCCGGTCCGGTGCCCCATGCCGCCGACGATGACGAGTTCGCCGCCGTCGGCGGGCTGCGACCGCCAGGAGTGGGCGGGGCCGTCGGCGTTGATGAACATCCCCGCGGGGAAGGGCTCGTCGATCCGGACGCCGAGCGCGTAGGAGCGTGACGGCTCCATCCGGGCGAAGTAGAACCCGGGGCTGTCGTAGAAGGGGTAATGGGTCGCGAGAACCACGGCATCCGCCGTGACGACGCCCGACGTCGTCCTGACCGTGCACCGGCCTTTGCCGTCCTGCACCTCGAGCGCCCGGGTCTTCTCGTAGACCGCGCTCCCGTCGCCGGGGATCAGCGACGCCAGGTGCAGGAGGTACTTCACCGGGTGGAACTGCGCCTGGTTCTCGAAGACCACCGCGCCGTAACTTCTGGCCGGGAGCGGGATCTCATTGACGAACGCTGCCGGAAGCCCGAGGCTCCGCGCCGCGTCCGCCTCGGCCGCGACCCGGTCGCGTTCCTCCTCCGTCTCCGCGTAGGTGTAGGCCGGTCTTCGGACGAAGTCGCAGGCGATGCCGTACTCCCGAACGAAGGACGCTACCGTCTCGATCGCCGCCTGGTTCGCTTCGGCGTACTGCTGCGCCGGCCTGCTCCCGAACCGGTCGATGAGTTCCTTGTAGATCAGCCGGTGGAGGGAGGTGACCTTCGCCGTCGTGTGCCCGGTCACCCCTCCGGCGATCCGGTTCCCCTCGAGCAGGGTGACTGCATACCCGGCCCGCTTGAGCAGGACGGCGGTGGTGATCCCGACGATACCCCCGCCCACGACCGCCACATCGGTCTCCAGGTTCCCCGGCAGCGGGGGATACGGCGCCTCCGCCGCGGTAGTCTCCATCCAGAACGACCCGTGCCTGCCCGGCAGGCCATATGCACCCGATCCATACTCCATACGTCCAGGCCTCCGTCTGCCCGCCCGGCCTTCTGTTCAGGCGGCGGGCGGTCAGCATTATGCCGGGTACATATATAGGTATGGAGCCCGTCCCGCGGTCCTGCAGGGCGCGGCCGGGCCCCCGTCGTTACGCATAAGAACGATCGCGAGAATGGGGGGGCGATCGGGATGAACGCGATCCACACGATCGACGACTATGAGCGGCATATCGGGAAAGAGGCCGTAAACCGCATTAAGGCGAAGGCGCGGCCGCTCCGTGACATGCACGTCATGCACATGAACTCCACCTACTACGGCGGCGGGGTCTCGCAGATCCTCTCCTCCCTGACCCTCCTGATGAACAGCCTCGGGATACAGACCGGGTGGCGCGTCGTGCACGGCCCGCCGGACTTCTTCAGCGTGACGAAGAAGTTCCACAACGCCCTCCAGGGTGCGGAGATCAACCTGACCGACCGAAAGAAGGAGATCTACGAGCACGTCATTCACGAGAACGCCATACGAAACCACCTCGACCACGACGTCGTCGTCATCCACGACCCGCAGCCGCTCCCGCTGATCACCCATTACCGGAAGAAGAGCCCCTGGATATGGCGCTGCCACCTCGACCTCACCGCCCCGAACCGGGAAGTCTGGAACTACCTCCTCCCGTTCATCGAGCGCTACGATGCCGTCATCCTCTCCTGCGGGGACTACAGGCTGGATCTCAGAAGACCGCAGGTCTTCTTCACGCCCGGGATCGACCCCTTCTCCATCGTGAACAAGGACCTCCCCGAGAGCGCCATCGACGAGCGGCTTGAGCATTACGGCATCCCGACCGACCTCCCGCTCGTCGTGCAGATCTCCCGGTTCGACCACTGGAAGGACCCCGAAGGGGTCATCCGGGCGTTTGAGAAGGCGAGGAAGAAGGAGGAGTGCACCCTGGTCCTCGTCGGGAACGTCGCGACCGACGACCCGGAGGGGGCGGCGGTCTACCGGTCGCTCCTCGCCCATCGTAACGAGCGGATCATCGTCCTCAGTGTCCAGGACGGAGCGCTCGTGAACGCGCTCCAGCGGCGGGCGGCGGTCGTCCTGCAGAAGTCCATCCGCGAAGGGTTCGGGCTGACGGTCTCGGAGGCGATGTGGAAGGGCGCGGCGGTGATCGGCGGGAACGTCGGCGGTATCCGCCATCAGATCGAGGACGGAAAGAGCGGGTTTCTGGTCTCGTCCATTGACGAGGCGGCGGAGAGGATCGTCCGGCTCCTCCGGGACCCCGATCTCCGCGAGCGGATGGGGAACGCGGCGCGCGAACGGGTGCGGGAGAACTTCCTCTTCACCCGCACCGTCGAGCAGTACCTCGACCTGATCGGCTCGTTCGAGCCGGAGTTTCGGCTGAAGGGGGATCTGGGGGCATCCTGTCGGTGATCCGCCGGCAGGATGGGGTCGGCCATCCCCCTCACTCTTTCAGCCTCCCGTTGTTGTAGTCGTCAAGATATTCGGCGAGTTCGACGAACCGCTTCCGGAGCGGGTCGTTGCCCTTTAACTTCCCGATGTCTGCCGGTGTGTATTCTGCGAAGAGTGCTCCGGCCTCATCGATCTGCTCATATGACGCCCAGTTGCCGTTGTACATGTTCAGCACGGCCGCGATATACTGGTGGGCCAGGATGTAGTAGGCGTTGCCGCCTTTCGGCGATGTCTGCAGGACCGTCATCCAGTCCTGGCCGGAGTAGAAGAAGTTATCTTCGTATTTCACGAGGTCCCGCAGGTTCTCGAACGGAGCGGGCCAGTCCTCCGGGTGGTTCTTCCAGTAACCCTGCGTGTGCGGGTCATACGTCTCCCACGCGGCCGCGGGTGCGGTGCACACACAGAGCGCGATGATCAATCCAACTATCAGATACGTTCGCACGTACGTCACCTCGTTCTGGGTATCGGCGACATCCGGCCCGGAGCCCCGGCTCGTCCGGGTCCGGGCTACGCGAAGGCTCAAAACGAGTACGACCGTTCATGCAAGCCGGCACTTCCGTGTACAGAGCGTCTGCCCCTTCCCCCCAACCCGGGCGCGGACTCCTCGCGGGATGCCGGCCGAGTCTTGGGTAGTCTCGTATATATAACTTTCTAATGCCCCGGGCTCCTCTGGTGATTGTATATGTAATATATAATCCACACAATAATTTTCCGGGCCGGCCGCGGTATGAGAGGATGGAACACTCCGGTCGCGAGACGGACATCGCGCACGGCTGCAGGAGAGTCAAGCCACGCGCCGCAGGTTCTGCCGGGACTACAATCGCCGAAACCCGGCAGTCTCCCGCCGCCGGAAATCCGAGCCTTTTTCTGCATGCGGAGACGACCACTTATCCGTGACTCCAATGGATATCCAGGTAATCGGTGTCCGGAACCTTCCCCTGATCCAGCGAGGAGACGATCTTCCCGCCCTGATCTGCGAACAGATCGCGTTCGAGGACGGAGACATCCTAACCGTCGCCTCGTCCGTCTACTCGAAGGCAAAGGGCTTCACCCGCGAGCTCGCCTCCATCGTCCCCGGTGCGGACGCCGTGCGGATCGCGGCAAAGACGAAGGAAGACCCCCGGTTCGTCCAGGCGGTCCTGGACTCGTCCGCCGAGATCCTGCTCGAATACCCGTTCATCCTCTCTGAGGTGCCGTCCGGCCATGTCGGCGTCCGGGCGGGCGTCGACCACAGCAACGTCGAGGACGGCCGGATCATCATCCTCCCGCCCGACCCCATGAGGGCCGCCGCCGAGGTCCGGGACGCCATCCGCCGCATCACCGGCAAAGACGTCCGGGTGATCATCACCGACACCTGCGGGCGGGCGTTCCGGCGCGGCCAGACCGGCATCGCCATCGGGTGGGCGGGAATGACGGCCATCGACGACTACCGGGGCGACACCGACCTCTTCGGCCACGTCCTCGAGATCACCGAAGAAGCGGTCGTCGACGAGATCGCGGCCTTCGCGAACTTCGTCATGGGCGAGAGCCACCAGGGTGTGCCCGCGGTGGTCTTCAGGAACTGCCGGGCGTGGAAGGGACACGACCAGGTCTACTTCACGCCGAAAGAAGACATCATCAGGGCCGCATTGAAGGAGAACAAAAAGGATTAGAAGAGGGCATTGAGAATGAAGACTGCCACTCCGATCACGGCGGTAAACACGACAACGGTCTTCGGGTCGATGTGGATGGCCCGGTGATCGTCACTGTCGTAGTAGTTGACCAGGCCGGCAGAGGAGACCAGTCTTCCGCCAGATTTCTTCGCCATACCAAAATATTCTCCCTTGCAATATATAAAACAGAGGATCTACCATGCGGGATGCCAACCCCTACGTCGTCACTGGCCGTGCGCTCCTCGGCGAGGACCTTCAGGAAGAAGACGTCACCGTCACCGTCACGGGGGGGGTCGTCACCTCGATCGAGCCCGCCTCCCGGAGACCTGAGAGGTGGATCGTGCCCGCCTTCTTCAACGCCCACACGCACCTCGGCGACACCGTCGCGATGGACGTCCCCGCCCGGGGCAGCCTTGCCGACCTCGTCAAACCCCCGAACGGCTTAAAGCACAGGATCCTCGCGGCGACCCCGCGAGACGAACTCGTCCGGGGGATGCGCGCGAGCATCGCGACGATGCTTGCCACCGGGACGACCGGGTTTGCCGACTTCCGCGAGGGAGGAGCCCCGGGCGTTGCGGCGCTCCGTGAAGCGGCGGCCGGGCTCGATTGCCGCCCGGTCATCCTCGGCCGCGAAGGCGGGGAGGCGGTGAGCGACGGCGCGGGCATCAGCAGCGCTCGCGACGTGTCAAACGCCGAAGAGATCGTCAGGAACGCCCGGGCCGCGGGGAAACTCGTCGCGTTCCATGCCGGGGAGAGAACCCCGAACGACGTCGACGACGCGCTCGCGTTTGAGCCCGACCTGCTCGTCCACTGCACCCACGCGACGGACGCACAACTCCGTCGGATCGTCGATATGGGTATCCCGGTCGTCGTCTGCCCGCGATCGAACTGGCTGCTCGGGGTCGCGTCATCGGCGGCCCACCCGCCCATTGAGCGCATCCTCGAACTCGGGGGTACGTTCTACCTCGGGACGGACAACGTGATGTTCGTCCAACCCGACATGCTCCGGGAGATGTCCTTTACCGCGACCGTGTACCGCGCGCGCCCTGACGAGATCCTACGCGCCGCCGTCGCGGGAGCCCGGCTGGCAGGGGTGTCGGGGTACCTTGAGGAAGGGCAGAAAGCAAATTTCCTGGTCGTAGATCCGTCAGAAAACAACATTTCTTTCAGCAGAGATGTCACGACAACCATCGTGAAACGGCTGGATTCTTCATCTATTTGCCAAACAGTTTTAACCCTGCAATAGAAACCAGATAAAAAGTATCTGTTCTGCGTGGTGTGTATGTTCCGTAAGATACTCGTTGCTATAGACGGCTCCGAACCGGCCAACCGGGCAATGGACGTCGCCCTCGATGAGGCAGGTCTCTGGAAAGCCGAAGTTCACGTTGTATATGTGGTCGAATCCGGGCTATTTTCTTCCCTTCCCATGGACAGCACACTCGAGATCATCTACAGTGTTTTGCAGAAAGAGGGAGAGGAGATTCTTGAAGCAGCTCGTAAGAAAGCGAATGCGGCGGGCATTTCGCTCTTCACGCACCTCCGGCAGGGGCACGCGGGCTCCCAGATCATCGCCCTTGCCGAAGAGCTGGGCGCCGATCTCATCCTTCTCGGCTCCTACGGCAAGAGCGGTGTCGACCGCCTCCTGCTCGGGAGCGTGACCGACTACGTGGTGCAAAACAGTCCCATTACAACAACGGTGGTGAGATCATAACCTCTCCGCAGCAGATGCTCGTCCGCGACTTCATGGTGACCGACGTCGTCTGCGTCGAGATCCCCGGAAACCGTGACGATGTCCTGCGTATCCTGAAGCGCACGGGCATCAGCGGCGTCCCCGTCCTCAAAGACGGCGAGCTCGTCGGCATCATCACCAGAAAGGACCTCCTCAGAAAAGCTGAAGAGACCCAGCTCGGGCTCCTGATGACGCCCGACCCGGTCGTCATCCGGCCGGACGCCCCCATCTCGGAGGCGGCCCAGCTGATGGTGCGCCACAACATCCGCAGGCTCCCTGTCATGGAGGACGGGACGATGGTCGGGCTGATCAGCGTCGCCGATCTGATTGGCGCCATCGCCCAGCTGCGCATCACCCTCCCGATCAGAGACAACTACATCAGCAAGACCTACGCCCTCTGGGAGGAGACGCCGCTCTCGCTCGTCGGGAGGATCCTCGAGATCTCCGGCTACGACGCCATCCCCGTCCTGATGGAGGACGGCACGCTCACCGGGATCATATCGGAGCGGGACCTCATCCGGCACTCCCGCATCGAGGACGGTGTCGAGGTCAGCGACTTCTCGAACGGCACGGACGACGACGAGTGGACGTGGGAGAGCATCCGGGACATGCACACCATCAGTTACGGCATCTCCCGGATCCAGCTCCTCCCGATCCCCGTGAAGAACGCGATGGTCAAGAACGTCCTCTCCGTCCCCCTGAACGCCGAAGTCAGCGAATGCGCACTCAAGATGCGGCGGGCCCGGGTCGACCAGCTCCCGGTGGTCAACGGGAACAAGCGGCTTGTCGCCATGCTCTTTGACCGCGAGTTGATCAAGGTACTGCTGCCCGACCAGCAGCAGGCCCTGCGAAAGAATTAAGGGGCAACATTCATATAATATACTGGTGCCTATCCCTGCCGTGCCGTGACCAGGTACGGCGATAAATTTATGTTTTATGATATCGCTATACGCTTAACCGCTTTTGAGCGAGATAAAGCGTTTTAATGGTTTTAGGGGTGCTTCAATGCTTGATACTTCCCAACAGATTATGAAAGGTACAACTACCGTAGGACTGGTCTTCGACGGCGGCGTGGTGCTCGCAACGGAGATGCGGGCGACGATGGGGAATATGATCGCAAGCAAGCGTGCGAAGAAGATCTACCGGATCACGCCGAGAATCGGCCTCACGACCGCCGGCGGCGTCGGCGACGCACAGCAGCTCGTCCGGATCATGCAGGTCGAGTGCAACCTCTTTGAGATGCGCCGCGGCAAGACGATGTCTGTCGGTGCCGCGTCGACCCTGCTCTCGAACTACTTAAACCAGAACCGCTACTATCCTTACTACGTCCAGCTCCTGATGGGCGGGTTCGACGACGAGGGGCCGAGCGTCTACTCCGTCGACGCCATGGGCGGGGCGACCAAGGAAGAGGATATCGTCGCCACCGGCTCGGGGTCACCGTTCGCCTACGGTGTGCTCGAGGACCAGTATCGCCCCGACATGAAGGAGGACGAGGCGAAGGATCTCGCCGTCCGTGCCGTCAGATCGGCGATGCGCCGTGATTCCGCATCCGGCGAGGATATCATGGTGGTCGTGATCACGAAGGACAAATACGAAGAACACATCGAGAGCGGGTTGCAGAGACCGTCGGCAGCCCGTTCAACCCCCTGATATTTTTTAGGACGATTTTAATGGTTATTGAAGAGAAACTTCAGGAGCTCAAGGAGCAGATCAACAAGATTGTTCCAAGCGGGATTACCGTCTCAGACGTCGAGTTCGAGGGACCTGAACTGGTAATCTACACCGACGATCCGAAACAGTTCGCCGACCAGGCGGATTTGATAAAGATACTGGCACGCGATCTCAGAAAGCGGATCGTCGTGCGCCCGAACATCCTTGAAGACCCTGAGCGGGCCGCCCAGGAGATCCGTGCGGTCGTGCCGGAGAGCGCGGGGATCACCGATCTCTTCTTCGACCCCGAGACCGGGGAAGTCCTGATCGAGGCGGAGAAGCCCGGCGTCGTCATCGGCAAGAACGGGATAACCCTCCGCGAGATCACGAAGCTGATCGGCTGGACACCGAAGGTTGTCCGGACGCCGCCGATCGAGAGCACGACGGTGAAGCAGATCCGCACCTACCTGCGGTCGGTCAAAGACGAACGCAAGGCGTTCCTGCGCAAGATCGGCCGCCGGATCCACCGCGAGGTCACGAGCAAGGACCAGTGGCTGCGGGTCACCACGCTCGGGTGCTGCCGCGAGGTCGGCCGCGCCGCGTTCCTGATATCGACGCCGGAGAGCAAGATCCTGGTCGACTGCGGTGAGAAGCCGGGCAACATCGCGAACGGGACGCCGTACCTCTACGTCCCCGAGATCTATCCGCTCGACTCGCTCGATGCGGTGGTGCTCACCCACGCGCACCTCGACCACTGCGCCCTCGTCCCGCTCCTCTACAAATACGGCTACGAGGGCCCGGTCTACTCGACTCCGCCGACGAGAGACCTCTCGACGATGCTCCAGCTCGACTACCTGGACGTCGTCCGGAAGGAGACGGACAAGATCCCCTACACCTCAAACGAGGTGCGGACCTACATGAAGCACTCGATCACCCTCAACTACGGCAGCGTGACCGATATCGCCCCCGACGTCAAACTCACCTTCCACAACGCAGGGCATATCCTCGGTTCGGCCATCGCGCACTTCCATATCGGTGAGGGGCTCTACAACATCGCGTTCACCGGCGACTTCAACTACCAGAAGACCAGGCTCTTCTCGCCCGCGGTCTCGTCCTTCCCCCGGCTTGAGGCGCTCTTCATGGAGAGCACCTACGGCGGAGCGAACGATATCCAGCCCCAGAGGAAAGACGCGGAGGAGAAACTCTACGAGACGGTCTCGACGACGATCAAGCGCGGCGGCAAGGTGATCATCCCCGCGTTCGCCGTGGGCCGGTCGCAGGAGGTCATGCTCGCCCTCGAGGAGGGTATCCGCAAGCAGAAGATTCCGCCGGTGAAGATCTACCTCGACGGCATGATCAAAGAGGCGACGGCGATCCACACGACCTACCCGGAGTACCTCAACAGCGATCTCCGCAACCAGATCTTCCGCGAGGGCTTAAACCCCTTCCTCTCCGAGGCGTTCGTCCAGGTGGACTCGCCGGACCTCCGGGAGAAGGTGATCTCGGGCGACCCCTGCGTCATCATCACCACGAGCGGTATGTTGAACGGCGGGCCGGTGATGGAGTACCTCAAGGCCCTCGGCCCCGACGAGCGCAACACGCTCGTCTTCGTCGGCTACCAGGCGGAAGGGACGCTCGGGCGGCGTATCCAGAAAGGGTGGCGCGAGATCCCGCTCGGCTGGCGCGAGACGATCGTGATCAACCTCGAGATCGCGACGAGCGACGGGTTCTCCGGTCACTCCGACCGTAAACAGCTGATGAACTACGTCGCTCACCTCCAGCCCCGCCCGGAGAAGATCTTCACCGTCCACGGCGACGAGAACAAGACCATCGACCTTGCCAGTTCCATCTACAAGCGGCACCGTATCGAGACGCACTCGCCCATGAACCTCGAGACCTACCGCATGATCTAGGGATGCTGCAAAAACTCCCCATCCTCCTCGGGATATTCGTGGTGATGGCGCTCTCGAACGCCGTCGTCCCGGTGCTTCCCGATTTTGCCGAGGGGGCGGCACTGCAGGGCGTGGTCTACTCTGCATACTTTTTGGGCGCGTTTCTGACGGTGCTGCCGGCGGGGATGGCAAGCGACCGGATCGGGAGCGTGCCCCTCATCCGCGCCGGGCTCCTCCTGACTCTTGCAAGCGGCGTCCTCATCCTGCTCTTTCCATCAGGGCTCCCGCTCCTCGCCTTCCGGGTCGTCGAGGGGATCGGGGCGGGTCTCTTCCTCTCTGCGGCGCTCGCGTGGGCGAACTCCCAGGCCCCGGCCGGGCGGCTCAGCGGCTACGTCATGGCGGCCTTAAACCTCGGTCTGGTCGTGGGGCTCCTCGCGACGGGCTGGCTCGATGCACTCTTCGACAGCCATCTTGCGGGGATCGCGCTCTTCACGGTGCTCGCCGTCCCGGCGGCCGCGATGAGTTTCATCGTCCGGGAGAGCGAGCGCGTCGGCTTCGCGAAGGCTGACTTTGCCGGGATCGTGCGGAACTACTTCTGGCTCTTTGTTGCGGCGGTCGTCCTCGTGGGGATGACCGGGGCGGTGGCGGCTGTCTACCCCGAATACACCGGGAACGACTCGTCGGTGATCGCCCTGCAGCTTTCGACGGTCAACATCGCGACCATCGTTGCCGTTCTCGTCGCCCCCCGGTTCACCTTCCGTCCCGTCCCGGCCATCCGGGCCGCCTCGCTCCTGATGGCAGCGGCGGTCCTGGCGGGCTATGTCACGCCCTACGCGCTCCCCGTCATCGGGGCGCTCTCGGGCGTGATCATCGTCGCGACGCTCGCGTTCCTCGCGGAGACGAAGATCGAGCAGGGCGTGATGACCGGGCTCTTCAACACCGCGTCCTACGCCGGGTTCACGTTCCTCTCCGCGCTTGCCGGGCTGGTTGCCGGGGGGGCCGGGTTCCTGGCTGCATTCGTCCTGCTGGCCGGGATGGCCGTGGCGGTGGCCGTCCCCATCGGCAGGTGCCGGTGCGAGTACCGCGGGTGACGGAGCGCATATTACCCCGACCATCCATAGGATCACCTATGAAGATGCTGATCGACGGCGAGTGGCGCGATTCGGTCTCCGGAAAGGTCTTCCCGGTGCACAACCCCGCGACGGGCGACGTTGTCGACGAAGCGCCGCTCGGGGACGAGGACGATGTTCTGGCCGCAGTAGAGGCGGCCGGGGAGGCTTTCTCCGACTGGGCCGCGAAGAGCCCGCGGGAGAGATCAAAGATCCTCTTTTTTGCCGCAACGGAAGTCCGGCGCAGGAACACCGACCTTGCGGCGCTCCTGACCGCCGAACAGGGCAAACCCATCCGGGAGGCGGTCGACGAGATCAACGGGTTTGCGAACATCCTCGAGTACTACCACGGCATCGCGGCGAGGCTCGCGGGCGAGTTCGCGCACCTCAAGGGCTACGGCCTCACCACCGTAGAGAGACGGCCGCTCGGCATCTGCGGCGCGATCATCCCCTGGAACATGCCGGCGATCATCATGGGCTGGAAGATCGGTGCGGCCCTTGCGGCGGGGAACACGATGGTCCTGAAACCTGCCCGGACGGCGCCGCTGACCTGCATGAAGCTCGCGGAGATCCTCATGGAGGCGGGTCTTCCGCCGGGTGTCTTGAACGTCGTCACCGGGCCGGGGGAGACGGTCGGCCGGGAGATCGCGAGAAACCCGGCTATCCGGAAGGTCTCGTTCACCGGGGAGGTCGAGACCGGGCGGCAGGTCGCTCTCGACGCCGCTCCTGCGATGAAGCGGCTGACGCTGGAACTCGGGGGGAGCGACCCGATGATCGTCTGCGACGACGCCGATATTGGGGCGGCCGTCGAGGGGGCCATCCGGGGGCGGTTCTACAACTGCGGCCAGGTCTGCACGGCGGTCAAACGGCTCTACGTCTTTGACTCGGTTGCGGACGAGTTCGTCCGGCGGCTGGCGGCGAGGGTCGGTGAGATCGTGGTCGGGAACGGGATGGACCGCGGTGTCGGGATGGGCCCGCTGAACAACCGGGCGGGCTTGCGCCGGGTCGCCGATCTCGTCGATGCCGCCCGGGAGCGGGACGAGGGGGAGATCGTCGCCGGGGGGCGGGTGCCCGAAGGGGAGCAGTACAAGCGCGGCCTCTTCTTCCTGCCGACGCTCGTTGCCGGTGTTCCGCACGACTCCGTCCTCTTCTCCGAGGAGGTCTTCGGGCCGGTGCTGCCGGTCGCCGCCGTTTCAGGTCTCGATGAGGCGCTCGAACTCGCGAACAACTCCCGGTACGGCCTCGGGGCGTCGGTATGGACGCATAACGCGGCGACGATCGCCCGGGCGACGGAGGAACTCGAGGCGGGGATCGTCTGGGTCAACCAGCACCTGAAGATCCCGCCGGAGGTGCCGTTCGGGGGGACGAAGGCGAGCGGGATCGGCAGGGAGAACGGCAGCCGGGCGCTCGAGGAGTATACGGAGGAGAAGGCCGTGCTGGTGCGGTTGTAGCACCCCCATCGCAGCCGGGGCCGGGAGAAAACCGTCTGGGATGTTCGTTTGGCCATCGGGGTTGTTATCGGTAATATGATAAATTTTATATAATACAGTCCCGATCCTCCCCCTCTCCCAAGGGGATGGTAGTATGAGACGATGGCTAATGCTATGCGCATGCATTCTTGCTCTTCTTGCGATGCCGTTTGCCGCAACGGCGGCGGTGATCGGGGACGAGAATGCGACGCCAACGCCCACGGGCGTGGCCGGGCAGATGGATAACCAGACCGCGAACATCTCGATTGCCGCCTACATCGACCAGGACGAGAACCTGACGCGGCTGGCCGAGGCGATCGCCGTGGCGGGGCTCTACGATACCTTAAACGGTCCGGGCCCGTACACGGTATTCGCCCCGAGTAACGAGGCGTTCGACGCTCTCGGGAACGAGACCGTGAACCAGCTCATGAACGAGACCGACAACCTGACGGTGGTCCTCCAGTACCACGTCGTCGACGGTGAGTACACCGTGGCGAGCATCACCGAGATGGGTGGCAACCAGACCGCCGGAAACGAGTCGGAAGGCGGGGTGCTCGAGATCTTCAGCGGGCTCCTCGGCATGGATAACGCGAGCGAGAACATGAGCACGCTCACGACCCTCTCCGGCGAGGACCTGAACGTCACCGTCACCGACGGCGAGGTCATGGTCGAGGAGGCCGTCGTCACGATGGCGGACATCAACACGACGAACGGTGTGATCCACATCATCGACCGGGTGCTGGTGCCGCCGGGCGTGAACCTGACGGTGACCGAGAACGAGACGACCCCGGCGATGACCGGGAACCAGAGCGGTTTGGTCGGCGCCGCGCAGTGATGCAGGGGACGGCAGGCGCCGCCGGCCTGCACCACCTCTTCACCTTTTTACCGGCAACGATTGCCGGGTTGTTTCTCCCATCCCGGCGGTATGCCGGGCCCAGGCGGGGGCCGAACGCGAATCAAAAACCTTCCGGATGATCGTCTTCTTCTCCTCCCGGTGATCGGGTGATGCCGCCAGATGATAGATCCGTAACGAGAATCACCCCAATACTGGGGGTTGTTTTTCGAGACTGGGGATTGAGAATTATTATAGCAATATTTTTATATTACTCTGCTCATTCCCCCTGCTCGTAAGGGGGGATATGTATGAGACGACCTGTATTGTTCAGTTTGTGCATCGTCCTTCTCCTGTCGCTCTCCGCTGCAAGTGTGGCGGTCACGATTGGAATGGGACCTGTCGAACTGGACCCTGAAGTGACTGTGAACATTACACCGGTAAACAGTACCGAAACGTACGAAGTGCCGCACGCGACAGTGCTTGGAGCACTTGACGCCGCCTCGATCCTTGGAGCATTCGAGTACCAGGTTATAGAAGACCTGCCTCCAGAAGAGGGGAATCTCAGTATTCTATCGATTGCGGGTATCGAGAATGAGATCCTGAATGAGACGCCGAACAACTGGACCTACTGGGTGAACGGCGAGCAGGGCACGACCGGGCCTGCGGTGACGAACGTCTCCGACGGGGACAACCTGACCTTCTCCTATGGGCCTCCGGGACACACCATCGAGGATGCCGAGTATACGTTGATCCTCGACGTGACCGTTCTTGAGGCGGTTGTGACGCCCGAGCCGACTTCGACGGAGAATGTGACGCCGACTCCGACGGAGAACGTGACCCCGATGCCGACAGAAAACGTCACTCCGACCCCGACGGTGAATGTGACACCGACGCCGACAGTGAACGTGACTCCTGAGCCCACTCCGGCCGTCGAGGCGAACGTCACCATCGAGGAGCCCATGGAGGGTGCCAGCATCGCCGCCGGGAACGTCACGGTGAGCGTGAACGTCACGAACTTCACGCTGGTCGAACCGACCGGGCAGGAGAACGTGCCGGGCGAGGGGCACCTGCACTACTACCTGGACGCCCCGATACCGACGAATGAGAGCGAGCCCGCCATCCCGCCGACCGGCGGTTACATCGTCTCCACGAACCTCTCCCACACCTGGGAGAACGTGACGCCGGGCGAGCACAACCTCTCGGTCCAGCTGGTCAACAATGACCACACGCCGCTCATTCCGCTTCTCTTCGAGACGGTGAACGTGACGGTCACCGAAGAAGCCAATGTAACCCCGACACCAACGGTGAACGTTACTCAGACTCCGACGGTGAACGTCACCCCGACACCAACGGTGAACGTTACTCCGACGCCGACGGTGAACGTTACTCCGACGCCGACGGTGAACGTTACTCCGACGCCGACGGTGAACGTTACTCCGACGCCGACGGTGAACGTTACTCCGACTCCGACAGTGAACGTTACCCCGACGCCGACGGTGAACGTTACCCCGACGCCGACGGTGAAC